>NZ_WWEQ01000022.1 GCF_009857845.1 Brevibacterium rongguiense | reverse complement strand
AACGGCCCACCCCCGCCCTCGTCGCGTTCGTCTCTTAGCTCGTCCATCGCTTACTCCCACCCTCAGCCGGTCCGCTGAGACTCGTCATCGACCACCGCGACGTCCTCACGGTCGAGGACATGCCGGCGGATCTGCGCGTCGAGTCGATCGAGGACGCCGGCACTGATCCGCGGTGGGAAGTCCCGCCACTTCCGGCACGCTGGGCAATTGACCGCAAGCAGCCCCTGCTCGGCGTGCTCGGGAATCGGGCAGCCCACCGCCGCCGGCGCCGAGGCCGCCTCGCTGCCCGGGCGGCCGAACCGGCCCGCCAGCTCCTCCCGGATCGCTGCGGGATCGTTCTTCACCGCGGCGGTGACGAACCGTGCTGGGCGTCCCACGGGCCGCGCGGAGCGATCGAGGATCACGTCAACGAGCCACATCAGCTGCTCGCTCGTGCACTCCCAGCCCACGGCCTGGGCCACGACCCCGTCGAGCGCGTGGAGGCTCACACCGCGATGGCTGCCCCCCACACCCTCATTGGCTGCGATCGCGTCGTCGTCTCGGCCGTCGCCGGCCGACTCGGCACTGTAGGACTCACGTGAAGACGACGACGATGAGGGTTCTTTATGAGGGTTCAATCCGCGCGCGCGGTTGACGCCCGCGTGTACGCGAGGCGATTTGTCCCCTAGCCCCTGCTCGTTTTGTCCCCTAGCCCCCCAGGGGGACAGATTGTCCCCTTCGCTTGTTTCCGGGGCTGCCGGGCTAGGGGACAAATTGTCCCCATGCCCCCAGGGGGACAGATTGTCCCCTTGGGTTTCCACAACCCGGAGGCTAGGGGACAGATTGTCCCCTTCGCTTGTTTCCGGGGTTCCCGGGCTAGGGGACAAATTGTCCCCATGCCCCTCCTCGTCGTCGGCGTGACCAGCGACCCACCCGCCGAAGCTCTCGCTTTCGTCGACCGCGACCGCCTCTTCACGCTGCGCCAGCGCAGCAAGTGCCTCGGCTTGCAGCACGATGAGATCCGACTTTCGCACGTTGACGTAGACCTCGCCGGTCTCGTGGTTCTTCATCGACCCGCGGCGGGCATAGCGGACGATGATGCCGTGTTCTTCGAGGGCGCGAAGGTGGCGCTTGACGCTCTTATCCGACTGGTTGGACTCACGGGCGAGGCGAGCCACCCCCGGCCAGCACTCCCACTGCCCGTTGGCCTGATCGGCCAGCAGCCACAGCAGCAGCAACTGCGCCGCCGGCAAGTCAGCCGCCGCGCCCATCTGCCGGGCCCAGTTCAGTGCCTGAACGCTCATCGCACAGCCTCCTTATCGCCACCCGGCTGCCGGCACTCGGATGCCTCCAAGCGCGCGGCGATGGCCTCGGTGCCTCGTTCCTCGCCGGGAATGCAGTCGAGCAGATCCCCCTGCCCCGCGATCTCGCTCGACGGCAGGAACTCCGTCGGAGCCTCCTCCACCCGCGCCGGGCGCGGCGCCGGCTTCTCGGGTCGTGCTCGCGGGGAGCCCACCGTCGCACTTGCGCGAGTGCCTGCACTCGGCCCTCCCGCGTTGAGGTAGGCGGCGAAGCGAGTCTCGCGTTCATGGTTGCGCTTGTAGTACAGGACAGAGACCACCATCTCCACCAGGACGCCGAAGGCCAGCCAGATCAGCACGCCGGCCAGGCACAACCACAGCACCATGCTGCGAACCGAGGCCACGTCCGAGGTGGCCGCGTACTGCACCAGCTCAATGGCCCAATCGGTCACCCCCGTCGCCGTGGCGATCATCAACACGACCACGAACACGATCGACCGGATCAACCGCCTCATCACCCACGGCCCGCTCGGGGCTTCGACGTTGGCGATCGCCTCTTTCCATGTCGTGCTCATCGCTGCTCCTCCCCTGTGAAGATCTCCGGGCGCTCCTCGCGCAGCTTCGCCAGCCGCCGGCGGCCCGTCTTGGCGCTGAACCCGAACCGCTCGGCAAGATCCGCACCCGAGGTATCGACCCCGCGCCCGGCGCGCTCGGCTACGAACTCGGCAACCTCATCAATGTCCGGGGCCTCAGCCGCACCCACCTGCGCCGGCGCGGACTGAGCCACCAGGTGCAGGCCGCGGTCCTGCCCCGAATCCAGCTGCTTCGCTGCCCGCTCCGCGCGCAGCTCCCGGGCAGCTCGCACCTCCGCGATGCGCGTCAGGTGCTCCTCCTTGGCAAGCTCGGATGCCTGCCGGGCACGCTCCCGCTCCGCTTCCATTTCCAGCTGCTTGCGCTCACGCTGAGCCTGCTGCGCGTGCCACTCAGCCAGTGCTTGGAGCTCCCGGCGGCGTGAGACGGGATCTTCAACGGCCACCCGCGACAGCTGCTCGGTAGCGGTGAACACGGCCACCGGCACCATGCCCGCGATGATTGCGCCCACCAGGGCCTGCCACGACTGCGCGGCAGCCGATCCAAACGACAGCGCGTGGGCGGCGTTGGCCACCACCGACAGCGCGGTGAACGTGCCCAACATCAGCCATGACGGCCAGGTCCGCTCCCCGCGGGCCTTGTGGATGAGGACGCTGCCGGCGTAGACCAAGATCCCCGTGTCGATGAACAGCGGGACCGCCCAGTGCATCCAGTGCGGCAGCCCCAGCCACGCCGCGATCTCCGAGAGAGCCACGAAGCTGATCGCGAACGCCACCAGCCCGGCAAAGGCCACACCGACAGTGATCGCGCGGATGAACCTGGGATCGTCCGGGTTGATCCGTGAGGACTTCCCCACACCTGCGGACGGTGCAACCGGCTGCGAGGTCGAGCCGCTACTATGGGCCTCACCCACTGCGCTGAACTTAGCTCGTCCATCGCTTTCGGGTGCTGTGGCCACGTGTTCCTCCGAGACCGTGGCCACAGCTTCGTCCGCACCGAAGTGCTCGTGTGACATCGCCATTACCGATCACCCTCCTCACCGAGGAAGCCCATCAGCTCGCGCAGAATCCGGGCCGTCGTCTTCATCGCATCGACCCCATCGGCCTTCGCCGTGGCGTCCTGCCAATCGGGGTGCTCGTGGATCAGCGTCGAGAGCAGCCCGGCGAGCACCTTCACCGCATCGGCGAGATCCGCGCCGAGCGCTTCGAGGCGCACACGATCGAGGTTGTGCACATCGACCTGACCGGACTGGAACGCCATTTCCAGGTTCGCTGCGCGCTTGCGTGCCATCGGCAGCGCGGCAGCCCCGCCCTCGTGCAGCTCACGGATGAGGCCGTTGACCTTCTCCGGGCCGAATGCCGGCCGGCCGCTGAGGTCAACCGGGATCGGATCGAGACCCAAATCTGAGACCGGCCGCGAACCCGGATCGTCGTCCACGATCTCCGCGTCATGGATCTCCTCGGCCGGCCGCCGCGGTGCCGGCTGCGCGTACTCCTTGCCGTCCAGCCCTACAACTGGCGGCGGAGTGGTCCCGCGCTCGGGCGTGTCAGGTGCCCAATTTTGGGCACCTGCCGTCCGCAGCCGGTTGTCGACCGTGCCCTTACTCAAGTTCGTCGCCGCAGAAATCCCACGCGTGCTCATGCCCGCATCCCGCAACTCTTGAACGACCTGAAGCTCTAGCTCTTTCGGCGGTCGTATCGAGACGTCGGAGAACTCTCCGTCGAGGTAGTCCTGCCACGACTCATACCCAAGGGCTAACCAGACGCGACCGCGCCACGCGGCGGCGATCTTCACTTGGAGCGCCCCGTAATCCGCTTTGATCTCATCCGTAAGCTCTCGCGCTTCCGCCTCGGAGAACTTGGACCGCAGGATCTCACCCATGAGCGCTCACCTCTGGGAGAGGCACCGTCTGTGCCTCGTCAACTCCCGCAATCAACCGCGAGAACGGAACATCGAGCACTTGGGAGAGTTCGACAAGTTCCGCGATTCGCCATTGCGTACGCCCGTGGAGGCGGGAAGAAAACATCGCCGGCGTCATTCCAATCGCCTCCGCTGCCTGACGCCCCTGCCAGTCCCGCCTTGCAAGCTCGGCTTTAACGTTGCCGCCACGATCGATTCATGTCTCATGACGGCAACAGTAGTCCTGTGAGGACTATTTACAAGCGCAGCAACACGATTTGAGCGAAATTTTTTTGCTCAGTGCCGCTCACAATGTCCGTGAAGCACTAGACTGAACCCATGACGACAACAGCGCACGGCCCGCAGTTATCGGAGCAGGCCGCCAATCTTCAAGTCAGCGGAGAAATCCGCGCGTGGCTGGGGCGAAGAGGCTTGCGCCAGGCGTGGCTCGCCGATCTTCTGGGCGTCGGGCAATCTGCCGTATCGAAGCGCCTACGCGGCGTACTTCCCTTCACAGTGCCCGAACTATTCACCATCGCTGCTGCCCTGGACATCTCTCTCGGTGAACTACTGGGCGACGTGGTGAATGAAAAGCTCCCCCATCCGCGCACGGATGGAGGAGCTGAAGTGATCTACCAGGAAGCTTCGAACGGGTGGGCCCCGTGGGGATCGAACCCACGACCCGCGGATTAAAAGTCCGCTGCTCTACCAACTGAGCTAGAGGCCCGCGCGCCCGGAAACGGCCGCGCGGCCGCATTCAGCGAGCGGCGCCGACCGCGCCTCGGCGCGTCAGAGGCAGTCTAGCCGTGGCGTGCGGGCCCACCAACCGTCGGTCCGAACACCGCGGCCGCGCACACCGCTGACCTGCCCGGTTCGTCCCTGCACACCGCTGCCCTGACCGGCTCGGCCCTGCCCGGCGCGGCCGCCCCGGCGCCGAACCCTCACAGCTTCGTATCGGGACGGTACGTCCTGGGCGCGTCGTCATCCGCGGCGCTGAACCCGGAATCGGTGCCGGTGCCGCGCTCGGCGTCGTTGTGCGCCTCGGCGGCGGGGCCGTCGACCGGCACCACCTGCGACTCCCCCTCCACCACCGCGCCGCGCTTGGCGCGCTCCTTGCGCGAGTTCAGCAGCTTCTTGAGGCCGCCCAGCAGGTCGGAGTCCTTCTTCTGCGAGCTCACGCCGGGATTCAGCTCCTTCTCGAAGTGCGCGGGGGCGGGGCCGAAGGCGTCCTTCGCATTGGACACGACGTTCTTGGCCATCCGGTGGTTGACGACGCCGCCGATCACGGCGCCGATCCCGAACGGCAGGATCCGTCCGAACATCGACCCCGCGGTGCGCGAGGCGTACTTCTTCACCATCGTCCGGCGCATCCGCTTGACCAGCGAGTTCAGCAACGACGACGGGATCTGGGTGGCAACGACCTGCCCCCAGTTGGCGGTGAGCGCTTCGCCGCCGGCCGCGTGTCCGGTGAAGCGCTTTACGAGCTCGCGGCCCGAATCGCCCAGCATGAGGCCCAGAACCAGGACGTTCGCGCGCTCGGGATCGCGGACCGGGAGCCCGTGGATCTCCGCGAGCGACTGCGCGTAGAGCGCGCTGGCCTCGAGGAAGCCGCCCGTCTCCGCGGCGGCCACGCCCAGCGCAGCCATCGTCCCGATGCCGGGCACCACGGCCGTGGCTCCCACGGCCGCGCCCGTGCCCATCGTGACGGTCAGGTAGTGCTTCGAGATGATCTGGATGAGCTCCTCGGGCGTGGCGTCGGGGTTGCGGCGGCGCACGCTGCGCACGTAGGCGAGCACGACCGGCCGCTGCACGCTGAGCACCTTCGTCAGCATGCCCGCGGCCCCCGGACGCAGCGAGCCGTCCTTCTTGAACGCCAGGCCCGAGGCCTTCTCGATGCCCTTGTTGACGACCTTCGACGGTGACATGAGCACTCCTTCCCGGTGGCGGACGGCACGCGCGGCACGCGGCCGCCGCCGCACTGGTGCGGCGCACGCGCGTGTGCGTCCACCGCCTTCCCCACGATTCTAGGAGGCCACCTTGGGGGTTTGCGCACAACCGCCCCGCCGCACCGCACGCCCGCCCCGTCTGCGCCACCACCGCCTACACTGAGCCGATGGCCCAGCAGCCCCGCTTCCACAAGCCCGCGATCTACCCGGACCTCGACCGCTTCGACTCCTCCCCGGGTCCGGACGAACGGGTCCAGATGGCCCACGACCTCGCCGCGATGCTCGTGGCAGACCCCACTCGCCCCCGCGACGCGGAGGCCTCCCGGCGCTTCGTCACGCTCGCCGACGAGCACGGCCTCGAGACGATCGCCGGGCTCTGGTCCACCGCGCCCGCCGTGTCCCTGCCCGGTTCGCTCTGGCGCCTGTACGCCCTGCGCACCTGGATCCACAACCGCAGCGCGGAGGCCAGCGCATGGTTCCGCGCCGGTCGCTCGCAGTCCCCCGCCGAGGCGGTGGCCGGCATCGCCGATCCGCCTGGTCCCGCCGAGGTCGCCGATGCCGCGGACCGGATCCTCGCCGGCGCATTCCGGGGCGACTACGCAACCGCGCTCGACCGCGCAGCGGCATTTGTTGCGGTCGCCGCCCGTGGGCGCGCGGCGGACGACGCGAGCGATCCGGAGCTCGCCTCGTTCGTGCAGCTGGGCGAGGACCTCACCGCGGCCGCCCGCGCCCACCGCGCGGGCTCGCTCGCCTGAACGGCGGCCGGCTCGCGGGCCCGAGCGACGCGGGCCTCGGCGCACCCGGAGCTCCGCCGCCAGGCCGGGGCTGCCGCCGCCGACCCGCCGGCCGCAGCCCCGCTCGCACCACGGCGCAGGGCGCACTCGGGCCGCACATGCCCAGTGCATGTGGACACCCCCCTTGCCCCACAGCGCCCAGTGCGTATCGTGGGGTGCGGCCCGCAAGGGCCACGGGTGCCGAGCCGCTGAAGCCCCGGGCTCCAAAATATGCCGCTTCGAGCGGCCTTCCGCCGAGAGGCGCTCGCGGCTCGGCACCCACCCCCACTTCCGCCGCAATCCCCCTGCGGTCACCCCTGCTCCGCGGCCCGCTCCCTCCTGCGGCAACCCGTCCGCTCCGCCGCCCCTCTTCCCACCGAGCGGCCGCCTTCCCCGCCGAGCCACCGCTCCGCACCACGAACCGCCCTGCGGATCCGCACGCGAAAACGCGCACGGGCAGGGCCTCCCGCCGGCGGGCCTCGGGGGCGGGCACAATGAAGGTGCCAGGGCAACGCCTCGCCACTCAACCCCGGGGACACACGTGCGCATGCGGAAGTCGAACGACGCGGCCTTCACCGTGCTGCTGGCCAGCATCGCCGGCCGCCTGCAGGAATCCAACCTCGTGCTGGCGGAGCTCTCCGGCATCCCCGTGGAGGACCGCCGCGCCGCAGCCCGGCGCATGCAGAACATCTGCGATGACGCGGACGCCGATTCCGGGGCCGTGGTCCGCGCCCTGCGGGAGAACTACCTCACCCCCTTCGACCGGCGCGACATCTACGTGCTCGCGGACACCCTGCGCACCACCTGCCACCGACTGGACTCGGTGGGCTTCGCGCTGACCTCGCCGGCCTTCGAGGAGCTGCCGGTGGGCGTCCTCGAGATGCTCGCGCTCCTGTCGAACCAGGCCGACCACACGCTGCGCATGACGCAGCGGCTGTCGGCCAAGCTCGACCAATGGGAGTACGTCGAGACGATGAACACCCTGCACAGCCGGGCCGTGAAGCTCCAGCAGCGCGTCACCGACGCGGTGCCCGCCGCGCGCCTGGGGCTGACGCACCTGGCGGCGGCCATGCAGCTGAGCGAGGCCTTCATGGCCGCCTCCCAGGGCTTCACCTCGGTGGGCCGGGTCGTCGCGGAGATCGCCGTGCGGGAGTCCTAGGTGGAGGCCGCCTTCGCCGTCGCGCTGGCCCTGGGCGTCGCGTTCGCCTTCATCAACGGCTTCCACGACACGGGCGTGGCGGTGGGCAACGCCCTGGCCACGCGCGCACTGACCCGCCGCGCCGCCTTCGCCCTGGCCGCCGTGTTCAACTTCGCCGGCGCGCTCATCGGCCAGGGCATCGTCGACCGCCTCGTCATGCGCCTGCTCGATGCGCCGCACGCGGATGCGAGCATCCTCCTCATCATCATCGCCGCGCTGGCCGGCGGCGGCCTCGTCAACCTCGGCACTTACTTCCTGGGCCTGCCCATCGCCTCCACCCACTGCCTGGTGGGCGGGATGATCGGGGCCGGGTTCGTCTTCGGCATCACGCGCGCGCAGTCCCTGTTCGTCGACGCGAATCTGCCGCGCCTGCTGTTCGGCCCGCTCGCGGCCTTCCTCCTGGCACTGCTCGTCACACTCGTCGTGCTGCCCCTGCTGCGCGCCCAGGCACCCAAGCCCCTCTTCCGCTTCATGCGCCAGTCCGACAGCGTGCTCGTCGCGGCCCTGTCCTTCGCCCACGGAGCCCAGGACTCGCAGAAGATCGGCGCGGTGCTGGCGGTCGCGCTCGCGGCGGCAACCGGTCGGCCGCAGACGATGTTCGCGGACAACCGCAGCTGGTGGATCATCCTCGTCGTCGCCCTGGCCCTGGCGCTCGGCACGTACACCAGCGGCACCCGCGTCGCCTACACGATGAGCAGCCGCCTCGTATCGATGGACCCCCCGCGCGCCGTCATCGCCGACGGCGTGTCCACCGTGCTCATGTACATCGCGGCCTTCGCCCTGCGGGTCCCGCTGGCGATGAGCTTCATCGTCGCGGCATCGAACCTGGGCACCCAGGTGGGCCGCCGCCGAGGCGCGGTGCAGCCCCGCGTCCTCGCTGCGGTCGCAGGCGCCTGGCTGCTGGGCCTGCCGGCCTCCGCGCTGTGCGCGGCGATCATCGCCTGGCCGCTGCTGGTCCTCGCGCGCTGAGCGCGCCACCGAGCACTGACCGTCTCGTCGCCTCGCCGCTCGCGCCGCCGCCGTCTCTCCCGGTGTCTGTGCCGGTTTTCGCCCCGGATTCCCACGTTTTCGCAGCACAACGGGCCTTTGGAAGCGTTGCTCGCGCCGCGAGCCGGGCGTGGCGGCGTGTGTTATGTCACCCCGAAGATCCGCTCTCGACCCGCTGGCACCCGCGTCTTCTCGCGGATCCCGCGCGATTCGGGTGCGCTGACCGCCCAGCAGCCGGTCATTTTCCGGGGTAGGCACTGCGTGTTTCCTGTGCGTTTCAGGATTCTTACAGGTAGCCTTGAAGCGTTCCACGTTACACATGGTCAACCTCCTGGTTGGCTCGACAACAAGGGAGAACCACTATGGAACTCGGTTTCATCGGCTGGATCGTCGTCGGCCTCGTCGCCGGCGCCATCGCCAAGCTCATCCTCCCCGGCCGCCAGGGCGGCGGCATCATCGCGACCCTCATCCTGGGTGTCGTCGGCGGCCTCCTGGGCGGCTTCATCGGCTCGCTGTTCGGCACCGGTGGCGGCAGCATGTCCAACCCCATGACCTGGATCCTCGCGGTGGTCGGCTCGATCATCGTGCTGCTGATCTGGGGCCTCATCACGGGCCGCAAGGCACCGCGCGACTGATCGCCACGATCATCCCCGCCAGCGCAGCGCGCTGACGAGCACAGCAGGGGGTGGGCAGCTTTCGAGCTGCCCACCCCCTCTTGCATTGCCCGGCAGCGCCGATCACCGCGCCGGGCGATCCCATTGGCCGCGCCGCGAGCGGGCTGAGCAGTGCAACTGCCAGCACCGCGCTGACCGATCCCACGGGCCGCTCTGTGTGCGTGCGAAGCACCGCGCGCGGCCGCCTCAGCCGCGCGCGGTGCCCCAGGCTGGACTCAGCCGAGCAGCCAGTCGTTGGGGGCGAAGAGCTCGAAGTGCACGCGCTCATCGGCAACGCCCGCAGCGCTGAGCTGCTCGCGTACGCCCTGGAGGAAGGCATTCGAGCCGCACACGTAGACGAGCGCATCGTCCGACAGCCCGGCCACCGCGACATCGAGGCGGCCGGTGCGCACCTCGGCGCCCCGCGCGCCCGCCTCGCGGCCTGCCGCCGCAGCCTCTCCCGCACCGGCCTCCTCGCGCGGTTCCGCCGCATCGGCGGCGGTGCCCGGGTCCAGGTCCTCACCGGCCTGCGGATCGCCGTACCACGTGATGAGCCGGCCGTGGGGCAGGTCGGCGACGAGCGCCGCGCGCTCGGCGGCGAAGACGTCGGCCCCGCGATTCGCCTCGGCGTGGAGAACGGTCACGGGCCGGGGCGCGCCCACAGCGTGGAGCGCCTGCAGGATGCCGAGCATGGGCGTCGTGCCGATGCCCGCGGAGACCAGGACGAGCGGTTCGGTGCCGCGCACGTCGACGACGAGATCGCCGAAGGGCAGCGTCACGTCGATGACATCGCCCTCCTGGACGTGGTCGGCGAGCCAGTTGGAGACCTCGCCGGCGGGCAGCCGGTCCACGGCGGCGACGCGCTTGACCGCGAAGGTGAGGGTGCCTGCCCCGCCCTCCGGCTCGCCCACCAGGCTGTACTGGCGCAGCTGGCGCGCGCCGTCGGGCAGCGTGACGCCCACGGACACGTACTGGCCCGGCAGGTACGCGGGGAAGGCCTGCCCGTCCTGCGCTGCCACGGTGAAGCGGAAGACATCATCGGACAACTCCCGGCGCCGCATAACCTCACCGCGGCGGAACACATCGCCGATCTCCACACCCGCCTGCGCGTAGAGGTCCTGCTCGAAGCCGATGAGCGACTCGGCCATCATCCAGTACACGGCATCCCAGGCCGCCGCCACATCCGGGGTGACGACATCGGCGCCCAGGACCTTGACGATCGCCTCGAACAGGTTGTCGTGGACGATCTGGTACTGATCCGGCGTGATGCCCAGCGAGGCGTGCTTGTGCCGATGCGCTCGAGCAGATCGCGCGGATCCGGCACCGATTCGTTGACGAGCGCCGCAGCGAACGTCGCGACCGAAGCCGCGAGCGCGCGCTGCTGGGCGCCCTGCTTCTGATTGCCCCGGTTGAAGAGGTTGTCGATGAGCTCGGGGTGGCGCTCGAACATCGTCGAGTAGAAGAGCGGGGTGATCTCGTCGATCTTCGACCCCACCAACGGCAGCGTCGCGCGGATGGTGTCCGCGTGCTCCTGGCTCAGCTGAGTCCGCTCGATGGGCCGCAGGCCCGGCAGTGTCGTGGTCATCGTTCCTCCTGACCGGCCAGAACGGCCGTCGTGTGATTCCCTGTGGGATCCGCGCGCAGCGCGCGGCCCCCGGCGGGGGCCGTGCGCGGCGCGGTGGGTGCGGGGTGAGGCAGCGGGGAGTGCCGCCGCCGAGGCGCGGGCCGGGCCGCCGCCGCCGGCACGAGGTCGCGCAGGCGGATCGGGTCGAGGCTCGCGTAGAAGGCCTCCTGCGCCCGGCCCAGTGCCGCGCGCAGCAGGCAGCCGCCGGTGAGCAGGGGGCACGGTTCGGGGTGCAGGCAGTCGATGACGGGGCCCGCCTCGAGCTCGCGGACGATGCCGCCCACGCTGCGCTCGAGCACCCCGGGAGCCAGCGTGAGCCCGCCTGTGCGGCCGCGGCGGGCATCGACGAGCTCCATGCCGGACAGCCGCGTGACGACCTTGGCCATGAACGCCGGCGGGGCGGCGACCTGTGCCGCGAGCTGGGCGGCCGTGACCCGCTCCGGCTGCGCGGCGATGCGCATGAGCGCCCGCAGCGCGAGGTCGGTGAACCGGGTCAGCTCCATGCCCTCGACGCTAGATATTCGGACCTGCCGACTCCAGTGAGCCGACCCTGTTCTACATCACGTAGAAAATGGGGGCGGATATCGACGTTTCAGTATTCCCGCTGGTCACGGGCCTCCACTCTGTCGAGGGCGACGAGCCGGGGACACCGGACTGAGGCAGGGGACACACGCGCGGCCTCACGCCTCGGCCCTCCGGCGACCACATGGCAAGACAAGCCGCGGCCGGGCGGCGCATCCGGCGCGGACGCCACTACGATCGATGCCATGAAGAATGCTGCAGAGGTCTCCACCGCCCCCGTCGTCGCACTCGGCCTGCTGGGCGGCTATCTGACGGCCCGCGAAACCCTCAACCGCCCGCTGGGCGGCGCCGTACTCGCCGCCGCCGGCGCCTACGCCGGCCGCACGTGGCTCAAGAAGTCCGGCCCCGCGGTGGCGACCGCGCTGGCCGCGACGTACCTGCTTGGATTCGGCCTCTCGCACCCGCTGGCCAAGAAGATCGGTGCCTGGCCCGCGGTGCTCACCGTCACCGCGGCGAGCGCCGGCGCCGCGTGGCTCATGTCGGATTCGAAGCGCGGCTGAGGCCGGCCTTCCACTCCGCGGGGTCTCCAGGGGGATTCCGCAGGGTCGCCGAGGGACACCGAACCACGGGACGCGGCGGCGCGGCCCCCTCAGTAGCCCATGTAGCGGCCGGGCCGGTGGTTGAACGCGATGACGATGTTCATGACGACCGCGCCCAGCGCGGAGACGAGCATCGTGGGCAGCCCCGCCACGAAGAACGAGGCGCCCACGATGACGATGTCGCAGCACATCTGCACGGCCCCGGCATTCCAGCCCAGGCGCTCCTGCAGGAGCAGCGCGAGGATGTTCACCCCGCCCAGGCTGGCGCCGTGGCGGAAGAGGATGAGCAGGCCCACCCCGGCGAGCAGGTTGCCGGCGATCGTGCCGTAGACGGGCTGGAGCGAGCCCAGGTGGACGAAGAGGCCGTGCAGATCGGCCATGATGCCCACGAGCGTGACGCACACGAACGTGCGCAGCGTGAACTGCCAGCCCTTCTTCCACAGGGCAAGCGCGAAGAACGGCACGTTGACCAGGGGAAACAGCACGCCGATGGGCAGCGGAACCAGGTAGGAGACGAGCAGGCTCAGGCCCGCCGTACCGCCCGTGACGGCGTGGGCGGAATGGAGGAAGAAGACGCCCAGCGAGGACAGGAACAGGCCGGTGGCCAGGCCGATGAGGTTCTCATACCACCGGTGCCGCACCCCGGGCGCCTCATACCCCTGGGCCTCCTCGGCCGCCGCCGCCTCGCTCATCCGCCGTGCCTCCCCGCGCCGCGCGCGCTCCACCAGCGGGCCGGAATCCCCGGCCCGGTCCGCCAGCCGATCCTAATGCCGCGGCGGCGCACGCGGTGGCCGATCGGGCCGAGCGCGCGCCCAGTGTGATGCGTTTCAAACGCCCACAGCCCCCCGCGCCTTGAGGGCTCTGGCCGCACCGCCCTAGACTGGGCGCTCCGCCGCGGTCCCGAGCCGCGGCGGCTGCCGATGCGGGCGATGGGACCACCCCATCGCCCGATCTGCGTTTCCGGGCCCAGCTCGGTTTCCGGCCCGAACTCGTCCGGCGGGACGCCACCACCGCACCTGCACCCGCACCTCGGCGCGGACCGCGCTCCTCGCGCACCGAGCACCGCGAGCCTCCCCGCGCGGCCGCGCACACCGCACCGCCGCGCACACCGCACCGTCGCCGACCCGCACTTCCGCCGTCCCCGCCGATCGCCCCGCCTCACCGCCCACTGTCTCCTGCCGCCCATCCCGAAAGGCACCGCCATGACCGCAGACCGCCCGGCCACCGCCAGCGCGCAGGCGCGCCTGGCGATCTTCGCCCTGGCCACCGGGGCATTCGGCATCGGCACGGCCGAATTCGCCACGATGGGCCTGCTGCCCTACATCGCGGACGGCCTGGGCGCCTCCATCACGGAGGCGGGCCACGCGGTCTCGCTCTACGCGATCGGCGTGGTCGTGGGCGCCCCGCTCATCACAACGCTGACCGCACGGCTGGACCGCAAAGCACTGCTGCTGCTGCTCGTGGCGGTCTTCGTCATCGGCAGCGTCGGCTCGACGCTCGCGCCCACCATGGGCACGCTGCTGCTGGCCCGCTTCGTCACCGGCCTGCCGCACGGTGCCTTCCTGGGCGTGGCCGCGGTCGTGGCCTCGACGCTCGTGGATCCGGCGCGCAAGGGCACCGCGATGGCCCGCGTCATGCTGGGGCTGACCGTGGCCAACATCTTCGGCGTGCCCGCGGCCGCCGCGATGGGCGCGGCCTGGGGCTGGCGGACGGCCTACGGCCTCGTCGCCGGCATCGGCCTCATCACGCTCGTCCTCGTGCTCCTCCTCGTGCCGCGCTCGGCCCCAGCGGCGCAGGCGCCCTCGATGCGCGGCGAGCTGCGCACTCTCAAGCGGCCGCAGGTCATCCTCACGCTCGTCGCGGGCTCCGTGGGCTTCGGCGGGATGTTCGCCGTCTACACGTTCATCTCCCCCGCGATGACGCAGATCGCCGGGGTGCCCGAGTCCGCGATGCCCTGGGTGCTCGTGTGCTACGGCGTTGGCATGACGGCCGGCTCGCTCATCGTGGGCCCGCTCGTCGACCGGTCGATCGACCGCACCGCGCTCGCGGGCATCGCGGCCCTGGGCGCGATCCTGCTGTGCCTGGGACTCTTCCTCCAGCTCACCCCCGTGGCCCTCGTCCTCCTGTTCCTCATGGGCATCGGCGGCTCCATCTTCACCTCCGCGCTCCAGGTGCGCCTGCTGCGCGACACCCGCGACGCGCCCTCCCTGTCCGCCGCAATGAACCATGCGGCGTTCAACTTCGCCAACGCACTGGGCGCCTTCCTGGGCGGCGTCGTCATCGACGCCGGCTGGGGCTACCGCGCCCCCGCCCTCGTGGGCGCGGGCCTGTCCGTCGTGGGCCTGGCCGTCACGCTGGTCGCCGTGGCGACCCGCGGGCGCTCCGAGCGCCAGATCGTCGACACCGGCGCCGCCGCCCCCGCGTCCGAGGCGCCCGCCTGAACTCCCCCGCGGCCCCATCCGGCAGCGCAGAATTTCGCGTCGCGGCCGTGCGCTAATTGCCCGAGCGGAGCCGCGCGCCCACACCGGAGCCGGGCCGCGCCTCGGGCCCGGACGGCACCCAATGCCAGTCCGCAGCGCACCCGGACAGGGCGCGGTCGAGGCCCGCGATCCGCGCGGATTCGCCGCACGCGGCGGTCACGGACTGCTGCCGCGCACCCCGTAGACCACCCCCGGGGCGCCTGCGGTACGGATCGCCGCGCCGCAGGCGCCCGGGGACCGTGGCCGTGCGAGGCGGGCCGCGGCGTCCGCCGGGCGTACGGTGTGCGCACTATCCCCTCTCCCTAAGGAGGCACCGGTGCGGATCGCGCTGTTCGCCACGTGCATCGTCGACGCGATGTACCCGGAGGTCGCCAAGGCAACCGTGTCCATCCTCGAGCGTCTGGGCCACACCGTGACGTTCCCGGAGCGGCAGGCCTGCTGCGGCCAGATGCACATCAACTCGGGCAAGTTCGCACAGGCCTACCCCGTCGTGAAGAACCACGTGGAGGCCTTCGAGGACGCGGACTTCGACTACGCCGTGGCACCGAGCGGCTCCTGCGTCGCCTCCCTGGGCCACCAGCACCCCATGATCGCGGAGTACATGGGCGACGAGGACCTCGCCTCCCGGGCCACACAGGTGGCCGGGCGCACCTACGAGCTCAGCCAGCTGCTCACCGACGTCCTGGGCGTCACGGACGCCGCCGCCCAGCTGGGCTCGTACTTCCCCCACACCATCGCCTACCACCCCTCGTGCCACGGCATGCGCCTGCTGCGCCTGGGCGATCGCCAGTCCGACCTCCTGCAGACGGTCGAGGGGGCCGTCGTCGTGAGCCCGGAGAACTGGGACGCCTGCTGCGGCTTCGGCGGGACGTTCTCCGTGAAGAACCCGCAGGTCTCCACTGCGATGCTCACGGACAAGGTCGAGGCGCTCATCAACACCGGCGCCAGCGTGTGCTCCGGCGGCGACGCCTCGTGCCTCATGCACATCGGCGGCGGCCTGCAGCGCCGCCACGAGCTGCTGCCCGCGCAGGCCACGCCCCCGGCCACCGTGCACTTCGCGCGCGTGCTCGCCGCCACCCGGGAGCACCCGCTCATTCTCAACGAGGAGCTCGTGAGCGGGGGTGCGCTGCGATGAGCACCACCTTCATCGGCATGCCCACCGTGCCCGGCACCGGCAACCTGTTCGAGCGCGCGCCGTTCCCGCAGGTCGCCCAGCACGAGCTGGGCAATGTGCAGCTGCGCACCAACCTCACGAAGGCCACGACCGCCATCCGCACGAAGCGCGCGGCCCGGGTGGCCGAGCTGGGCGACTGGGAGGACCTGCGCGACTCCGGGGCCGCGGCCAAGGACGTCGTGCTGGCCCGCCTGCCGGAGCTGCTCACCCAGTTCGAGGCGGCCTTCACCGCCGCCGGCGGCACCGTCCACTGGGCGCGCGATGCGCAGGAGGCCAACGCGATCGTCCGCGGCCTCGTCGAGGACAGTGCGCCGCTCAATGAGGACGGCCGGCGCGAGGTCATCAAGGTCAAGTCGATGGCCACGCAGGAGATCGGGCTCAACGAGTACCTCGAAGACCACGACATCGATGCCTACGAGACCGACCTCGCGGAGCTCATCGTCCAGCTCGGCCACGACAAGCCCAGCCACATCCTCGTGCCCGCCATCCACCGCAACCGCCACGAGATCCGCCAGATCTTCCTGCGCGGCATGGAGGACGCGGACCCGAACCTGGGCACGGAGCCGCGCGAGCTCGCCGAGGCCAGCCGCAAGCACCTGCGCAAGAAGTTCCTCACGACGAAGGTCGCGATCTCCGGGGCCAACTTCGGCATCGCGGAGACCGGCACGCTCTCCGTCGTCGAATCCGAGGGCAACGGCCGCATGTGCGTGACGCTGCCGGAGACCCTCATCACCGTCATGGGCATCGAGAAGCTGCTGCCCACGATCGACGACCTGGGCGTGTTCATGCAGCTGCTGCCGCGCTCGTCGACCGGTGAGCGGATGAACCCGTACTCGTCCTTCTGGACCGGCGTCACCCCCGGCGACGGCCCCCGCAACGTCCACGTGGTCCTCCTGGACAACGGGCGCACCCGCGCGCTGGCCGACCAGCACGGGCGCCAGGCCCTGCGCTGCATCCGCTGCTCGGCGTGCATGAACGTCTGCCCCGTCTACGAGCGCACGGGCGGGCACGCATACGGCTCGGTCTACCCGGGCCCGATCGGCGCCATCCTCACGCCCCTGCTGACCGGCACGGACGCCGAGGAGAACAGCACGCTGCCCTATGCCTCCAGCCTGTGCGGGGCGTGCTTCGACGCCTGCCCCGTCAAGATCGACATCCCGCAGATGCTCGTGCGGCTGCGCAACGAGGGCAACGTCGTCAAGGAGTCCGAGCACGGCCGTCTGCCGAAGACGCAGCTCGACGTCGCGCTCACCGGCGCTTCGTGGCTCATGTCCGATGGCCGCCGCATGGCGCTCATGGAGAAGGGCTTGCCGCTCGCCAAGCTCCTCTCCCCCAAGGCCGGCATCCGCAGCCTGCCCGGCATCGCCGGCGCCTGGACCTCCTCGCGCACGATCCCGCGCCCGCCGCGGCAGTCCTTCCGCTCGTGGTGGAGCGCCGAGCACCGCGAGGAGGCGCGCGAGGAGCGCCGCGAGGCCCGCGACCGCGCGCAGTTCCGCCGCTTCGAGGCCCGCTCGGGCGCCGAGCCCGCCCCGGAGGCGGGCCCGGCCCCGCGGTCCGAGAACCAGCACGAGACGAAGGAGTCCTGACGTGGACGCGCGCAGTGTCATCCTCGAGCGCATCTCCTCGAGCCTGGGCCGCACCGGCCGGCTCAATGCGGAGGGCTATGTGCCGATCACCGCCCCCGCGCCCGAGGTGCCCCACGCCTATCGCACCGCCTCGGACCTGAGCACGGAGCGGCTCATCGAGATCTTCGCCGACCGGCTGGCCGACTACAACGCGGGCGTCGCGCGGGTGAGCGCGGCCGAGCTCCCCGCGACGGTGGCGCGGTTGCTGGACGAGGCCGACGACATCGTCATCCCCGCCGACCTCGACCGCGCCTGGGTGGGCGAGTTTGCCGGCAGGGTCCTCACCGACTCGCGCGAGGAGCCGCAGCCCGTCGACGTGCTCAACGCGGTGGGCGCCGTCGTCACCGGCTCGACCACCGCGATCGCCGACACCGGCACGATCTGCCTCTCCGGCCCTCACTGCGGGCGACGGGTGATCACCCTCGTGCCGGACCACCACGTGTGCGTGGTGCGCGCGGCGGACATCGTGGAGATCGTGCCCCAGGCGGTGGCCCGCCTGCAGGAGGCCGGGCTGTCCACCGCGCCGCAGACGTGGGCCTCGGGCCCCTCGGCCACCGTCGACATCGAATTCGAGCGCGTGGCCGGAGTGCACGGCCCGCGCCGGCTCGACGTCGTCATCGTCGTCGACGAGGACGAGCCCGAGGCGCATGCCGGGACACAGGCGGCCGCCCAGGCCGACCCTCGGGACAGCGCCTGAGCCGGTGGCTTGAACCGGTCGCTTGGTCGGGTGGCCTGAGGCGACGTCGGGGCAGGCCACCGAGACCGTGCCCCGGCCGGGCCCGGGCGGTTCGGCTCGATTCCCGGTCCGGGCCGGTTCGCCGACCGGCCCGGTTCGGTTCCCGGTCCGCCCTCCGGAAAATGTGATCCACGTCTCGACAGGCCTCCCGCCTCGCGCTAGGATTGTTCAACAATCCACGAGGAGGGTGCATGACCACGATCGACCTCAACTCCGACCTGGGCGAGTCCGTCGCGGGCTTCCCGCTGGCCGACGACGCGGCGGTGCTCGACATCGTCACGAGCGCCAATGTGGCCTGCGGTTACCACGCCGGCGAGCCGCACCTGCTGCGCCGCACCCTGGCCGCCGCCGCCGAGCGGGGCGTGGCCGTCGGCGCCCACCCCTCGTACAACGACCCCGCCGGCTTCGGCCGCCGCGCCATCGACTACGACGCGGCCCAGCTCGCCGATGAGCTGCTCTACCAGCTCGGCGCGCTCGACACGCTGGCCCGCGCGGCCGGCACCCGCGTGTCCTACGTCAAGCCGCACGGTGCCCTGTACAACCGCATCGTCCACGACGAGGAGCAGGCCCGGGCGGTCGTCGACGCCGTGCGCGCCTTCGGCGGTGGTCTCGCGCTCCTCCTGCTGCCGGGCTCCGTCGCGATCGGCCTGGCCGAGGCGGCCGGCATCCGGGCCGTCGCGGAGGCCTTCGCCGACCGCGGCTACACCCCCGAGGGCACGCTCGTCCCCCGCACGCAGCCCGGTGCCGTGATCGCCGATCCGCAGGCCGCGGCCGACCGCGTGGTGCGCCTGGCCACAGACGGCACCCTCGAGGCCGTGGACGGCAGCGTCATCCGCCTGAGCGCGGAGTCCGTGTGCGTCCACGGCGACTCGCCCGACTCCGTCGAGCTCTCCCGTCGCGTCCGCGCGGGGCTCGAGGAGGCCGGCGTGCAGGTCCGGAGCTTCGCGTGAGGCCCCGGGCGGTGCTGCCCGCCGGCGACCGCGCGCTGCTCGTGGAGCTGGGCTCGATCGACGCCGTCATGGCCGCGCACGCCGCCCTGACCGCCCAACCGCTGCCCGGCCAGGTCGAGGCCGTCGCGGCCGCGGCCACGGTCCTCGTGCGCTTCGAGACCCCGCGGTCCGCGGCGAGCGGGGCCGAGTGCCTGCGCGCACTCGACGTCGACGCCGCACACGCTCCCGAGGGCCGGGAGATTGCCATCAACGTCGTCTACGACGGCGAGGACCTCCAGGTCGCCGCCGATGCCCTGAGGATCGGCACCGAGGCGCTCATCGAGCGCCACACCCGCCAGGCCTGGCGCGCGGCGTTCGCGGGCTTCGCGCCCGGCTTCGTCTACTGCGATGCACCCGATGGCGGCTGGGAGACCCCGCGCCGGGACGAGCCGCGCACGCGCGTGCCCGCGGGCTCCGTGGGCCTGGCGGGCGCATTCTCCGCCGTGTACCCCACCGCCTCGCCCGGCGGCTGGCAGCTCATCGGCCGCACGGACGCTCGGCTCTTCGACCCCGACCGCACCCCGCCCGCCCTCATCGCGCCCGGCGACCGGGTGCGCTACCGGGCGGTGCGCGCCCAGGCCACCGCAGGCACTCGAGCCGCCGCGGACACCGGGGACCGCCCGCAGACCGCGGAGCCGGCGGCCGGGGCCCAGCCCGCGGAGCCGGCGTCCCAGGCCGCGCATGGCCCTGCCGCCACCGCCTCCGGCACCTCCCCCACTCCTTCGGCTGCCGCGCCCCCCGCCGAGGCGCCCGCCGCCCGGCCGCAGCCCGGCTCGCGCGTCCTGCGCATCGAGTCCCCCGGGCTGCAGGCGCTCAGCGAGGACGCCGGCCGGGCCGGCCTGGGCGATCAGGGCGTCTCCCGCTCGGGGGCCGCGGACCGGGAGGCCTTCGCCCAGGCCAACCGCCTGGTGGGCAACCCGGAGGGCACGCCCGCCATCGAGATCCTGCTGGGCGGCCTCACCGCCACCGCGCTGGCCGACTGCGCGCTGGCGGTCACCGGCGCGCAGTGCCCGATCGACGTCAAGTACGACGGCGCCGTCCACCGCATGCCGCTGTGCGCCCCCTTCGCGGTGCCCGCGGGCGCACGCCTGTCACTCGGCCGGCCCAGCGCCGGGATGCGCGCCTACCTGGCGCTGCGCGGCGGCTTCGACCTTCCCCGCACGCTGGGCTCGAGCGCCTCGGACGTGCTCTCCGGTCTGGGCCCGCCCCCGCTTGCGGCCGGTGATGAGCTGCGCGCCCCCATTCCCGCCGCCAGCGCACCGGGCGGGGCCGCGGACCCGGCGGGCGCCTCGCCGAACCCGGGGTGCGGGCTCAGCGCGGCGGGCGACCCCGAGCCCACCACCCTGCGCGAGGCCGTGCTGCGCGTCATCCCCGGGCCCCGCGCGGACTGGTTCGAGCCCGCCGCCCTCGAGGCGCTCACGGCCGGTGCATGGACGGTCACGGAGCGCTCGAACCGGGTGGGCCTGCGCTTGGAGGGCGAGCGCCCGCTCAAGCGGGCGCGCGAGGGCGAGCTGCTCAGCGAGGGCATGGTCTTCGGCTCCGTGCAGGTACCGCCCAGCGGCCAGCCGGTCGTGTTCCTCGCCGACCACCCCGTCACCGGCGGCTATCCCGTCATCGCCACCGTCATCACCGCCGATCTGCCCATTGCCGCGCAGGCGGCGCCCGGAACCGCGCTGCGCTTCGCGCTCGCCCCACCGAAGGAGCCCGACCATGGCTGAACTCAGCCGCGTCCTCATCGCCAACCGCGGGGAGATCGCCGTGCGCATCGTGCGCGCGCTTCGCGATGCGGGGCTGACCTCGATTGCGGTCTACGCCGACCCGGATGCGGACGCCGTCCACACCCGGCTGGCCGACGAGGCCCTCGCCCTGCCCGGCACCAGCCCCGCGGAGACCTACCTGAGCATCGAGGCACTCCTCGACGCCGCGCGGCGGGCCCACGCGGATGCCGTCCACCCCGGCTACGGGTTCCTGTCGGAGAACGCGGACTTCGCCCGCGCGGTCGAACGGGCCGGCCTCACGTGGGTCGGCCCCCGCGCGGAGACGATCGAGGCGCTGGGCAACAAGGTGCGCGCCCGCGAGCTCGCGGCCTCGGTGGGGACGCCGTTGGCTCCCGGCAGCGACGGGCCCGTCGAGAGCTGGGAGGACGCCCGCGACTTCGCCCAGGAGCACGGCCTGCCGATCGCGATCAAGGCGGCCTTCGGCGGCGGTGGGCGCGGGCTCAAGGTCGCCCGCTCGCTCGATTCCATCGAGTCCTCGTTCATCGCCGCCCAGCGCGAGGCCGAGGCGGCGTTCGGGCGCGGGGAGTGCTTCGTGGAGAAGTTCCTCGACCGGCCCCGCCACGTCGAGGCGCAGATCCTCGCCGATGAGCACGGGCACACCGTGGTCGTGGGGCTGCGCGACTGCTCGCTGCAGCGGCGCAACCAGAAGCTCATCGAGGAGGCCCCCGCACCGTTCCTCACCGCGGAGCAGGAGGAGCGGCTGCGCGCCGGCGCGGTCGCCGTGTGCGAGGCGGCGGGCTACGTGGGCGCCGGGACCGTCGAGTTCCTCGTGGGCGAGGACGGCACGATCTCGTTCCTCGAAGTCAACACCCGCCTGCAGGTGGAGCACCCGGTCACGGAGGAGACGAGCGGGGTCGACCTCGTGGCCGAGCAGCTGCGCATCGCCGCGGGCGAGCCGCTCTCCGTTTCCGAGGCGCCAGCGCCGCGCGGCCACGCGCTGGAGTTCCGGCTCAACGCCGAGGATGCCGTGCACGGCTTCGTCCCCTCCCCCGGGACCGTCACGCGCTTCGAGGCGCCCACGGGCCCCGGCATCCGGATGGACTCCGGGGTCCGGACCGGTTCGGAGGTCCCCGGTGCCTACGACTCCCTCATGGCCAAGCTCATCGTCGTGGGCGCGGACCGGCAGCAGGCGCTGAGCCGCGCCCGGGCGGCCCTCGACGAACTCGTCATCGAGGGCGTGGCCACCGTGGTGCCCTTCGATGCCGCCGTGCTCGAGCATCCGGACTTCACGGCCGAGGACGGCTTCGCCGTGCACACCCGGTGGATCGAGACGGACTTCGCGGAGGACGAGGCGGCGCAGGAGCGCATGACCGACCGCGCCGCCGGGGCGGTCCTGCCCGCGCACGGCGGGGCGCAGCTGCGCCGCTTCGGCATCGAGATCGACGGCCGCCGCCGGGAGATCGCCCTGCCCGCCGAGGCGCTGGCGCTGCTGGCCGGGCGCAGCGGCCCGGCCGGTGGCGCGGGCGAGGGCGCCGGGGGTGTGCAATCCGATCGCGCGCAGTTCGGGGGCAACGGGGGTGGCGCCGCAGGTGGGGAGGACTCCGGGGCGCAGGCATCCGAGACCGCCGTCACGAGCCCCTACGCCGGTTCGTTCGTGGCGTTCTCCGTCTCGGACGGCGATGAGGTCGAGGCGGGCCAGGCGGTCGCGGTCATCGAGGCGATGAAGATGGAATCCGAGGCGCTCGCCCCGGCCGCCGGCACCGTGCGGCTGCGCGACCTGGCCAAGGGCGACGAGGTGGCCGCGGGCCAGGTGCTCGCGGAGCTCGCATGAGGCACGCGGGCACCGCGGCCGCGGGAGCCGACGGTGGGCAGCGAAGCTCCGCACCCATCGCGCACACCGCATGCACCGGGGCCGCGGAGAACGGGGGCACGGCAGACGGGGGCGCGGCTGACCGGAGCACCGAGGACCGCAACACCGAGGACCGCGGCGCGGAGGACGGGACGGCCCGCAGCCGAGCGCACGCCGAGCTCATGGGCCTCATCGCCGGCGGGCAGCTGAGCGTGGGCGACAAGCTCAGCGAGGTGGCGCTGGCAGCCCGCCTGGGCGTGTCGCGCAACACCCTGCGCGAGGCGTTCGCAGCACTGGCCGCCGACGGCCTCGTCGAGCGGATCCCCCACCGCGGGGTCTTCGTCGCCGAGCCCACGCAGCGGGAGATCGCGGAGATCTACCGCCTGCGCATCCTCCTCGAGGCCGGCGCCCTGCAGTGGGCGGACGGCCTCGACACCGCGGGCCTGCGCGCGATCGTCGAGCGCGGTCTGGCGGCCCGCAGCGCGGGCGACCACGTGGGCACGGCCGCGGCCAACCAGGACTTCCACACCGCGATCGTCGCCGCCGCCGGCTCGCGCCACGCCGATGCGCTCATGCGGCGCGTCTCCGCGCTCATGCGCCTGGCGTTCGCCCGCGCCAGCCGGCTCGAGGACCAGTTCCACGCGCGCTTCGCCGAGGGCAACCTGCGCGTCGTCGAACTGCTCGAGCGCGGCGACCGGGCGGGCGCTGCGGCATCGATGCGCGCCTACCTCGACGATGCGCGCGCAGAACTCGGCGCACTCGGCGATCCGCCCGCCCCGCCCGGCCGCTGAGGCCGGCGGCGGGACGGCAGCACGAAGGCGGCGGCACCGGGGTGGCGGCACCGGGGTGGCGGCACTGGGACGGCCGTGCTGGGCAGACAGTCCCGAGGCGGTCTCGGCCACACGGGCCGTGCCGCTGCCGCGCGCCCGCGGTGCGGGCAGCAGCGCGCCGACCCAGAGGGCGGGCAGCGCCCGCCCGCCGCCGAGGCGCGGGAAGCACCCGGCCGGCCCGCACCTCGGCGGTGGGCAGGGGAACTAGGCCCAGAGCTTTGCGATGCCGGCCACCGAATTCCAGCCCAGGTAGATCGTCAGCAGCCACACGGCCGCGCCCAGGATGAGCAGCCAGAGCGGATAGCGGTAGCCGCCCAGCAGGTCGCGGCGGCGCCAGGCCACCCACAGCACGACGAAGAAGCCCAGCGGGAGGATGAGGCCGTTGACTGCGCCGGCGAAGATGAGGAGCGTCTGCGGGGTCTGGTTGAGCACCAGGTAGACGGCCGTGGCCACGACGATGAACGCGATCGTGAGCCCATTGCGCACCCGCGGCGAGGTCGACTGCTTCGTCACGAAGCTCACGGAGGTGTACGAGGCGCCGATGACGGAGGTGACCGAGGCGGCCCAGAGGACGACGCCGAAGAACCGCAGGCCGATCTGCCCCGCGGCGGCCTCGAAGGCGTCCGCGGCGATGTTCTGCCCGGCCAGGTGGACGCCGCCGGCGACCACGCCCAGGATGGCGAGGAACAGCAGCACGCGCATGATGCAGGTGACGATGATGCCCATGACCGAGGCGCGGGTGATATCGCGGATGTGCTCGATCCCGGTGACGCGCGAATCGACCATCCGGTGGGCGCCGGCGAACGTGATGTAGCCGCCCACCGTGCCGCCGATGAGCGTGGTGATGACGAGGAAGTCCACGTGCTCGGGGGCCACGGTGTTGGCCAGCGCCTGGCCCAGCGGGGGCTGCGAGACGATCGCGACGTAGAGCATGAGCGCGATCATGAGCGCGCCGAGCACGGCGACGATGCGGTCGAGCGCCACGCCCGCGCGCTTGGAGACGAAGATCGCGATCGCCACGAGCGCGGAGATCGCGCCGCCGATCTTGGGATCGAGCCCGAGCATCGCGTTGAGGCCCAGCCCGGTGCCGCCCACGTTGCCGATGTTGAAGATGAGCCCGCCCACGAACACGAAGACGGCGAGGACCCACCCGAGGCCCGGCAGCACGCGGTTGCCCAGCTCGTTGGCGCGCAGGCCGCTCACGCCGATCACCCGCCACACGTTGAGCTGGATGGCGATGTCGACGAGGACGGAGATGAGGATCGCGAATGCGAACGCCGCCCCCATCTGGACCGTGAACACGGAGGTCTGGGTGATGAAGCCGGGGCCGATCGCGCTCGTCGCCATGAGGAACATGGCGCCGATCATCGTGAGCCTGCGGCTGCTGGCCAGGCCCGCGGCGGTGTCCGGGGAGGCGGGCTCGGCGGCGGAGCTCTGGGGCGCAGAGCCCTGGGGCTCGGTGCCCTGGGGCTCGGAGGGGGCGTCAGTCATGGCGGGGCTTCCGATAGGGGGGCGAGGCGGTGAGCCAAATGTAGGCCAGATCACACGCGGTGCGCAAGCGATTGTTGAACAATCCCCCTACTCCCGGCGCACCGCCTGCAGCACCCCGTGTCGATGTGAACCAATTAGACTGGACAACAAACCATTTGGTTCGTACCCTCGGGGTATGACCGCACCGAATCCGCCCGCCGCCGCGGCGGACACGCGCATCGGTGCCCGCCGGGGCGCGGCGCTGGCCGTCCTCATCCTGGCGGTCACCCTGCTCGCGATCGACGGCACCGTGCTCTACCTGGCCCTGCCCGCCCTCAGCCGCGATCTGGCGCCCACCGCGGCCCAGGTGCTCTGGATCGGCGACATCTACTCGTTCGTGCTGGCCGGGCTCCTCATCACGATGGGCAACCTGGCCGACCGCTTCGGCGCCAAGCGCCTGCTGCTGGTGGGCAGCGCGGCATTCGGGCTCGCCTCCCTGCTGGCGGCCTTCGCACCCACCGCCGGGCTGCTCATCCTCGCGCGGGCGCTCCTGGGCCTGGCGGGCTCGACGCTCATGCCCTCGACCCTCTCCCTCATCCGCGCGCTCTTCCCGGACGCCGCCCTACGCACCCGCGCGGTGGCCCTGTGGTCGGCGGGGGCCATGGCGGGCGGGGCGGTGGGCCCGCTCGTGGGCGGCGTCCTGCTCGAGCACTTCGCCTGGGGATCCGTCTTCCTCATCAACCTGCCCGTCGTCGCGCTCATCATCGTCGCCGGCTCCGTCCTGCTGCCCGGCGCCCCGACCCGGCGCAGCGCGCCCATCGACCTGCTCTCGGCCGGGCTGTCCGTCCTCGCGATCGTCCCGCTCGTCTACGCGGTCAAGGCCGTGGTCGAGCACGGACCCACCCTGGACGCAGGCGGGGCTGCGGCGATCGGCGTCGTCTGCGGCTGGCTGTTCCTGCGCCGCCAGCGCCGGCTCGCCCAGCCGCTGTTCGACCTCTCCCTCTTCGCCATCCCTGCCTTCCGCGGTGCCGTCATCGCCAACGGGCTCTCCGTGCTCGGCTTCTTCGGCTTCCTCTACTTCTTCTCCCAGTACCTCCAGCTGGTGCGCGGCTACTCCCCCTTCTGGGCGGGGCTCGCGGAGATGCCCGCGACGCTCGCCTCGATGGCCGTCGCCGTCATCGTGGGCGCGGCGCTGCGCCGGCTGGGTGCCGGCCGCGCGATCGCCGCGGGCCTGCTGCTCAGCGCCGCGGGCCTCGTGGGGATCGGCATCGCGGAGGGCAGCGACACCTACGCGTGGCTGGGCCTCGCGCTGGCGATCACCGGGCTGGGCACGGGGCTGGCGATGACGCTGTCGACCGATGCCGTGGTCTCCGCTGCCCCGCCGGACCGGGCGGGGGCGGCCTCGGCGATCTCCGAGACCTCGTTCGAGCTCGGCATCGCCCTGGGCATCGCGCTGCTGGGCTCACTCCAGACCGCCCTGTACCGCGGTCTCCTGCACGTCCCCGCGGGCACGCCGGAGGCGGCGGGCCGGGCGGCGCGGGAGTCCCTTGCCGCCGCCGTGGAGGCCGCCCAGGGCCCCGCGGGCGGGCCGGACACCGGGCTGCTGCTGGCCGCCCAGGAGGCGTTCACACAGGGCATGCAGATGACGGCCGCCATCGCAGCCCTGCTGCTCGCCGCGGCGGCGGTCGTGGCCTGGCGGGTCATCCCGTCGCCACGGGGTGCGGATGCCCTCGCCCAGCCCGCGGCGGAGGCCCGGCCCGCGGCAGAAGCCCGTCCCGCAGCGGAAGCCAAGTCCACCGTGGCGACCTATCCCGCAGCGGAAACCCAGCCCGCGGCGGAGGCCCAGCCCGCGATGGAGAGCCAGTCCGCGGCGGGCGCCCGGCCCGCGACGAAGGGGGGCGCGCATGCGCAATGAGCCGCCGGACCGCGGCGGCCCCGCGGGCGCCGGGCAGCCCACCCGGGACCGCGAGCGCACCCGCGCGGCCATCATCTCCGCCGCCGGTCGGCTCATCGCCGAGCGAGGCTCGGGGGTCAGCCTCGCGGCGATCGCCGCCGAGGCGGGGGTCTCCAAGGGCGCGCTGACCCACCACTTCCCGTCCCGGGCCGCGCTGCACGCCGCCCTCATCGAGGACGTGGGCGAGCGCCTGTGGGACGAGGTGAGCGCAGACGTCGACCTCTCCGAGGCCCGTCCCGGCATGTTCACCCGGGCCTATATCCGCGTGCTCGCCTCCGACAGCGAGGCCACGCGCGCCGTCTTCTTCCCGTCCTCGATCCTCCTGAGCCTGGGCAGCGGCGAATTCGTTGATGCCCACAGCGCCGCGGAGGCGCAGCGCTGGCGCGCGGCCTTCGCCGCCGACGGCCTGCCGACCGACCTCGGCCTGGCACTGCGCTGCGCGGCCGAGGGGCTCGCGGCCAACGCTGGCTCGGTGTTCCTCTCCGCCGAGGAGCTCGCGCTCACCCGCACCCGCCTGCTCGCGCTGGCGGAGGCGCCGTCACCCCACGAGTGACCCCGGCACACCCCGACCGCGCGGAACCCTGGCGGAAGCGCTCAGCGCGCCTGGGATCCGGCCGTCACCGCGGGCGCGAGCGCTCGCCCTCGACGGCCTCCCGGCCGCCGGCGGCGATCTCCGCGTCATACGACATGCGGTTGAGCGTGCGCACGAACAGGGCGTCGGGCAGCAGGGTGAGCAGCAGGAAGACCAGGGGGACGAGCGCCCAGAGGCCGGCGCCGCCGTCCTCGAGCGCGTTGCTCTTGAGCGAGACGAAGACGATCGAGACGCCGAAGCCGATCCACGGGATGATCGCCCACCGGTCGATCCGGTTCTTGATGGGGTCGACGATGGGCCGGACGGGATCGCGGGCGGGCCGGGCGGCCACGTAGAGCGCAGCCCACAGGATGAGCAGGATGAGCACGACCCCGGCCACGGTCCACAGCGTCCACCAGTAGGCGAAGGCCCCGGCCAGGGCGATGAACGCGGCGAAGGAGGCGACCAGGCCCCAGCGCAGCACGTTCGCGTAGCGGGCGAGGCCGCGGCTGAGCTCGGCCGGATCGAAGCTCTCGCGCAGCTCGCGGCGGCTGGGCAGCCCCGCCGTGCTCGTCGAGCCCGCGCGGATGACGGGCGCACCGTCCTCGGCCCCCGCCTCGGGTCCCGGGGCCGCCTCGTGTCCTGTGCCCGCCTCGCGCCCCGGGCCTGCCTGGCCATCCGCCGCCGAGGCGCGCACGACCTGCGCGTCCGGTTCGCCTGCCGCACTGGGCTGCTGCGAGCGCTGGGCGCGTCGGCGCGCCCGCCTGGTCTCCGGCTCCTCGGCCACCGCTTCCCCCTCATGCTCGGTTGGCTGCCAGTCTAGCGACGGCCCGTGGCGCCCCGGCTGTCCGGGCGCGCGCAGCGAATGCGGCCACCCGTCCGGGCGAGAACGCCCTTTCGGGCCGTTGGACACGATTCGAGCACGATCATCGGATTCATGCGGAAACCGGCGGCGGATTGTGACGTGAACCACTGTATTCTGGACTCACGCGCTCGGGACCAGTCCGAGACCACCCCTGGAGGCAGCAGTGAAGCGTTCTGTATCGATACTCGCCCTGGCCGCGGCAGCGACCCTCGCGCTGAGCGCGTGCGGCGGCTCAGACAGCGGCGACAGCAAGGGCGGGGACTCCGACGGCCCCGACCTCGTCAACGAGGGCAAGCTGACCCTGTGCTCGGACATCCCCTACGAGCCGTTCGAGTTCACCAAGGACAACGAGAACGTCGGCTTCGACATCGACATGGCGGACGCCCTGGCCAAGAAGCTGGGCGTCGAGCTCGACACGATCACCACGCCGTTCGAGTCCATCGAGTCCGGGGTGGCGCTCAACACGGGCAAGTGCGACATCGCCCTGTCCGGCATGGGCGCCACGGACGAGCGCAAGACGAAGATGGACTTCACCGACATCTACCTCAAGGACAACCTTGCGATGATGACGAAGAAGGGCTCCGGCATCAAGACGCTCGACGATGCGAAGTCGAAGTCCGTGGGCGTGCAGAAGGCCACCACCGGCGAGGCGTACGCGAAGGACCACGGTGTGGATCCCGTCCAGTTCAAGGACACGGGCCTGCTCAACAACGCGATGGCCTCGGGCAAGGTCGACGCCGCCGTCGCCAACATCTCGACGATCTACGCGGCCACCCAGGCCCACGACAACCTCGAGATGGTCCAGGACTTCGGCACCGGCGAGCTCATCGGCGCCGCCGTGAAGAAGGGCAACACGAAGCTCGCCGACTCCTTCAACGAGATGCTCAAGTCCAAGCTGGACGACGGGTCCTACTCCAAGCTCGTCGACCAGTGGTTCGGCGAAGTGGGCAAGGCCGCCAAGGTCACCGAGGCCAAGGAAGGCTGACCCCCACCGCCCCGGGCGGCGCTCGCCACAGCGCGAGCGCCGCCTCGACCATGCCGAGGAGCATCTGTGGCACTGAACATGCGCCAGCGCGCCCGCCTTTCGCGCGGCATCCAATACGCGATCTTCGCGATCATCGTCATCGTCCTCATCGTCGTGGTGGACTGGAAGACGTTCGTCGATGCGTTCCTCAACCCGAAGGTCATCGCCGAGCAGTTCCCCGGTGTCCTCACCATCGCGTTGAAGAACACCATCATCTACACCGCGCTGGGCTTCGTGCTGGCGCTGGCCATGGGCATCGTCCTGGCCCTCATGAAGATATCCTCCGTGGGCCCGTACCGGTGGATCGCCACCGGCTACATCGAGTTCTTCCGCGGCGTGCCCGCCCTCATCGTCTTCATCGCGTTCGGCCTGGGCATTCCCACCGCATTCGGCTTCAGCCTCAACACCTACCTCACGGTCATGTTGTCGCTGGGCATCGTCGAGAGCGCCTACATCGCGGAGACGCTGCGCGCCGGCCTGCAGGCGGTGCCGCGCGGGCAGTACGAGGCGGCCCGCTCGCTGGGCATGACCCACACCCGGGCGATGATCTCGATCATCATCCCGCAGGCGTTCCGGATCATCCTGCCCCCGCTGACCAACGAGATCATCATGATGACGAAGGACTCCTCGCTCATCTTCCTCGTGGGCCTCTCCGCCAAGCAGTACGAGCTGGCGCTGTTCGGGCAGAACGGGATCACCGAGCCCTCGGCCGGCCTCACGCCGCTCGTGGTCTCCGGCGCCTGCTACCTCGTCATCACCCTGCCGCTGGGCTGGCTGGCCCGCCGCTTCGAAGCCCGCACCGCAAAGATGAGGAAGTGACCATGGCCGATTCCACCCCGCGCCGGCGCACCGCAGGCGCCCCGGACCTCCACGCCGAGGACATCCACGCCGAGGACGTGACGATCACCGACCTGCACAAGTCCTACGGCGACGTCGAGGTGCTCAAGGGCATCGACCTGACGGTGGCCCCGGGCGAGGTCGTGTGCCTCATCGGCCCCTCCGGCTCCGGCAAGTCCACGCTGCTGCGCTGCATCAACGTCCTGGAGAAGGCGAACGCCGGAACGATCGAAGTCGCCGGCTACACCGCCACGGACCCGGACACGGACCTCGACGTCATGCGCCGGCACGTGGGCATGGTCTTCCAGCACTTCAACCTGTTCCCCCAGCTCACCGCCCTGGAGAACTGCTCGATCGCCCAGCGCCGCGTGCTGGGCCGCGAGACCGGCGAGGCCAACCGGATCTCCCAGGACCGCCTCGACATGGTGGGCCTGGGCGAGCTGGCGGACCGCTACCCGGACCAGCTCTCCGGCGGCCAGCAGCAGCGCGTCGCGATCGCCCGGGCGCTGGCCATGGAGCCCGCGCTCATGCTCTTCGACGAGCCCACCTCCGCCCTCGACCCGGAGACGGTGGGCGATGTGCTGCGCGTCATGCGCGAGCTCGCCCAGGCCGGCATGACGATGATCGTCGTGACCCACGAGATGGCGTTCGCCAGCGAGGTCGCGGACAAGGTCGTGTTCATGGACGGCGGGGTCGTCGTCGAGCAGGGCCCGCCCAGCGAGGTCATCCGCAACCCGCAGCACCAGCGCACGCAGACGTTCCTCTCCCGCGTGCTCCACCCCGGCGGGCTCTGAGGCGGGCGGGCTCTGAGTCTCCCGGTGCTTCGGCCGCCTGGCACGGATACCCCCGGCACTGCGGCCGCCTGGCCTTGCAGCCACCGAGCACTCAGGCGACCCGGCTCTGCTCTGCGGCGACCGGCCCGTGCCCGTCCCAGCGCTCCGGCCGGCCCCGTGGCCCGCACTCGCCGCCCGCACCCGTCCCGCTGGTGAGTCCGACATCACATCGCGGGCGGAATGCGCGTAGAGTCGCGCAGGTCCACCCGATGCACGTCCGCCGCCCCACCCCGGCGCGCGGCGCCCGCACACGCAGCGGCCGCCGCGCGGCACCGATCACAGGAGACCCCGTGACCAGCCCCCGCCTTGACAAGCCCGCGCCCGCGTTCGTCGCGGACGAGAAGACGGCGCGCACCGCCGCCACCGCGGCCCTCGTCGGCACCGCGATGGAGTGGTACGACTTCTTCCTCTTCACGACCGCCTCCGCGCTCGTGTTCAACGTCCAGTTCTTCGACAAGGGCGACCCGTTCCTCGCCTCGCTGTCGTCATTCGCGACGATGGCGGTGGGCTTCGTGGCCCGGCCCATCGGCGGGCTCATCTTCGGCCACCTGGGCGACCGGGTGGGCCGCAAGACGGTCCTCATGATCACGATCGTCGGCATCGGCATCACCACCGGCCTCATCGGCGTGCTGCCGAACTACGCGACGATCGGCGTGGCCGCACCCGTCCTCCTCGTCGTCCTGCGCATCTGCCAGGGCCTGGCCGTGGGCGGCGAATGGGGCGGGGCCGTGACCGCCGCCGTCGAGTCCGCGCCGGCGGAGAAGCGCGCCCGCTACGCCGCCTACCCGCAGATCGGCTCCCCGATCGGCACGCTCCTGTCCTCCGGCGGGTTCTTCCTCGTCGGCCTGCTCATCACCCAGCCCGGCGCATTCGACTCGTGGGGCTGGCGCATCCCGTTCCTGCTGGCCCTGCCGCTGCTGCTCGTCGCCGTCTATGTGCGCAGCAAGCTCGAGGAGACCCCGGTCTTCCAGGAGATCGAGGCCGAGCACGAGAAGGCCGCCGCCCCCATCGTCCAGGTGCTCAAGCACTCCTGGCTGCAGGTCATCGTGGGCTTCGGCACGAACTTCGTGGGCCTGGGCGGCTTCTTCCTCGTCACGACGTTCGTCGTCTCCTACGGCAAGAACACGCTGGGCCTGTCGAACAGCCTCATGCTGGGCGCCACGCTCGTCGCCGCGGCGTGCGAGATCCTCATCATCGTCTTCTTCGGCCGCCTGGGCGAGCGCTGGGGCGCGGCGAAGGTCTCCACGTTCGGCGGCATCGCCACGGTCCTCGTCGCGTTCCCCATCTTCCTCATGGTCGACACGAAGCAGCCGCTGCTCGTCATCCTCGGCATGACGATCGGCGTGTGCTGCCTGTCGATCCCCTACGCCGTCAACGGCGCCCTGCTCACCGCGCTCTTCCCAGCCCACTACCGCCTGTCGGGCGTGAGCCTGTGCGCGAACATCTCCGCGATCTTCGCCGGCTTCATCCCCATGCTCGCCACGGCCTTCCAGCACATGGCCGGCGACGCCTGGTGGCCCGCCCCGATCATGCTCGTCGTCATCGCCGGCATCACCGCCGTGTGCTCGGTGCTCGCCCCGCGGCTCAGCATCGACGTGCCCGGCTACCGCCACTGACCGGCGGCGCCGGCGCCCGTCGACCGCGCCGGCGCCTCGGCTGCCCTCGCCCCGGCCGGCGGTGCCGCCATCCCGGTGGCACTCGCGCCTCCAGGCGGCACAGCCAGCCCCGCGCCCGAGGTGCAGGCCAGGATCTCCCTGGCCCGCGCCTCGGGCGCGGTCTGCTCTGCGAGCGCCTGCCTGCGCGCGGCCGGTGCGGGCTAGGGTGAGCACATGAGAACTCAGACCGATGGCCGCTCTGAACCCGTCCCCGCCGCAGAGCCCGGGTGCTCCGCGGGCCACCTCATCGTCCGCCAGCTCGAGCGCCAGGGCGTCGAGCGCGTCTACTGCGTGCCCGGCGAGTCCTACCTGGACGTGCTGGACGGGCTCTACGACTCGCAGATCCAGACCGTCGTGTGCCGCCAGGAGGGCGGCGTGGGCAACATGGCCGTCGCGGAGGGCCGCCTCACCGGGCTGCCCGGCGTCGCCGCCGTGACCCGCGGGCCCGGGGCGGCGAACACGATGATCGCGGTCCACACCGCGTTCCAGGACGCGACGCCGCTCATCGTGCTCGTGGGCCTCATCCCGGAGACCATGCGCGGGCACGAGGCGTTCCAGGAGTTCTCGCTCGAGGGCTGGTTCGGCACGACGGCCAAGCGGGTCTTCACCCTCGACAGCCCGGGTGAGGCCGCGGACCTCGTCGCCCGCGCCTTCCACATCGCGACCTCCGGGCGCCCGGGGCCCGTCATCATCGGCCTGCCGGAGGAGACGCTGCTCGCCCCGACCTCCGGGCGGACCGTCCCGCCGCTGCCGCTGGCGGCCACCCCCGTCTCGGATCACCAGCTCGCGGCGATCGAGGACGCCGCGGCGCGCGCCGAGCGCCCGCTGCTCGTGGTGGGCGGCGAGGGCTGGACCGACGAGGGATCCGCGGCGATCGCCGCCTGGGCGCAGGGCCAGGGCATGGGGATCATCGCGGACTTCCGCGCCACCGACGGCATCGACCACGACTGCCCCGCCTACCTGGGGGCCGCAGGCTACGGCTCCTGGCCCGGCACCGCCGAGGCGCTGGCCCGGGCGGACCTGCAGGTGTTCCTGGGCTGCGCGCGCGCCGACGTCATGACCAACGGCTTCGAACGCGGCATGGAGCCCGCGCACACGATCGTCGTCAACCCCGACGCGGAGCTGCGCCAGCACACGGGGCCGCTCGACATGCAGGTCGTCGCCCGCACGCCCGACTTCGCGGCCGCCGTGGCCGGGCGCCCCGCGCGCACGGCCGAGCTGCCCGCCTGGGTGCGGGAGACCCGCTCGGCCTACACGGCCTGGCGCCAGACGCCGTCGGACGACCGCGCCCGGGAGGGCTACCTCGACCTCGACGTCGCGTTCGCCTCCGTCCGGGAGCTGCTGCCGGACGATGCGGTCATCGCCTACGGCGCCGGCAACCACTCCGGCTGGGCCTCGCGCTACCTGCCCACCCACGGGCCCGCCTCGCTGCTGGGCCCGCGCAACGGCGCCATGGGCTTCGGGGTGCCCGCCGCGGTTGCCGCGGCGCTGGTTTTCCCCGACCGCAAGGTGTTCTCTATCGCCGGCGACGGCTGCTTCATGATGAACGGGCAGGAGTTCGCGACCGCCGTGGCGCACGGCCTGGACATCACGATCATCGTCGACGACAACTCCGTCTACGGCACCATCGTGGGCCACCAGGAGCGCGAGTACCCGAACCGCCCGTCCGGCACCGGCCTGCAGAACCCGGACTTCGCGGAGTACGCACGGGCATTCGGCGGGTTCGGCATCCGCGTGGAGCGCACCGCGGACTTCCGCGACGCGTTCGCCCAGGCGCTCGACTACCCGGGACCCGCAATCGTCCACGCGATCGTCGACCCCGAGGTGCGCACCACGCGGCGCTGAGCGCCGCGGTGGTCGCTACGTATGGGGTGCGCGCCGGGGAGGCGCTGTGCGGGCACGGCGGGCGCGCATCGCCGCCGCGCGGGCGCTGCCCGCGCTCACCGCCCGACGGGCCCGGGGCTACGGGGTGCGGGATTGCGGACCCGGGGTTGCGGAGCCGGGGCCCAGGGTTACGGGGCCCGGGGTTACGCGCCCGGGATTACGGGGCCGGGATTACGGGGCCCGAGGCCGCGCACACGCATTCCGACCGCCCGTTTCCACCTCCACCTCCCAGCGCCGCCTCCCCGCCCGACCGACTGACCCCGCGCCACCCCGCGGCCAGCATCCGCCAGCCGCTCTCCGCTCCACCACCGCTCCCTTACACGAAAGGCCCCGATCGCCGTGGAACTCGACCTCCTGCTCACCAACGCCCGCGCGCTCACCCTCGACGACTCCCGTCCCACCGCCGCCCGGATCGGGGTGTGGCAGGGCCGGCTCGTCGGCTTCGATGAGGAGCTCGACGGCCTGAGCGCGAGGCAGACGGTCGACCTCGACGGGGCCGCCGTGCTGCCGGGCTTCAACGATGTCCACTGCCACACGACGTGGTTCGGGCTGACGCTGGCCAGCGTGGACGTCGAGGCCCTGCCCGGGGGCATGGACGCCGTCTACGCCGCGCTCGAACAGGGCGCGCGGGCCGCCGGCGAGGGCGAGTGGGTGGAGGCCACCGGGTTCTCGCAGCAGGACTACGACAACGCATACCCTGACATCCAGGTGCTCGACCGCATCACGGGCGGTCGGCCGCTGTTCATGCGCCAGGTCAGCGGGCACGCCGCGATCGTGAACACGAAGGCGCTGGAGATGGCCGGGATGCTGGAGCCCGGCTACACGGACCCCGCCGGCGGCAAGGTCGTGCGCGACGAGCACGGCAGGCCCACCGGCCTCATCGAGGAGACCGCCCAGCAGGCCGTGCAGGACCTCATCAAGCCCTATTCCGCGGACACGATCGTCGACTGCCTGGACCGCGCCACCGCGCAGTACGCGAAGGAGGGCATCACGAGCATCGGAGAGGCGGGGATCAGCGGCGGCTGGATCGGCCACTCCCCCATCGAGGTGACCGCCTACATGCGGGCGCTCGCACAGGGCAGGCTGCGCGTGCGCGCCCAGCTCATGCCCTCGATCTATGCGCTCCACGAGGTCGCGGCGAACAGCGCGGACGACTTCGGGCTGGGCCTGGACCTGGGCGTCGTCACGGGCTTCGGCGACGATGACATCTCCATCGGCCCCACGAAGATCTTCATGGACGGCGCGATGTCCGGCGAGACGGCGGCGATGCACGCCAACTACGCCGGCCGCGACCACCCTGGCTACCTCCAGGAGGACCCTGAGGTGCTGCGCCGCCAGACGCTCGACGCCTACCGCTCGGGCTGGTCCGTTGCGGTGCACGCGATCGGCGACCTGGCCGTGGACGAGGCGGTGAAGAACATCGGCGACGCGATCGACCGCTATGGCCGCCACGCGATCCCCAGCCGCATCGAGCACGCCGGCATGGTCTCCGACGCCGCGCTGGCCAAGCTCGCGCACTACGGGATCGCGGTGACGCCGCAGGCGGCGTTCGCCGACGCGATCGGCGACGGCATGAATCGCTCGCTGGGCGATGACCGCGTGAGGATGCTCTACCGCGGCAAGTCGTTCGTCGACGGGGGTGTCATGCTCGCCGGCTCCTCCGACCGGCCGTGTGCGGACGGCAACGCGCTGCGCGGGATCCAGGCGTTCGTGGACCGCCGCACCCGCTCCGGCGGCGTGTTCGGCGTGCCCGAGGAGTGCATCTCCCCGCTCGAGGCGGTGCGCGCCTACACGTGCGTCGCCGCCGAGGCCTCGGGCCAGCTCGACTCGAAGGGCACGCTGAGCGCCGGCAAGCTCGCCGACATGGTGGTGCTGGGCGCCGATCCCACGCAGGTGGATCCGGAGGCCATCCGCGACATCGAGGTCCGCGCGACGCTGCGCGGCGGGGAGTTCACGCACTCGGCACTGTAGGGCGAGGGTGGTGTAGGGCGACGGCGCTGTTGGGCGACGCGGCGCGCTCCGGCGGTCCGGCGGCAGGGATACGGGTGCCACTGGTCAGGCCGGGTCCGATGGGGGTTGTGCGGGCCGGTTCCGGTGGGGGTTGTGCGGGCCGGCCCCTGTGGGGGCTGTGCGGGCCGGCCCTGGTCCGGGCTGTGCGGGCCGGGCTCTGGCGCAGGCGAGCGGGGGCCGCGTTTGAGAGGCTGCCGCTTGGGCGGGCTGTTCATGAGCGGGTGCCGCGCGTGAGCGGGTTCCCCGTGCGCGGCGGGCCGGTGAGCGGCAGCCCGGATTCTGCGGGCGCCCGAGGCGCCTCGGGTGCGGGTGATGCGCAGATAATGGCAGAGACACGGTTTTCGACAATGCCAGGCCGCCGCGGGCGGCACTGGCGTAAAGGACGGGCGGCCATGGGATTCGCAGACACACCACAGGAGCAGCTGGATTCGGAGCTGCTCACCGACTTCGCGACGATGTCGGCCTTCGGCGAGACGCCGCGCGGCGGCGTGGACCGCGAGGCGATGACGCAGCCGGACGTCGAGCAGCGCCGCTGGCTGAGCGGATGGCTGGAGGAGCGCGGGTTCAGCGTGGACATCGACCGCGTGGGCAACCAGTTCGGCACGTTCGAGTGGACCCCGGGCGCACCCTACGTGCTGCTGGGCTCGCACATGGACTCCCAGCCGCTGGGCGGGAAGTTCGACGGTGCCTACGGTGTGATCGCCGCCGCCGAGGCCGCCTGGCGCATCAAGCGGGCCTGCGACGAGTCCGGGCACGTGCCGCAGTACAACATCGCCGTGGTCAACTGGTTCAACGAGGAGGGCTCCCGGTTCGAGCCCTCCATGATGGGCTCCGGGGTCTACACGGGCAAGCTCGACGCGGACACGGTGCTCAAGACGGAGGACTTGGCAGGCGTCAGCGTGGCCGAGGCGCTGGAGGACGGCGGCTTCCTGGGCTCCGGCGATGGCCCGCAGGCCGCCGCGTATGCGGAGATCCACATCGAGCAGGGCCGCATCCTCGACGAGGAGGGCGTGGCGATCGGGCTGGTCGAGGCGACGTGGGCGGCGAAGAAGTACCACCTCATCGTCCACGGCGACCAGGCGCACACCGGCTCCACGATCATCTCCGACCGCCACGACGCGCTGCTGGGCGCCTCCCACCTCGTGGTGCTGGCCCGCGAGATCGCCGACGAGTTCGGCATCCACACCTCCGTGGGGCAGCTCGTGGTGCTGCCGAACTCGCCGGTCGTGGTGCCGCGCGAGGCCCGCCTGCACCTGGACATGCGCTCCCCGGACTCCGCCCTGGTCGAGGCGGCCGACGCCAGGCTGCGCGAGCGGATGCGCAAGATCGAGGAGCTCGCCGCCGTGCGCATCGAGGAGGACACCGCCCACCAGTGGGACCTGCTGCCCTACGACCCGCGCGGCGTGGAGCTCTCCCGGCGGGTGGCCGAGGACCTGGGCCTCAGCCACCGGCCCATCATGACGGTGGCCGGGCACGACTCCACGAACATGAAGGACATTGTGCCCTCCGTCATGCTGTTCGTGCCGAGCGTGGATGGCATCAGCCACAACGAGGGCGAGTATACGAAGGACGAGGATATGTGCGCCGGCGTCAACCTCTTCACCGAGGTCGCGACCCGCCTCCTCGACGGCGCGCTGGACGAGTAGCAGCCGGGTTTCCGCCGGTGGTGCGGCCGCTGGCACGCCCGGCGGCGGTCGAGTGGTCAGTCCCGTGCGGTGAAGCGCCCGCAGACCGCACAGGACTGACCTCTCGCTCAGAGGCAGTAGCCCGACCGGTCACTCCCATACGGTCCGAGGGTGCCGAACCGAACAGGAACGACCACTCACAGACCTGCGGGGCGCCACCGGGCCAAGCCACCGGCACGGCCGCCTCATGCGGTTCTCCGCCTCCCCGCGCCTCGGCAGCGGTACCACCGAAGCGGGCACCAAGCGGTCACTCTCGTAGGGTCCGAGAGCGCGGAACCGAACAGGAACGACCGCTCACAGCCTCGCGCAGCGCCACCGGGCCAAGCCACGGGAACAGCCGCCGAACGCGGTTCTTCCCCCACCCCCACCTCAGCAGCGGTACCACCGAAGCGGGCACCGAGCGGTCACTCTCGTAGGGTCCGAGAGCGCGGAACCGAACAGGAACGACCACTCACGGACCCCAGGGCGCCCCGGGCACATGCCACCGGCACGGACGCCTCGCACATCCCCCACCCCCACCTCGCAAATCCCGCGCCCCACTCCACCCCGGGAAAACAGCTGAGCGGTCATTGTCGTTCGGTCTCCTCAGGAGATTCCGTACGACAATGACCGCTCGGCGTAGCGAGTGCAGGGCGCGGCGGGCTGCGAGGCGGAAGCGGTGCCGCACCGCTCACGGGCGCGAAGCCGCGCAGTGCCTCTCAGGGGCCCGTGCCCGCTCAGGGACGCGAAGCCACGCCGTGCCCGCTCAGGGGACCATGCCGCTCAGCGCTCAGCTGTAGTCGGCGTTCGTCAGCACCTCTTCGTAGACGTCGAGGCCCGCGTTGAGGTCTTCGGCCGTGATGTTGAGCGGCGGCACGATGTGCAGTCGGTTGAAGTTGACGAACGGCAGCACCCCGCCGGCCTTGAGCTTGCCGACGATGTCCGTCATCGCCTCGGACCCGCCGCCGTACGGTGCGAGCGGCTCGCGGGAGTCCTTGTCCTCAACGAGCTCGATCGCCCAGAACATGCCGACGCCGCGCACCTCGCCCACGTGCTTGGAGTTCGCCATGATCTTCTCGAGGCGGGGCTTGACGATCTCCTCGCCCAGCTTCGCGGCGTTCTCGACGATGCCCTCCTCGGCCATCGCGTTGATCGTCGCCACGGCCGACGCGGTGGCCAGCGGGTGGCCGGAGTACGTGAGGCCGCCGGGGTAGGGGGAGTCGGCGAAGCGGTCATAGATCGCATTGTTCATGACGACGCCACCCAGCGGCACATAACCGGAGTTCACGCCCTTGGCGAAGGTGACGATGTCCGGCACGATGCCGGCCTGCTCGAACGCGAACCAGGTGCCGGTGCGGCCGAAGCCGGCCATCACCTCGTCGGCGATGTAGACGATGCCGAACTCATCGCACAGCGCGCGCACGCCCTGCACGTACTCGGGGCTGGGCACCATGATCCCGGCAGTGCCCGGGATGGTCTCGAGCACGATGGCGGCGATCGTGGCGGGGCCCTCGAGCTCGATCGTCCGGCGCAGGTGGTGCAGCGCGCGCTCCGTCTCCTCCGCCTCGGTCTGGGCGGCGAACTCGGAGCGGTAGAGGAAGGGCCCGAAGAAGTGGACGACACCCGAATCGCCGTGGTCGTTGGGCACGCGGCGGGGGTCGCCGGTGACGTTGATCGTGAGGTTCGTGCCGCCGTGGTAGCTGCGGTAGCGGGAGAGCACCTTGTGCCGGCCGGTGTAGAGGCGGGCCATGCGGATGGCGTGCTCGTTGGCCTCCGCACCGCCGTTCGTGAAGAACACGTGGTCGAGGCCCTCGGGCAGGCGCTCGGTGACGAGCCGCGCGGCCTCCGAGCGGGCCGCATTCACGTGGGCCGGGTTGATGGTCGTGAGGATGTCGGCCTGGTCCTTGATCGCCTGCACGACCTTGGGGTGCTGGTGGCCGATGTTCGTGTTCACCAGCTGCGAGGAGAAGTCGAGGTATTCGCGGCCCTCCCCGTCGTAGACCCGCGAGCCCTGGGCGCGCGAGATCGTCATGGGGGTGAGCTGCTTCTGCGCGGACCACGAGTGGAACACGTGCGCGCGGTCCAGCTCGTAGGCGCGGGCGGATTCGGCTCGGATGTCGTCGAGTTCGGACTCGCTGAAGTTGGTCACTGTCGTCCTTCCACAATGTGCGAAGTCTGGTGGTCATGGGGCGCGTTCCCGTCGAACTGCGCTGTCCGGCGGGCCCGCCACGGCGGATTGCGCGTGCACCGCTGCGGTGCCCCCATCGTAGGGGACGGGCACTGCCCGCTCGGGCCACGGCCGCAGTGCGGACACGGGCACCCACACGCCGCCGAGGCGCTGGCCGGTGCGCGCTCCTCGCGCCGGCGGTTCGGTGGTCACCCCGCCGGCTGCCCGCGCTCACCCCGTCGGCCGCCGCGCGCTCATCGCACGTGCGACCGCGTAGGGTGGCTGGCATGTCCGAGGCTGCCAGCTACCGCACGCCCCGTGGGGAGGCGGTGGCGGAGATCGAGGTCAAGCGCTCCCGCTTCATCGCCCGGGTGGCGCACGCGGAATCGGAGTCCGCTGCGCGCGCAATCGTCGACGAGCAGCGCGCCGCTCACCCGAAGGCCCGCCACCACTGCATGGCGTTCGTGCTGGACCCGCGCGGCCAGACGCAGCGCTTCAGCGACGACGGCGAACCCGCCGGCACCGCGGGAGCGCCCATCCTCGAGGTGCTCGCCGGCCGGGAGCTCACGGATGTCGTGGCGGTAGTGACCCGCTACTTCGGCGGCACGCTGCTGGGAGCCGGCGGTCTGGTGCGCGCGTACGGCGGGGCCGCGGCCCACGCGGCCGACCGGCTGCGCATCGACACCCGCGAGCTCGTCGTCCCGGTCGCCGCGGAGTTCGACTACGGCCTCGCCGAGCAGGTCAAGGCGCGCGTCGAGCAGCAGGGGTGGCGGGTGCTGAGCGCGGACTACGATGCCGCGGTGCGCCTGCGCCTGGGCGCTCCGGAGGCCGAGGCGGAGGCACTGCTGGCCCTCCTCGCCGACCTCAGCGGGGGCCGCGCGGCACCGGAGCGGGGCGCGCCGGAGTACCTGTAGCGCTGAGCGCGTAGCGGTGCCTGCAGCGGGGCGGCCGAGGGGGTGCTGCGCGAAGTCTCCACGCGATGGCGCGGCCGCAATCCGGTGAAGACTTCTGCACGGCAACACTGCGATTGCGCTCGAAAAGTCTTCACCCGCCCGGGCAGGGCCGATCAGGTGAAGAGTCTGTGCAGCACCCCAACAGGGCAGCAGCGATCAGTCGATGGCGGCGATCTTCGCGATCCGGGCGTCGGTGAGCATGGCCAGGTCGTCCGGGCGCATCTCGATCTCCAGGCCGCGCCGCCCGCCGGAGATGTAGACCGTCTCGTGGTCCTGCGCGGTGCGGTCGATGACGACCGGCGAGGTGCGGCGCTGGCCGAACGGGCTGACCCCGCCGGTCTGGTAGCCGGTGCGGCGCTCCGTTTCGGCGATGCCGGCCAGCTGCGCCTTCTTGCCGCCGATCGCGGTAGCGAGAGCCTTGAGGTCGAGCTGCCCGGAGACGGGGACGAGGGCGGTGATGGGCTCGCCGTCGACGAGGATCATGAGCGTCTTGAACACGCGGTCGGAGGCGATCCCGAGCTTTTCCGAGACCTCCGTGCCATAGCGGCGGACGTTGGGATCGTGCTCGAATTCGAAGACGCTGTATTCGACGCCGGCCAGGTTGAGCACACGCAGTGCGGGAGTGGATGCGGTGTGCGAACGAGCTGCTATCGACATGTGGACTGACGTGCCTCCTGCCCGGGGAAGCTGCGGCGGCGGGGCCGGGGCGGTGCTTCGACGAGCGGGTCTTGGGGGGGGTGGACGGACTGCAATTGCTCCAAGGGTAAGGGAGAGGCGGGCGGCGAGGCCAACTGAGAGGTCGCGCGGGTCACACCGGCACCGATATCGCCTGGCCTACCCCACTTCACCGCTCGGGAGCCACCTGACGGCGCACGGGCGCGACCGACCACTTGCCGCTACCGCGCACGGGCGCGAAGGACCGCGCGCGGCAGCCGCAAGGGGCACCCCCGCCTCACCCCCAGCCCAGCTCGTGGAGCTCGTCATCGTCGATGCCGTGATGGTGGGCGACCTCGTGGACGATCGTGATGTAGATCTGCTCGTAGAGCTCGTCTTCGTCCCGCGCGCACGCGATGAGCGGGTTCTTGAACAGCGTGATGGTGTCCGGGGGCACGAATCCGTAAGCCGCGTCGCGCTCGGTGAGGGCGATGCCCTCGTAGAGTCCCAGGATGCTCGGCGCCTCCGGCGGCGGATCGTCGGCGATGAAGAAGGCGACGTTGTCGAGGCGCTCGGTCACCTCGGCGGGCAGCGCCGCCATCGCCTCCTCGACGAGTCCGTCGAAGACTCCGTCCCCAGCGAACGCCCCGCCCCCAGCCGACTCGTCGCCTACCGTTTCCATGTGCCCTCCATCGCCCCAGTCTAAAAGGCCGCTCTGTTTAAAAGGCCGCTCTCCTCGAGAGGGGACCGAAATACGAGGCTGCTCAGAACGGGCCCGTCGCGGCCGGGGCGCGGGCCTCTAGGTGTACTGACCGGGGACGTTGGTCAATCGGGAGATGGGCGGCTGGTAGTCGCAGGCCGTGTGCGGCCGGTGGTGGTTGTACTGGTGGAGCCAGTCAGTGAGTGCGTCGCGACGCTCCTGCTCACTGGTGTAGCAGCGAGCGTAAGCCCATCCGTCGGCCATTGTGCGATGGAAGCGTTCGACCTTGCCGTTGGTTTGCGGCCGGTAGGGGCGGGTCCACTTCGGGGTGATGGACAGCGCCTCGCAGGTGTCGCGCCACAGGTGCGAGCGGTAGGCACCGCCATTGTCTGATAAGACTCGTTCGACAGTGACGCCACGATCGGTGAACCACTCGACCGCACGGTGCAGCACAGCGACCGCAGTGGTGGCGGTCTCGTCGTCGTGGGCCTCGGAGTACGCCACTCGTGAGTGATCGTCGATCACGGTGTGGATGAAGGCGTACCCGAGCTTGGGATCGCGCCACTTGTTCTTCGGCTTGTCGGGGGTGGCGGAACGGTTCTTCTCTCCTTGGCGGCGGCCCACGTAGCGCCAGCCACCGCCATCGGGGATGTTCCCGAA
>NZ_WWEQ01000021.1 GCF_009857845.1 Brevibacterium rongguiense | reverse complement strand
CTACCACCGCCGCCGGCGTCAGGCCCGCCTGGGCCGATTGACCCCCATCGAATACGAGACCATCATGAACCCGACCGTCACCCTGGCGGCCTAAACCAAGCTGACACCTGATCGTGCATCAGTCCCAGTTGACCGTTCACGCGGCCGTCAGCGGCGTGATCGCCGCGACCTTGTCGCGCATTGCGCGCCGCTCGACCCTCAGTTCATAGTTCGACTGCAGGTTCATCCAGAACTCGTCGGAGGTGCCGAAGTATCGCGCTAGCCGGATCGCGGTGTCCGCGGTAATCCCCCTCTTGCCGTGCACGATCTCATTGATCCGACGGGGCGGGACCTCGATGGAGACAGCGAGCTTGTTCTGCGTGATTCCAAAGCCCTCGATGAAGTCCTCCAGCAGGATCTCTCCCGGGTGGATCGGCTTGATCCGGTCAGTCTCAGTGGTAGTCAACGAGTTCGACATCTTCCGCACCTCCATCGCTCCAGACGAAACAGAGTCGCCGTTGTGCGTTCACGCGGATGCTGAGCTGTCCGCGACGGTCTCCCGTGAACCGCTCCAATCGGTTGCCCGGCGGGATCCGAAGGTCCTCAACGTCCTTCGCCGCATGGATCGACTCGAGCTTGCGTAGCACGGTCCGCTGCACTATCCGATCGACGCGCCTCACATACTGCTCATGCCAGATCCGCTCGGTGTCGTTGCTGCCGAACGATCTGACCACCCCACAAGGGTATAACGCTCAGCGTTAATAACGCTAGACGTTAACGCGGGACTCCACCGCATTGCCTTGCCGCCTCGCATCGGTTCGACTGCGGGCCTGATGGGCTCCATTACGGACCGAGCAGGGCAAGTGGCACCACCCCGAGCCCGTCGGGCCGGCGGTACGCCATCGGCCCCGTCGTGACGATCAGACCGTCAATGAAGCGCGGACCCACCTGCTCGCGCAGCCACCGCAGGTGCTTCCCGTCCGTGGCGCCAACGGCCCCCGCAAGCTTGACCTCCACGCCCACCACACCACCGTCGGGCCGGACGATCACCAGATCGACCTCGTGATCGCCATTGCGCGTCCTCAGGTGCGCCACTTCGGTTTCTGCGGCCTGGGCCGCCACACGGACGCACAAAGTGGTCAGCGACTCAAACAACATGCCCAGCATCGAGCCGGACTCCGGGCGCAGCGGATGCCCGTCACCCCCGAGCAGCGCATCGACGTCCAGCCCCAAGAGCCTGGCTGCAAGGGCGGGATCTGCCAAGTGGTGCTTGGGCGCTTGCCCCAACCGGGCCATCGGACTCCCCGCCGGAGCCCAGGCCTGCACCGGGTCGAGTAACCACAGCGAGGCCAGTACTTGACGGTAGGACTCCGCGGTCGCGCGAGCAGGCTTCTCGCTGTGGCCCGGCGTCGCCGCGTCGAGGATCTGGGAGTAGCTCGCCGTGCTGGAGCTGGCCGATGCGTAGGCGCGTAGCCATGCCATCATCGCCTCTGGCCGACGGACGGCCAACCCCTGCTCGGGCACGTCATGTTCCACAGCGTTGCGCAGGTAGGAGTCGAGTTGAAACCGTCGCGCTCGACGACTCAGGACCCGCATCGCGGGGAACCCGGAGGCGACGATCTCCTCGACGTAGTCGGGCAGGGCCATAGGCGATTCGCCTTGCACGTCCGCGCGCCCATGAAGCAACTCCAACAGACTCACAGTCGGCTCGACGACGGCTCGTTCCGAGAGCGTCATAGGCCGCATCCGGAGCCGACCGATCCGTCCAGCTCCGGAGTGCTGCGTCGCCTCGCCTTGAGGGCTGGCACTTCCCGCGAGGAGGAACTGACCACCCGAGGAATCGTCGTCCACTGCTCGCCGGATGACGTCCCAGACCTCCGGCACTTTCTGCCACTCATCGATGAGCAGCGGGCGGGGGCGCCTGAGCACGATCTCGGGCTCAGCAGCGACAGGGCCACGAACGGCCTTCGAGTCCAATCTCACCAAGCCCTGAACCCGCTGTTCACCCGTCGTCGTCTTGCCGACTGCCTTGGCCCCGTCCAGCGTAAGGGCAGCCACCTCCGCAAAGAGGTCGTCCAGTTCCTGATCGATGATCCTGCGCGTGTACGACATGCGATAACTATACAAGGAGCAGGATTTTAACTAGACGATTAGCAGACTATGAACGAGACAAGGTGCCGGGCTGAATCCGTTTCTTTACGTCAAGCTGCGGACCACCGACGCGGCAAGGTGAGCCCACCGACTGGATCCACCTGCCGCTGGGATGAGTGGCCGGCCGCTTACCCGAGATCGCGCCCCCACGACCGGATACAGGTGAGCCTCAGCCGTCCGACCCAGCAGCCTGGCGCCCGCGGCCTACTCGATCTCCTGCGAAGCGAGTGCGCCGCGCAAGGATGGCATGAGCTATTCCCAGACCGCTACCCGCCCGCAGGAGGACGCAAGAATCTGCGATTTTTATAGAGAACGCCGAGAAACTCGAGAAGGAGATCGGCGCGGACTGGGGGTCAACCGTCGCCACTATCGACCATACTGTCGGCAGGTTACGGCAGGCGCGGGAGCCGGAATACACGTTAAACCGAAACTCCACCACGTCACCACGGTTAGGAACGGTCGTCGCCCCACGCGGGTGAGGGTCCGGCCTACCTGACGACTCCGTCAGGAGAGACGAAGCTATCAGTCGCACTAGCTTCGCGGACTACCCTTTCGAATGAAGCCTCCGGCACTGATTCCAGCAGGTCGAGCGGCGACAGAGTCGCACCGTCCGCACCTTCCGGTAGGTCTGGGTGGGGCGTCTGCCACCAGTCCAAGAGCGCTGCAGCAACACGGGCAGGATCTGCTCCGACGCATCTGGCGGCAAGCTCCTTGTTGATCTCTGCGAGGGCGTCGATGATCTTCCCATCTCGGAACTGGAAGCCTGGGTAGTGCCTGGTCTGCCCGAGCTCTATCTCGATCACGACCCCGTACTTGAGATAGGTCCGTAGCAAGCTGCGCTGCGCGGCCTTCTTCGCTCTCGCTGCCTGCGTCGGGGTCCGAGTCCGCTCCTCATCGATCACTTCCGCTTCCGTCAACGACTCACGAGTCTCGGCGGCGGTCATGCAGTTGGCGCGGTCGAGCAGGCTGGCGGCCAGCATCGACGATCGCCCGAGCGCGAATCCTCGGTCCCAGATCAGGTTGCTCCGCCAGTCGTCCGGGAATCCGAGCTGCTCCATGCTGAAGCCGATCGCCCGCGACTGCTCCTCGATGAAGTCGGCCAGGTCAACGACACGGTTCCGCTCTGGGGCGATACTCAGCAGGAGGTGACGCATGATGAGCAACACGCCGTAGAGCCTGTTGTTCGTCCGTCCATCCACGAGTGGCGCAAGCAGATCAGCAGCGTCTCGGCGCGACTGCCCCGGCGCGTCGATGAGCACGTCGAACGCGCGGTTCCACAGACGGCCGTAATGTGCGCAGATATTCCGTACGTTCCTGAGGTTGTTAAGCCAGTTCCCGAGAGCCCCACGGTCTCCGCGACCGTCAGCTGTCGAAACCTGGAATCGCGCTGCGAGGATCTCCTGGTCGGACTGTGGCATGAGGTCGTAGAGACTGCTGAGCACGCCAAAGGACATCACCTCCGTAGCCACCCAGATGGGCAGGTGGGGGCCGTACTGCTCGCGAAAGTGCACGACGAAGTCGCCCCGGGCGCGCTTCTCGTGACGTTCGTACTCTTCGAGCCACTCCCGGTATGCGGTAGTCGGCTCGGGCGGCGTACCAGCATGTTCCTGTCGCATAGCGCCGAGTGCCCAAGGGTTCCGGTGCGCGAACGCATCGACCTTGCCGAGCCGGTGGCCGATGAAGAACCTGAAGGACGTCTCGATGATGCTGAGGATGTCGCTCAGGCGCACGCGAAGCTCGTGGTCGAAATCGTACAGGGAGACCACGTGAGCGAGCCCGGTGCCTGGTACGAACGTGTCCAAGCGAATTTCGCGCCCCTCCTCGTCGAACCGGGGCTCGGGAGGCGCAGGCCGGTCGCGATAAAGGTGCCAGTAGCCCGAGAGCCGGTAGTAACCGTAACGCTCCAGGATGTCGGCCGCGAAGATGTCGTCACCGCAGGCCATGCCGCGCCCGCGCAGCCTGCGGATCTGTTCGGGAACCGTAAGGAACGGCTTGGCGTACGTGCTGTCGGGGGTCGTCCCGTGCATGTCATCCCGGCGTCCCCGGCACTGGGGGTAGAAAGAGAACAGACCCGCGTCTCATCTAGAGAAGCGAGCCTGTCGTGTTGGCTCGAGTCTACACAAGTGCGCCCCTCGCGGGCAACACCGACGATGCTGAACCAGTCAACCTCCGCGTCCGGCAAGACGCGCCGCGGCTGCCGGCAAACGTTAGAGCGCGAACCTCCATTCGACCACATCCCCGTCCCGCATGACGTAGTCCTTGCCCTCCATGCGCACCTTGCCGTGCGCGCGGGCCTCTGCCATCGAGCCGAACTCGTCCAGATCGGAGAACGAGACGATCTCGGCCTTGATGAAGCCCTTCTCGAAGTCCGTGTGGATGACGCCGGCCGCCTGCGGGGCGGTCGCGCCCTGCGGAATGGTCCACGCGCGGGATTCCTTCGGCCCGGCCGTCAGGTACGTCTGCAGCCCCAGCGTCGCAAAGCCCACGCGGGCCAGCTGGTCGAGGCCCGCCTCGTCCTGCTCGGAGAGCTCCAGCATCTCGGCGGCCGACTCATCGTCGAGCTCCGCCAACTCGGACTCGAACTTCGCGTCCAGGAAGATCGCCTCGACCGGCGCCACGAGGGCGCGCAGCTCGTCCTTCTTCGCCTCGTCGGCCAGCACGTCGTCATCGACATTGAAGACGTAGAGGAACGGCTTGGTCGTCATGAGCTGCAGCTCGCGCAGCGGCTCGGCGTCGAAGCCGTCGCGCTGCATCGCCTGGTAGAGCGTCGTGCCGGCCTCGAGCACCTCGACGGCCTTCTGCATGGCCTCAAGCACCGCAGGCTCCGAGCGCTTCTGCTTGACTTCCTTCTCCACCCGCGGCATCGCCTTCTCCAGCGTCTGCAGGTCCGCGAGGATGAGCTCGGTGTTGATCGTGTCGATGTCATCGGCCGGGCTGACCTTGCCGTCCACGTGGACGACGTCGCCGTCGGCAAACCCGCGGATCACCTGGCAGATCGCATCGGCCTCGCGGATGTTGGCGAGGAACTGGTTGCCCAGCCCCTCCCCCTCGCTCGCACCGCGCACAATCCCCGCGATGTCGACGAAGCTCACCGCCGCCGGGATGATCTTCTCCGACGAGTAGATCTCCGCGAGCCTGCCTAGGCGCGCATCCGGCAGCTCGACGACGCCCACATTGGGCTCGATCGTGGCGAACGGGTAGTTCGCTGCGAGCACCTGGTTCTTCGTCAGAGCGTTGAACATGGTGGACTTGCCGACGTTGGGCAGTCCGACGATTCCGATAGTCAAAGCCACGCCGCCAGTCTAGTGAGTGCGCGGGCCCTGCACGAACCCGGGCGCCCCGCCACCGCCGCCGAGGCACGGGCCGGGCCGCGTGCGCACGCCGGCCGGCGCGCCTCGGGCGCGGTGGGCACCCGCCCAGGTGAACTACTGAGACGACCAAACGGCGAAATCAACCCTTTGGTTGATCCGCGCGCGCCGCCCGCGCGCGAGGATGGGCCCATGATGACCGCAGAGCACACCGAGGCCCGGCCCGACGACGCAGAGGCGCCGCTCAGCACCGCGATCAAAACGGCCACCGCCCAGGCGCACGACGAGACGGAGAACTCCAGCTTCATGTCCCAGCTCATGGGCGGGCACCTGGACCGCGCGGCCTACACGACGCTGACCGGCCAGCTGCTCCTCATCTACCGCGAGCTCGAAGCCGCGGTGAGCGCTCACCGAACGGATCCGGCGCTCGCGCCGCTGGCCGACCCCGCATTGGAGCGCACGGCGGCCCTCGAGGCCGACTGGGCCGCGCTGACCGGCGGCGCAGCCGATCCCTCGCCGCTGCCCGCCACCCGCGCCTACATCGAGCGCCTGTGCGGCCTCGATGCACCGCAGCTCGCGGCCCACCACTACACGCGTTACCTGGGCGACCTGTCCGGCGGCCAGATCATCGCGACGCTGGTGCAACGCCACTACGGCATCGACGAGGGGCGCGCCTTCTACGACTTCTCCCATCTGGGCAAGCTCAAGCCGTACAAGGACCGCTACCGCTCAGCGCTCGACTCCCTGCCGCTGACGGCCGAGCAGCGCGCAGACCTCCTGGCCGAGGCAAGCGCCGCGTTCGAGTGCAACCGCGCGCTCTTCGAGGACCTCGCTACGGCCAGCGCGGCCAGCTGAGGGAAGCGCGGCACCGCCCCCGAGGCGGTGGAGGCTCAGTCCTGCGTCTTCCCCACCGGCGGCTCGGCGGACCACGGGAAGACGATCCACTCGTCCGTGCGCTTCCACACGAAGTCCGGGTCCACGACGGAGGCGGACTTCGCGTAGATGACCGCGGAGCGCGGATCGGCGCCCAGGTTGGCCAGCAGCTCCAGCACGAGCGCCAAGGTGCGCCCCGAGTCGGCCACGTCGTCGACGACGAGGAGGCGCTTGCCCTTGATCGCCTCGGCGTCGAGCATGGGCTCGAGCAGCACGGGATCCGGCAGGGTCTCGTGCACGTCGGTGTAGAACTCGACGTTGATGGCATCGGCGAGCTTGAGGCCCAGCGCGTAGGACAGCGCGCCGGCCGGCAGCAGGCCGCCGCGGGCGATCGCGATGACGATCTCCGGCTCGAAGGGGTCATCGGCGATGGTCTGGGCGAGTTCGCGCGCCGAGCGCCCGAAGTCGTCCCAGGTCAGGATCTCCTTGCGCGTGAGATCCGCTGAGTCTGCGTGGTAGGCCATGTCTCCCCCGGTCGTTGGCTGCTGCGGGTGCGCCCGCGCGGCTGGTTCAGCCTAGCGCGGGCGCAGTGCCGTGTGACGGCCGGTGCAGCCGCCGGCGCGGGCGGCGTCCAGTGCAGCCGCTGGACTCGCTCAGCCCACCGGATCGCCCTGGACGGGGCCCTCTGTGTTCGGCTTCCATCCGAGCGCCGGGGCGACGTGCTCCGCGAAGCCCTGGAGGAGCCGAGCGTTGAACTGGACCCCCAACTGCGAAGGGATGGTCAGGAAGAGCGTGTCCGCGGCCTCGACGGCGGCGTCGGCGCGCAGCTCCTCGATGAGACGGTCCGGCTCCCCCGCGTACGTCTTGCCGAATGTCGAGCGGAAGCCGTCGATGATGCCCACCTGGTCGTCCTCGCCCTGCATGCCGTACATGAGCCGGTCCTCGTCCGTGAGGATGGGGAAGACGCTGCGGCTGACGGACACGCGCGGCGCCCAGTCGTGGCCCGCGGCCTTCCACGCCGCGCGGTAGCGGTCGATCTGCTCGCGCTGGAGATCGGCAAACGAATCGCCGGTGGCCTCCGTGAGCAGCGTCGAACTCATGAGGTTGACGCCCTGCGCGGCCGCCCACTCGGCGGTCTCCCGCGTGCCGGCGCCCCACCAGATGCGGCGGTCGAGCCCCTCGGACTGCGGTTCGACCCGCAGCAGGCCCGGGCGGCCGAACTGGGCGGGATCGGCCTGTGCCATGCCCTCACCGCGGATCGCCGACATGAACTCGCCAAACTTCGCGCGTGCGAGGTCCGCCCCGCGGGGATCTTGCGAGCCCGTGTAGCCGAACGCCTCCCAGCCGCGCAGCGCCGGCTCCGGGCTGCCGCGGCTGACGCCGAGCGCCACCCGCTGATCGGCCAGCAGGTCGAGCTGCGCCGCCTCCTCAGCCAGGTAGAGCGGGTTTTCGTAGCGCATGTCGATGACGCCCGTGCCCACCTCGATGCGCTGCGTGCGCGCCGCGATTGCGGCCAGCAGCGGCATGGGCGAGGCGGACTGCCGGGCGAAGTGGTGGACACGGAAGTAGGCGCCGTTGACGCCCATCTCATCCGCCGCCTGCGCCAGGTCGACCGCCTCGTGCAGCGACTGGCCGGCGGTGGGGTCGCCGGGGCCGCGCCCGTGACCGTAGTGGCCGAAGCTCAAGAATCCGAATGCCTTCATGCCGCACACAACCTGGTTGATAGTTCAATTATTCCGAGGGGCGCGGCAGGGCACGGCTGGGCAAGAACGAAACCCCGGCGATGTGGCTTCCGCCAGGGATCGTTCCGGGGTCTTCCGCCAAACGATACTTGCTCGGGGGCGATTGTCCACGTGGTACCTCAGGCCCAACCAGCCATCCGGCACAATCGAGCCATGACGACTCACCTCTACCTCTCGACGGACCCGCAGGCCGACGAGCTGCTGGCCCGCAATCCCTTCGCTCTCATGGTGGGCATGCTGCTCGACCAGCAGATCTCCATGGAGACGGCGTTCGCGGGACCGGCCAAACTCAACACCCGCCTCGGCGGCCTCACCCCCGCCTCCGTGGCCGGCACGGACCCGGAGGACTTCCTCGCGGCCTTCAAGCAGACCCCGGCCGTCCACCGGTTCCCCGGCTCCATGGCCACGCGCGTCCAAGCACTCGCCCAGGCCCTCGTGGACGACTACGACGGCCGGGCGGAGAACGTGTGGACGGCCCCGAACGCAAACGGCACGGAACCCACGGGGCCGCAGATCCTGCGCCGCCTCCAGGCGCTGCCCGGCTTCGGCAGGCAGAAGGCGCAGATCTTCCTGGCCCTGCTCGGCAAGCAGTTCGGACTGCGGGCAGACGGCTGGCGCGCGGCCGCCGGCGGCTACGGCCCGGACGACTCGCTCAACTCCATCGCCGATGTCCGCGACGCAGCGACCCTGGACCGGGTGCGGGCGAACAAGCAGGCGGCCAAGGCCGCCGCCAAGCAGGCGAAGGCGGACGCGGGCCGCTGAGCCCCAACATGCGAGCGGGCCGCTCCCCTCCGAACCGGAGTGGGAGCCGCCCGCCAACCTGACCGCGCGGATGCGGCCGGCCGAGCGCGTGAGCGCTTACTTCATCTTCTTGAGGCCCGCCTCGATCTGGTCGAGCGAGTAGTTCGCATCGGAGAACCCGGCGATCGTCGTCTTGCCGATCGGGAAGTTGTTGCCGGCCTTGACCGCCTTGAGGTTCTTGTACAGCGAGGTCTTCATGAGCGCCTCGACCGGTGCGGTCGTCTTGCCCTGCTCGGTCGAGACGTGGAAGATCACGTCGGCATCGCCCAGGACGGAGCCGATCTTCTCGTTCGAGACGTCCTTCTCCGGCTCCTTCTCGTCCTTGACCGCGGCGTTCTCATCCTTCGACCAGGTGAAGCCCAGCGGGGTGAGGAGCGTGCCGGTCATGTTCTTCTCGCCCCAGGCGTAGAAGTTGTTGTCCTCGAAGGCATCGACGACGCCCACGGACTTGCCGGAGATGACGTCCTTGTACTGGCTGGCCATGTCCTGCTGGCGCTTGGAGAACTGGTCCTTGAGCTCCTTGTACTTGTCCGTCTTGTTCGTCGCGTCCGCGACCTCCTCGACGCGCTGCTCCCAGTTGGCGCGGTCGTCGCCGCGCAGGGTCCACACGTACACGGGGCCGATCTCGCGCAGCTGCTTGAGCACGTCATCGGACGTGGTGTTCGGCGCGAGGATGAGGTCGGGCTCGAGCTGGGCGACCTTCTCGACCTGGACCTCGTCCTGGGTCGTGACGACGGGCACGTCGCCGATCTTGTCCTGGATCTCCTTGGTCATGGCGCCCTCTTCGAAGATGCCCTGGCCCACGAGGTTGACGCCCAGATCGTAGACGGACTGGGTCGCGGCGTAGTGCAGCGAGACGACCTTCTGCGGGTCCTCGGGCACCTGCACCTCGTTGCCCGCGGCGTCCTTGACGGTCCGCGTCGCGGCCGACGATTCGCCGCCCTTGTCCTCGGAGCCGCTCGAACCGCAGCCGGCCAGCAGCGCCAGGGCCGCGATCAGCAGCGCGGCAAGCGGTGCGAGCACCTTGTTCCTGCTCAGCGTCATATCGGAGTGTCCTCTCTCTATCTTCTTCTACTGGTCAGTGGTGAGGCTATGGGGGCCCGGGTGCTCCTGCGGGCTGGGGGCGACGCCCTCCGCCGCCGAGGCGCGGGCCGGGCCGGGCTCGCCGGCGCCGGTGCGCCGGCCGTGGCCGCCGTGGGCCGGGACGACGAGGGGCCCGCCGTTGACGGGGTCCTCGACGATGGCCGCGGTGATGCCGAAGACCTCGCGCAGGAGCTCGGGGGTGACCACCTGGGCGGGCGGGCCCTGCGCGACGATCTGCCCGTCGGCCATGACGACGAGGTTCGTCGCGTACTGCACGGCGTGGTTGATGTCGTGGACCACGGCCACGAGCGTGCGGCCCTCGGCGTTGAGGCCCGCGAAGAGGTCCATGAGGCCCAGCTGGTGGCGGATGTCGAGGAACGTCGTGGGCTCGTCGAGCAGGAGGATGGGCGACTGCTGGGCCAGGGCCATCGCGACCCACGCGCGCTGGCGCTGGCCACCGGAGAGCTCGTCGACGAGCCGGTCGGCCAGCTCCGCCATCCCGGTGGCCGCGAGCGCGTGGCCGACCGCGTCCTCGTCGGCCTTCGACCAGCGCGAGAGCAGCGACTGGTGGGCGTACCGCCCGCGGCCCACGAGGTCCATGACCGTGATCCCGGCGGGCACGAGCGCGGACTGGGACAGCAGGCCCAGCCGCTTGGCGACCTCCTTGGCCCTGAGCGTGGCGATGTCCGTCCCGTCGAGCAGCACGGTGCCCGTCTGCGGGGCCAGCAGCTTCGACATGGCGCGCAGCAGCGTGGACTTGCCGCACGCGTTGGGCCCGATGACGACGGTGAAGGAGCCGGCGGGCACCTCGACACTCAGGCCCTCGACGATCGCGCGCCGGTCGTAGGCCAGGGTGAGGCCCTGCCCGAGGATGGCCGGCACCGTGCCGGTCTCCGCCGCGGGCCTTTGCGCCGCCGTGTCCTGGGCCGTCACAGGGTCCCCCTCTTGTTCTCCGTGATGATGACGCTGAGCAGGTAGACGCCGCCCACCGCGACGGTGACGACGCCGGCGGGCAGCTGGATGCCCGGGATCGCGTGCTGGGCGAGCATGTCCGCGAGCAGCAGGATGAGCGCGCCCACGAGGCCCGCCGGCAGCATGGGCGCCCCCACGGCCCCGGCCAGGCGCCGGCCGATCTGCGGGGCGGCCAGCGCCACGAACGCAATCGGCCCGGTGGCCGAGGTCGCGATGGCCACGAGCACGACGCCCACGACGATGCCGAGCACGCGGGTGGCCCCGGGATCCGAGCCCGAGGCGGTGGCCTGGTCATCGCCGAGGTCCAGCTGGGCCAGCCTGCGCGAGAGCAGGCCCGCCACGAGCAGGAACACCGCGCCGGTCACCATCGCGGGGCCGGAGAACTCGACGTCGAGGCCGTTGAGCGAGCCCACGCCCCAGGTCGCGGCGACGAGTGCGATGTCGACATCGGAGGTGAGCCGGAACCACGTGTCGATGCTCGCGAGCATGGCGGTGACGCCGATGCCCACCACGATGAGGCGGAAGCCCTGCAGGCTGCCGCCGCGGGCGAGCGCGAAGATGATCGCGGCGACCGCGAGGCCGCCGGCCACCGCGCCGCCGGCCACGGCGTAGTAGCCGCTGGAGACGAAGAGGATGACGAGCAGCCCGCCGGTGTAGGCGCCGGCGGAGAAGCCGATGATGTCCGGGCTGCCCAGCGGGTTGCGGGTGATCGTCTGGAAGATCGCCCCGGACACCCCGAGCATGGCCCCGAAGACGATCGCCCCGACCACTCGGGGCAGGCGCCACTGGACGATGAAGAGCGACTCGAGGCGCGAGCCGTGCCCGCTCAGCGCGGAGAGCACACGGCCCGGGGCGAACGTCTTCTCCCCGATCATGAGGGCGAGGAACGCGGCGGCGAGGATCGCCAGCGCCAGGGCCGCGCACACGACCAGAGTGCGCACGCGGATCCGGCCGGAGATCGGCCCGCGCAGTGTCAGGGTGCGCGGGCGCCCGCGCTCTGAGGCCTGCGCGGCAGGGGTGGGCGCGACGGGCCGGGCGGTGGGGGCGCTCACAGCGCGAACACCTTCCTGCGGGTCACGAGCGCGATGAGCACGGGGGCGCCCACGAACGCGGTGACGACGCCCACGGGCACCTCGCGCCCGGGCAGGATGACCCGGGAGAGGACGTCGGAGCCGAGCATGATGACGGGCGCCGCGAGCAGGGAGAGCGGGATGACGCGGCGCTGGTCGTTGCCGACGATGAGCCGGCAGGCGTGGGGCACCATGAGCCCGATGAAGCCGATGGGCCCGCAGACCGCCACGGCACCGCCCACGAGCAGCGCGACCGCGCCCACGGTGGCCAGGCGCACGAGGCGCACGTTGACGCCCACGGCCGCGGCGAGGTCGTCGCCGAGGGCCATGGCGTTGAGCGCGCGGGCGAGGAGCAGGGCGATGGCGATCCCCACGAGCAGCGCCGGGGCCACCTGGGCGAGGTCGCCCAGATCGCGGCCGGCCGCCGAGCCCGCGGCCCACTGGCGCATCCGGTCGAACGTCGCCGCGTTCGTCAGGCGGATAGCCTCGCCGATCCCGGAGAGGACGGCGGCCAGGGCGACGCCGGCCAGCGTGATGCGCAGGGGGTTGGCCGCCGCGCGGCCGCTGCCGGCCACGAGCATGACGGCCAGGGTGGCCAGCAGCGCCCCGCCGAACGCCGGCCACATGAGCACACCGGTGGCGCCCATCCCGGCGAAGGCCACGCACAGGGTGACGGCGAGCGCGGAGCCGGCGTTGATGCCGATGATGCCGGGGTCGGCCAGCGGGTTGCGGGTGAAGGCCTGGATGAGCGCCCCGGCGGTGCCGAGGGCTGCGCCCACGACGATCGCGACGATGGTGCGCGGGAGGCGGTACTCCCACACGAGCGCGGTGGCCTCGGAGCCGCCGCGGCCCTGGAAGACGGCCAGCACCTCGCCGGCGCTCAGCGGCTGGGCGCCCACGATGAGGCTCGCGCAGCACAGCACGACCAGGCCCGCGGCGAGGGCGGCAACGCCCGGCCAGATCCTGCGCGGCACGGCGGTGCGGGCCTCGAGCGCCGCGACGGCGGTCCGGGCATCGTCCGCGGTTGCGGATGCGGGGGGCGGGGTGACCGACACGGTCGCACGGCTGTTCACCGCCGCGCCGGGCGCTCCGGGCGCGGCGGTGCCAGCGGGCTCAGGCATCGGCCCGCACGACGGTGTCGTAGCTGCCGAAGCCCCAGCCCACGTCCATGAGCTCGGCGGCGCCGTAGCCCGCGGCGGAGAGCAGCTCGCGCAGCTCGGCGCGCTCGCGCAGCGGCAGCCCGGTGTTGGCCAGGCTGATAAGGGCCCGCTCGGCGGCGTGGTCGTCGGCGGCCGCCTCGTGGGCGGTGGAGTCGAGGAGCACGAGCACGGAAGCACTGGCCCGGGCAGCGCGCAGCAGGTCGAGGGCCGCGGCATCCGGCAGGCCCTCGAGGGCACCCACGAGCACGGCGCAGGCGGCCTGCGGCCAGGCGCCCGCGCCGGGGGCGCGCATGAGCTGGGGCGGCTGCGGGCGCGCGGCAAGCGCCGCCTCGAGCACGCCCAGCCCGCGCCCGGCCAGCACGATGGAGCCCGCACCGGCCAGCGGCTGCGCGGCGGCCAGCGGGTCGGCGAGGTATTCGAGCAGCGCCTCGGCGGCGTGCTCGAGCGGGGCCTGCGCGGCGGGCTCGCTCGGATTGAGGGCGAACCTGCCGGGCGCTGCCCCGCCGATGACGTCGACGAGGTCGGTGAGCGCGTAGGCGGACCGGCTGACCGGGTCGCGCAGGTCGAGCCCCTCCGCGGCCCCGTCGGCGGCGAAGATGCCGCCGAGTTCGGTATTGGCAAAGCGCTCGGGCGTGCCGGTCAGCAGGCCCAGCGCCAGCATGGCGGCCACGAGCGGGCGCAGGCGCGCCTCGTCCGCGCCCACAGCCGCGGCCAGCGCGGTCGGGGTGGTGTGCCCGGCCTCGACGAGCGCGCCGATGCCCAGCGTGACCGCGGCGCGGGTGACGATGGGGGCCAGCAGCTCGGTCATCTCGTGGGCCTGGAACAGCACGGCGGTGCGGTCCTCAGCGCCGGGCGCCCGGGCGGCCGCCGGCGCGCCAGCGGCCGCGGGTGCGGGCTGGGCATCGGCGTCGGCCGCGGCCGAGGCGGTGCGCGGCGGGGCAGGCCTGCGCCAGTAGCCGTCCACCTGGACGTGCTCGCGCGCCAGCCCGCGCTCGTTGCGCAGGTGGCGGCGGATGGGCGCGATCGTGAGCGCCTCTCCGGCGCACCAGGCGAAGGTCGACTCCGGCAGCGCGGGCAGGGCGGTGACGGCCCCGAGCAGGAGCGGGCTGTGGCCGGCCTCTGCCGTCCCGCGCTCCAGCCACGTGACGGCGACACCCGGGAGCTCGGCGAGCTCCTGCCGGTCCGCGGCCTCCGGGATCTCGATGATGAGCTGGCCGCGGGCACCCGGGGGCGCCTCCTCGAGCCAGCGCGCCATGGCCGGCAGCGCCGTCTCATCGCCGATGAGGAGGTGGAAGGCGGCGTCCGTGTCGATGGCGGCGCACGTCTTGGGGCCGGCGAACGCGATGGGATCGCCGGGGCGCGCGGCCTCGGCCCACTCGGCGGCCAGGCCGCCGGGGTGGCGGACGAAGTCGACGTCGAAGCTCAACCCGTCCGGCGCGACGCTGCGCACCGTGTAGTCGCGCGACGCCACGAGCACGGAGCGCTCCCAGTCGAACGTGTACTCCAGCTGCTCCCCCGCGTGGGGCAGGCTGCCGTCGGGGCCGGGGAAGACCAGCTTGACGTGGTCGTCGAAGCCGGCGCTTTCGAACGGCGGCATGTCGAAGCCGTTCGAGGCGAACGCGCCCAGCTGCGGGCCGCCGAGGCGCACGCGGCGCATGTGGGGGCTGACGTCGAAGGCGTCGATCACCTCCACGGTGCGCAGGACGATCGGGCGGCTGCTGATGCGCCGCGAGGTGCGCGCCACGGTCGGACCACCGGACCCTTCTCTACGGTTTCGGTTACATTGCCTGCGCAAAACGCGTGTAGGCGACGCTACCCTACAGCCTCCGGCGCGTGCAAAGGCAACACTGGCCTCACGACCGGGCCCTGGGGTCGAAGTGGCTGGTCATGAGCTCGGACGCGTATGCGGCGCACCCCGTCGGGCCCGGCCGGAGCGGCCGTCGGAGCGCCCGTGTCCGTGCCCCGGGCCACACTGGTGGCATGGAAACCTCGCTCATCGTCACCGCCGTCGTCTTCCTCCTCCTCGGCCTCGCCGTGGGCGCGCTCGTGGGCGCGATGGCCGTGCGGGCCCGCACGGCCGCGCGGCTCGCCGAGGCGCAGACGGCGCGCGGGCTGCTGGCCGAGCGCAACGCAGCGCTCGAGGCCGATGCGGCGCTGGCCACCGAGCTGACCGCGGCGGTGGGGCCGCTGTCGAACGGTGTGCGCACGCTGCAGTCCGAGGTCGGGCGCCACGAGCGCGAGCGCATCGACCAGCTCGCACGCCTGAGCGAGCAGATCAGCGGGCTGAGCGAGCAGAACCGCACGCTCCAGGAGTCCACCGGGCGCCTGTCGAGCGCCCTGCACTCGACCGCTCGGAGGGGCCAGTGGGGCGAGGTGCAGCTGCGCCGCATCGTCGAGCACGCCGGCATGCTGCCCCACGTGGACTTCGACGAGCAGGTGTCCCGCACCGACCGCGACGGCACGGCCCTGCGGCCCGACCTCGTCGTCCACCTGCCCGGCGGGTCCACGCTCGTCGTGGACGCGAAGGCCCCGCTGAGCTCGCGCCTGGGCGGCGGCAAGGAGGAGGACCACGCCCGCGCGCTGCTGCGCCACGTCGATGCGCTGGCCGCGCGCGCCTACTGGCGGGCCTTCGATCCGGCCCCGGAGTTCGTCGTGTGCTTCCTGCCCACCGACGGCCTGCTCAGCGAAGCCGCGGCGGCGTACCCGCAGCTCATCGACCAGGCGATGGCGAAGAACGTCGTGCTCGCCTCGCCCTCGACGCTGCTCGTGCTGCTCAAGACGGCCGCCCTCAACTGGCGGCAGGCGGCGATCGGGGAATCGGCCCAGGAGGTGCTGCGCCTGGGCCGCGAGCTCTACGAGCGCGCGGGCCTGCTGGGCGAGCGGCTCGGGCGCCTGGGCGGCAGCCTCGAGCGCGCGGTGGGCGACTACAACGCGTTCATCGGGTCGTTCGAATCGCGCTTCCTCGTCTGCGCGCGGAAGTTCCCCGCCACCGGCATCAGCACGGAGGAGATCGCACCGGCGGCCGCGGCACAGGCGCAGGTGCGCCGTGCCGCGGCCGCCGAGCTGAGCGCGGAGTGAGCGCGGAGTCCCCCGCCGGGCGCTGAGCGCTCCGGCGGGGGCGGGGCGCTACGGCGTGCCGCCGCGCCCGGTCACGGGAGTGCCCGTCCTCACTCCTCCTTGGCCGAGGCCGCCTCGTGCTCGAAGGCCGCGACGCGCTCCTCGACCTCCTCCTGGGGCAGCATGGTCGCCTGCGCCCAGTAGAAGATCACCACGCTGAACACGGCGGTGACCGGCATGGCCAGCCAGAACACGAGCGGCGTGGCCTCCGGATCGGCGCCGGCATTGCGCTCGGCGTCCATGAAGAAGCTGATCGCCGCCAGGCCCGCGAGCCACACGACGGCCCAGATGCCGTGCTTGGCGTGCAGCGCGGACATGTGGTCGGCCCCGCGGCCGAACAAGTAGGTCAGGCCCAGCAGCGCGAAGCCCACGACGATCGCGATGAAGAGCTTCGAGTTCGTCTCCCAGCCCGCCCAGTAGACGATCATGTTCGCGAAGAAGAACGCGATGAGCGGCAGCGCGTCACCGCCGGGCAGGCGGAACGGGCGGCCGTGGTTGGGCATCCGGCGGCGCAGCGCGGCGAGCACGAGCGGGCCGGCGGCGAACGAGATGACGGAGCCGGAGGTGATGAAGCCCACCATTTCCTGCCACGACGGGAACGGCATGAGCAGCACGCAACCGATCACGAACGTGAACACGAGGCTGGCGGCCGGCACGCCGTGCTTGCTCACGGTGCCCAGCACGCGCGGGGCGTTGCCGTTGCGCGAGAGCGCGTAGGAGATGCGCGCAGCCACGCCGGTGAAGATGAGGCCCGTGTCGGCCGGCGAGATGATCGCGTCGATGTAGAGGAGCACCGCGAGGAAGCTCAGTCCCGCCAGGGTGGACAGCGCGGCCAGCGGGCCGAAGTCGTCCTCGAACTTCAGACCCGCCCAGGAGCCGGCCTCGTTGAGCAGGTCCGTGGGCACGCCGATCGTGAACGCCACCTGCAGCCCCGCGTAGATGAGGGCGCAGATCGCGATCGACAGGATGATGGCCAGCGGGATGTTGCGCTTGGGGTTCTTCGACTCGCCGGCCAGCTCGATGGGCTGGCGGAAGCCGGTGTACGCGAAGACGATGCCGGCGGTGGCGACGGCCGTGAGGACCGCGGCGAAGCCCTTGGGCGCGAACCCGTGGGAGGTGAAGTTCGCCGGCGTGCCCATCTTCGTGGTGGTGAGCGCGCAGAAGAGGAAGACGACCACGACGAGGACGATCATCGCGAGCTTCCACCACACGAGCCCGTCGTTGATGCGGGCGAAGAGCTTGACGCCGAAGAAGTTCAGGGCGGTGAAGACGGCCATGAGCACGATGCCCACGCCGATGCCCATGGGGGTCAGGACGTGCGCGGTGGTGCCGGAGGCCGACGTGACAGCCTCGGTGAATGGCGCGAACTTCGTCGCGTACGTCAGCACCGCCTCCACCTCAATGGCGGGGGTGGCCGCGGCGGCGATCCACATGACGAAGCCCAGCGCGAACGAGGCGAGCGAGCCCCACGTGAGGTGCGGGTAGCGCACCACGCCGCCGCGACCGGGAACATGGGGCCGAGCTCGGCGAAGCACAGGCCGATCGCGAGGATCATGACGCCGCCGATGAGCCACGAGAACAGGGCGGCGGGCCCCGCGATCATCGAGGCGTTGTAGGCGCCGAACAGCCAGCCGGAGCCGATGATCGAGCCCACGCCCATGAACGTCAGGGAGATCATCCCCAGGTTGCGCTTGAGGGCGGGCTGGTCCTCGAAGCCCTTCTGCTTCTGCGGAGCCACTTCGGCATCCGACATGGTCTCTCCTCGAGTCGGCGACAGGATCGCCCCGACGGGCACGGGAGGCTCTGCAGGGGGCAGAATCGCAGCCGTTCGACCGTCGAAGCGAGCGCCACGCTACGCCCGACCGTTGGGTAATACAACTCACATGCCGTTGCGGGGGTCACTTTTTCGCGGCGGTCAACAATGGCGGTCCGTAGTGACGGCCACCAGGGCGGCGCGCTCGGAGCCGACCGGGCGGCGGCGCGGGGCGGTGCCCCTCAGCGCAGCTCGTGGGCGCGGTCGGCGCCGCCCTTCTTGTTCGAGGACTCCTGGCCGCGCGCCTTGAGGTCCTCGCGCAGCTCGCGGGGCAGGGAGAACATGAGGTCCTCCTCGGCCGTGCGGACCTCTTCGACGTCTGCGTAGCCGTAGTCGGCCAGCAGCGCGAGCACCTCCTCGACGAGCGCCTCGGGCACCGACGCCCCGGAGCTCACGCCCACGGTCGCGACCCCGTGGAACCAGGCCTCGTCGATCTCGCGGGCGAAGTCCACTCGGTAGGCCGCCGCCGTCCCCTGCTCGAGCGCCACCTCGACGAGGCGCACGGAGTTCGAGGAGTTCGCCGAGCCCACGACGAGCACGAGGTCGGCCCCCGGCGCGATCTTCTTGATCGCGACCTGACGGTTCTGCGTGGCGTAGCAGATGTCGTCGCTGGGCGGATCGGACAGCTGCGGGAAGCGCTCGCGCAGGATCTCCACGGTCGCCATCGTCTCGTCGACGCTCAGCGTCGTCTGCGAGATCCACACGAGCGGCTCCTCGCCGGGCACCTCGACGGCCCGCGCCTCCTCCGGGGTCTGGACGAGTGTGATGGCGCCGGGCGCCTCACCCATCGTGCCCTCGACCTCCTCGTGGCCGGCGTGGCCCACGAGCAGGATGCGGTAGCCGTCGCGGGCGAACCGGACGGCCTCCCGGTGGACCTTGGTGACGAGCGGGCAGGTGGCGTCGATCGTCGTGAGCTCGCGCTCGGCGGCCTCGGCGTGCACGGCCGGCGCCACCCCGTGGGCGGAGAAGACGACGCGGCCGCCGGCGGGCACCTCAGCGGTCTCGTCGACGAAGACGGCCCCGCGCTCGCTCAGCGTCTCCACGACGTGCCGGTTGTGCACGATCTGCTTGCGCACGTAGACGGGCGCCCCGTAGAGCTCGAGCGCCCGCTCCACCGCGATGACCGCCCGGTCGACCCCGGCGCAGTAGCCGCGCGGCGCGGCCAGCAGGACCCGCTTGGCGCCCCCGCGGGGCGGGCGGATCTCGGCGGGCGCCGCGCGCCGGCGCGGCAGCGCGGGCACGGGAACGGTCACGGAGGTCACCCGTGCAGTCTAGGAAGGCCGTGTCCGGACCGCACGCTAGACTGCCCCCACACGCAGGATTCCCACGCAATGAACAGGCGGTGAGCGGTGGCCCAGCGCATCTCCGGCACCCCCGGCACCCTGGGCGCGGCGCCCCCGGAGGCGCTGCCGGCCACGGCCGGTGAGACCTCCCCCGAGCAGCCCTGGCCCCTGGCGCTGCTGAGCGCCAACATCAAGCGCTACATCGACCGCATGTCCGCCGTGTGGATCGAGGGCCAGGTCATCGAGTTCAACCGGCGCGGCAAGGTCTCCTACCTCACGCTGCGCGACCTCAACGAGGAGATGTCGCTGCCCGTCCAGGTCTTCGCCAACGTCCTCGACCGGATGCCCGCGGTCCCCGAGCCCGGCGCCCACGTCGTCGTCAACGTCAAGGCCGACTTCTGGACGAAGGCCGGGCGGCTGTCGATGCGCGCCAACGACATCCGCGCCGTGGGCCTGGGCGAGCTGCTCGCCCGCCTCGAGCGCCTGCGCGCGCAGCTGGGAGCCGAGGGCCTCTTCGACCCCGCCGCCAAACGGGCCCTGCCCTTCCTGCCAAGCCGCATCGGGCTCATCACCGGCCGCGATTCGGACGCGGAGAAGGACGTCGTGCGCAACGCCCGGCTGCGCTGGCCCGCCGTCGACTTCGAGATCCGCGAGGTCGCCGTCCAGGGCAACGGCGCCGTGGGCCAGGTCATGGGCGCGCTGGCCGAGCTCGACGCGGACGCGGGCGTGGACGTCATCATCATCGCCCGCGGCGGCGGCAGCCTCGAGGACCTCCTGCCGTTCTCCAACGAGGCGCTCATCCGCGCCGTGGCCGCCGCGCAGACCCCGGTCGTCTCCGCGATCGGCCACGAGGCCGACCGCCCGCTGCTCGACGACGTCGCGGACCTGCGCGCCTCCACCCCCACGGACGCGGCCAAGCGCGTCGTGCCCGATGTGGCCGAGGAGCAGCTGGGCATCCTCCAGGCCCGCGCGCAGCTCGACGGAGCGCTCGACCGGCTGCTGGCCCGCGAGGCGGCGGAGCTCGCCGCGCTGCGCAGCCGGCCCGTCCTCGCCGAGCCGCTGTCCATGATCACCGGCCGCGAGGCGGAGGTCGCGGCGCTGCGGGAGCGCGCCCTGCGCGCCCAGACCACGGGGCTGGCCCAGGAGGCCTCCGCGATCGAGCACCTGCGCGCCCAGGTCCGGGCGCTCTCGCCGCTCAAGACGCTCGAGCGCGGCTACGCGGTCGTCCAGGACGAGGCCGGCGCGGCGATCCGCGCCGCCGCCGAGGTCTCGGCCGGCCAGCCGCTGCAGGTCACCGTCGCGCACGGTGCGTTCCGGGTCGCCGTCACCGGCGACGCTGCGGATGCAGACACCGCTCATGCCGGCGCCTCACGTGCGAGCGCCGCCCACGCACGCACCGCCGATGGCGGCGCCGCAGACACCGGCGCAGACGATTCCCCCACGGCAGATTCCCCCACGGCCCCGGCAAGAGAAGAGGACTGAGATGGCGAAGACGGAGTCAGCGAACGCGAAGGCCCAGCGGGAGGCCGGGCAGGAGCCCACGGGCGACGTGGAGCTGCGCGAGGAGCTCGCCGCACTGAGCTATGAGCAGGCCCGCGAGGAGCTCGTGACCACGGTGCGCCGCCTCGAGGCGGGAAACCTGCCCCTGGAGGAGTCGCTCTCGCTGTGGAAGCGCGGCGAGGACCTGGCCGACCGCTGCCAGGCGTGGCTCGACGGCGCCCGGGAGACCCTCGAGCAGGCCCGCGCCGAGCAGGCCGCGGACGACTGAGCCCACGGGGCACTGACCCGGGGAGGTACTGAAAGAGGTACTGAACCGGGGGCGCGGCGCCTGGGGAACTGCGCCGGCTCAGGCGGCCGCGCGCAGCGTCCGCGCGGCGAGGTCCTCGAAGCTGTCCCACTGCGCCGTGCCCATGAGAATGACGGTCGTGTCGCCCACGGTGCCCACGAGCGCCTGCTTCTGATCCGGCTTCTCGTAGCGGTCGAAGGCCACCGTGCGCCCCTGCGGGCCCGCGACCTTCGACGTGCCCGTCTGCGCGGCGTCCTCGCCGACGATCGAGGTCGCCCACGCGGCCGCATCGGCGCCCGGCTGCGCCTGGCGCAGGGCGATCCACTGCTGGCTCGGGCCCACGTAGGAGGCGTACCAGGTCTTGAGCTCCGGCTTGCCCATCTGCTCGAGGCCGGCCTCGTTGCTCGACCAGCCCTGCGGCAGCGCCGGGGCGGCGGGGTCGAAGCCGGCCTGCCCGGCGGCGGCGCTGGCCTCCGCGGCGGCGTCGACGGTGCGGGTGGGGTCGCCCTGGGGCTGCGGGGCGATCATGAGCGCGACGAGCACGAGGGCCATGCAGGCGGCGAGCGCGATGACCATGTTCACCCAGTTCGACTGCATGCGGTTGCGCCGCATCTCCTCGCGGGAGCCGGGCTGGGGCTCCGCGGCCGGCTCCGCCTGCGCCGCGGGGATCTGGGATTCGCTCACGGTCCCATTGTGCCGCCGCCCACCGCGCCGGCCAAAAGCGCACGGCCGGGTGGCACAATGAGTCCCATGACTGAGACGACGCCGTCCGAAGACTCCCCGTCCACCGCGCAGCAGGCGAAGGCGGCGCCCGCCTCGCCCAAGGCCCACCACAACGGCGGGCGCGCCGATTCCGAGCCCGTCGCGGTGACCGACGCCTGGACGCAGCGCCTGCGCACGCAGGAGGGCGAGCCGGACCGCAACCTCGCACTCGAGCTCGTGCGCGTCACGGAGGCCGCCGCCATCGCCTCCTCCCCGTGGGTGGGGCGCGGGGACAAGCTCTCCGCCGACGGCGCCGCGGTGGCGGCCATGCGCAACGTCATCTCCACCGTCCGGATGGACGGCACCGTCGTCATCGGCGAGGGCGAGAAGGACGAGGCGCCCATGCTCTTCAACGGCGAGGCGGTGGGCGACGGCCAGGGCCCCGCCGTCGACGTCGCCGTCGACCCGATCGACGGCACGACGCTGACCGCCAAGGGCATGCCGAACGCCATCTCCGTCATGGCCGTGAGCGAGGGCGGCTCGATGCTCGACCCCTCGGCCGTGTTCTACATGGAGAAGCTCGTGACGGGCCCCGCCGCCGCGGACTCCGTGGACCTGCGCCTGCCGGTGGCGGAGAACATCCGCCGCGTCGCGAAGGCGAAGGGCACCCCCAAGGACATGTCCTCGGTGACCGTCGTCATCCTCGACCGCCCGCGCCACGAGTCGCTCATCGAGGAGGTCCGGGCGGCCGGTGCGCGCATCAAGCTCATCTCCGACGGCGACGTCGCCGGCGCGATCGCCGCCTGCCGGCCCGGCACGGGCATCGACATGCTCATGGGCATCGGCGGCACGCCGGAGGGCATCATCTCCGCCTGCGCGATCAAGGCGCTCGGCGGCGTCATCCAGGGCCGGCTGTGGCCGCAGTCGGACGAGGAGCGCTCCGCGGCGGCAGCCGCGGGCCTCGACGTCGACCGCGTGCTCAACACCGACGACCTCGTCACCGGCGACAACACGTACTTCGTCGCCACCGGCATCACGGACGGCGACCTGCTCGACGGAGTGCGCTACGACGGCCAGTCCGTCCTGACGAACTCGCTCGTCATGCGCTCGCGCTCGGGCACCGTGCGCAACGTCTACGCCGAGCACCAGCTCGCCAAGACCCACTCCTACGTCGAGGCGGCCGAAGAGGCCGCACGACGGGGCCTCGTCTGATGCCCGAGCCCACCTTCGCCACCCCGCGCGCCGCCTACGACCGGCTGCTCGAGGGCAACGAGCGCTTCGTCTCCGATGTCCCGGAGCATCCCAACCAGGACGCCTCGCGCCGCCGGGCGCTGGCCTCCGCGCAGGCCCCGTTCGCCACGCTGTTCGGCTGCGCGGACTCCCGCGTGGCCGCGGAGATGATCTTCGACGTCGGCCTGGGTGAGATGTTCGTCGTGCGCACCGCGGGCCAGGTCACCGACGGCGTGACGATTGGCAGCCTCGAGTACGGCGTCGAGGTGCTCGGCACCCCGCTGCTCATCGTGCTCGGCCACGACAGCTGCGGGGCCGTGACCGCGGCCGTCGACTCGTTCGCCACCGGCGACACCCCCGGGGGCTTCATCGCCGACGTCGTCGCCCAGCTGCTGCCGTCCGTGGTGCGCGCCCGCGGCAACGGGATCGACGACGTCAACGGCACCGTCGAGCAGAACACGATCGACACCGTGGACCTGCTCTACAACCGCTCGCGGATCCTGCGCGACGCGGTGGACTCCGGGCGCCTCGTCATGCTCGGCATGACCTACCACCTGGGCGATGGCCGCGTTAAGGTGGTCGCGCAGACGCCCGCGGACGTGCCCGCGGCACCCGCGCCCTAGCGCACCCGCCCCTCCCGCGCCCGCCCGTGCGGGCCGTGGGCGCCGGTCCGCGCCCACCCACCCCGAGTAGCCGATCCGAGGAGATCACTGTGAGCGAGAAGTACCGCATCGAACACGACACGATGGGCGAGGTCAGGGTGCCCGCCGATGCCCTCTACCGGGCGCAGACGCAGCGCGCCGTGGAGAACTTCCCCATCTCCGGCAAGACCCTCGAGCGCCAGAACATCGCGGCGCTCGGCCAGGTGAAGAAGGCTGCTGCCCGCACGAACGCGGAGCTCGGAGTCATCGACGACCAGCGCGCGCAGGCCATCGCGGACGCAGCGGACCGCGTCATCGCCGGCGAGTTCGACGACCAGTTCCCCATCGACGTCTTCCAGACCGGCTCCGGGACATCGTCGAACATGAACGCGAACGAGGTGCTGGCCACGCTCGCCTCGCGCGCCCTCGAGTCCGAGGGCGTGGACGTCCACCCGAACGACCACGTGAATGCCTCGCAGTCGTCCAACGACGTCTACCCCACCTCCGTCCACGTCGCGGTCACCCACGCGCTGGTCAAGGAGCTCAAGCCCGCCATGGAGACGCTCGCGGCGTCGCTGGAGAAGAAGGCCAAGGCCTTCGCCGACGTCGTGAAGTCCGGGCGCACGCACCTCATGGACGCCACCCCCATCACGCTGGGCCAGGAGTTCAGCGGCTACGCCGCGCAGGTGCGCTACGGCATCGAGCGCATCGAGTCGGCGCTCCCCCGCGTCGCGGAGGTCCCCCTGGGCGGCACCGCCGTGGGCACCGGCATCAACACCCCCGACGGCTTCTCCGGCCGCGTCATCGAGCTGCTGCGCGAGCAGACCGGCCTGCCGATCACGGAGGCGCGCAACCACTTCGAGGCGCAGGCCAACCGCGACGGCCTCATCGAGGCCTCCGGCCAGCTGCGCGGCATCGCCTACAGCTACATGAAGATCTGCAACGACCTGCGCTGGATGGGCTCCGGGCCCAACACGGGCCTGGGCGAGATCCACATCCCGGACCTGCAGCCGGGCTCGTCGATCATGCCGGGCAAGGTCAACCCCGTCATCTGCGAGGCGACGATCCAGGTCGCGGCCCAGGTCGTGGGCAACGACACGACCGTCGCCCTGTCCTCGACGAACGGCGCGTTCGAGCTCAACGTGGGCATCCCCGTCATGGCCGCGAACCTGCTCGAGTCCATCCGCCTGCTCGCCAACGCCTCGGCCGTCATGGCGGAGAAGATGATCGACGGGCTCGAGGCGGACGAGGAGCGCGCGCGCTTCCTCGCCGAGGCGTCCCCCTCGATCGTCACCCCGCTGAACAAGGTGATCGGCTACGAGGCGGCCGCGAAGATCGCCAAGCACGCCGTGGCCAACAAGATGACGGTCAAGGAGGCCACGGTCGACCTGGGCTTCGTCTCCGACGGCCAGATCTCCGAGGCCGACCTCGACCGCGCCCTCGACGTCATGTCGATGGTGGGCGAGTACAACCGCTGAGCCGCAGAGCCGACCCGCCGCCGCGCGCGGACCTCGCCCGGGGTCCGCGCGCGGTCGCATTCACACGAGTTCGAGGTCCTCGAGCACCTCGGTGACGAGCGCCGCGATCTCCGAGCGCTCCGAGCGGGCGAGCGTGATGTGGGCGAAGAGCGGGTGGCCCTTGAGGCGCTCGATGACGGCGGCGATGCCGTCGTGTCGGCCCACGCGCAGGTTGTCGCGCTGGGCGACGTCGTGGGTGAGGACGACCCGCGAGCCCTGCCCTATGCGCGAGAGCACGGTGAGCAGCACCGTGCGCTCGAGGCTCTGCGCCTCGTCGACGATGACGAACGCGTCGTGGAGCGAGCGGCCGCGGATGTGGGTGAGGGGCAGCACCTCGAGCTGGCCGCGGTGGACGACCTCGTCGATGACGCTGCGGCTCACCAGCGCCCCCAGCGTGTCGAAGACCGCCTCCGCCCACGGATTCATCTTCTCGCCCTCGGAGCCCGGGAGGTAGCCCAGGTCCTGCCCGCCCACCGCGTAGAGGGGGCGGAACACCATGATCTTCTCGTGGCTGCGGTCCTCGAGCACGGCCTGCAGCCCGGCCATGAGGGCGAGCGCCGACTTGCCCGTGCCCGCGCGCCCGCCCAGGGAGACGATCCCGATGCTGGGGTCTGCCAGCAGGTCGAGCGCGATCCGCTGCTCCGCCGAGCGCGCCCGCATCCCGAACAGCTCCCGGTCCCCGCGGACCAGGCGCAGCCGGCCGCCCGGTGCCACCCGGGCCAGCCCCGAGCCGCGCGGGGAGGTGAGCACGAGCCCGGTGTGCACGGGCTCAGCGGCGAACTCGGGGGCGTCGATGCGGCCCTCGGCGTAGAGCTGCGCCATCCGCTCGGCGCTCAGGCTGGCCTTGGCTAGGCCCGTGAAGCCCGCATCGGCGGCCAGCTCCGCGCGGTACTCCTGGGCCCGCAGCCCCAGGGCGGCGGCCTTGATCCGCATGGGCACGTCCTTCGTCACGACCGTGACGGCGCGGCCCTCGGCGGCCAGGTTGCGGGCGACGGCGAGGATGCGCGTGTCCGCCGCCGCGCGGTCGAAGGCGACGGGCAGGCCCTGCGGGTCGACGTGGTTGAGCTCGACGCGCAGCGTGCCGCCGGCCTCCCCCACCGGCACCGGGGCGTCGAGGCGGCCGGCGTCCGCGCGCAGCTCATCGAGCAGGCCCAGCGCCCGGCGGGCGGTGAAGCCGAGCTCCGGGTGGTCGCGCTTGGCCTCGAGCTCGGCCACGACGGTGAGCGGGATGACCACCTCGTGCTCGGCGAAGCGGAGTGCGGCGCGCGGATCGCTGAGCAGCACGGAGGTGTCGATGACATAGGTGCGGAGGTCCATGGGCTCCCCTGTTCCCTGGGCGCCTCGCGCAACAGCGGCTGCCGCGCAGGGCGGTGGCGGTCTGGGCACGTGCTGCCAGCCGTGGTCCGCACGGCGCTTCCCCTCGCCGCGGCGGTCCGCTGGCCGGCAGCTCCCACGCTAGGGCGGGGCCGGGGCGCGGGGCGGCCGCGAAACCCGGCGCCGCGGTGACGATCGGGTGAATAGGAGCGGGCGAGCCCGTTCGAGCCTCAGCGCGATCGCGCCTCGGGCACGGGGGGCGGCGGAGCCGCTCAGCGGCCGAAGCGGCGGGAGCGCTGGGAGAAGTTGCGCAGCGCGCGCAGGAAGTCCGTCTTGCGGAAGTCGGGCCAGTAGGCCTCGCAGAAGTAGAACTCCGAATAGGCCGACTGCCACATCATGAAGCCGGAGAGCCGCTGCTCGCCGGAGGTGCGGATGATGAGGTCCGGGTCGGGCTGGCCCTTCGTGTACAGGTGCGCGGAGATCTGCTCCTCGTCCAGTCCCTCGATCGCCGCGTCGACGTCCGCCCCGGAGTCGCGGGTGGCCCGCAGCCAGGAGCGCAGCGCGTCGACGATCTCCTGTCGCCCCCCGTAGCCCACGGCGACGTTGACCCGCACCCGGTCGCCCGGCGCGGCTCCGGAGCGCTGCTCGGCGGAGACGAGGCGCAGGCGCAGCGGCTCGGGCAGGAGGCCCAGCTCCCCCACGAGGTTGACGCAGTAGCCGGCGGTGTCCGCGATCGTGTCAACCATGTCCGCGATGATCTCCGTGAGGACCTCGACCTCCGCGGCGGAGCGGGCGAGGTTCTCGCGCGAGAGGACGTAGAGCGTGACGACCTCGACGCCCACCTCGCCGCACCAGCCCAGGAACTCGACGATCTTGTCCGCGCCCGCGCGATGGCCGTTCTCCGTGGTCGTGCCGAATTCCTTCGCCCAGCGGCGGTTGCCGTCGGTGATGACGCCGATGTGCTTGGGCACCCGCTCATCCGGGATGAGCTCGTTGGCGATCCGCTTGTCGTAGAGGCGGTAGAGCCACGACAGCGCCGATCCGGCCACGGGCCACCCCTCCTCTCCACCAGCGGATTTCCTGCGCACAGCCTACAGCGGCCGCCTGCAGGCCCCCGCGCGGAGCCCCGGCCCCCGGCTGGGAGTCCAGCCGGGAGCCTGGCCGGGAGCCCCCCGGAGCCCAGGCCCCTGCCAGGAGTGCCGCCTAGACTGGGGCCATGACGACGTCGCCATCGCACCGCGCTTCCCGGGCAGACCGGCCGGACGAGTGCGTGCGCGCCGGGGACGCTCCGCAGCCGCAGCCCGCGGCGGGGTCCGAGGCGCCCCAGCGACGGACCGGCGGGCGCCGCGGCCGCGCGCTGCGCAGCGAGCTCTTCAAGCTCAGCGGCCAGCTCAAGCCCAGCTGGCGCGGCTGGATCCACGCCGGGGCCTTCCCGCTCGCCGTGCTCGGCGGGCTCGTCCTCGTCATCCTCTCCCCCACGATCGCCTCGCGGCTGGCCGCCGCGGTCTTCGCGCTCACGGGGATGATGCTGTTCGGCACTTCGGCGGTCTACCACCGCGGGCGCTGGCGGATGCGGATCCGGCTGCTGCTGCGGCGCATGGACCACGCGAACATCTTCCTCATCATCGCCGGCACGTACACGCCGCTGGCGGTGCTCATGCTGCCTCGGCTCGAGTGCATCGTCCTGCTCACGATCATGTGGGCCGGCGCGGTGCTGGGCGTGGCGTTCCGGCTGCTGTGGACCACTGCCCCGCGCTGGCTGTTCGTGCCGGTCTACATCGGCATCGGCGCGGCCGGCGTGGGCTACATCCCCCACATCTGGCGCGCGAGCCCCACCGTCGGCATCCTCGTGGTGGTCGGCGGGGCGCTCTACATCGCGGGCGCGGTCATCTACGCGCTCAAGCGCCCCAACCCCGCGCCCGCGCACTTCGGCTTCCACGAGATCTTCCACACCTTCACGGTGCTCGGCTACGGCTGCCACCTGGCAGCCCTCATCGTCGCCGCCGTCATCACGAGCCCGGAACTCGCGTAGCGGCACAGCCCTCGGCCCGCCTCGAGCAGAGTGTGCCCGACCGCAGGGTGCCGCGTTGCTGGACGGCTGGACTCACGCTGGGCCGTTGGGCTGCGGAGCGTTCGGCCCCCGCGTCCTCGTTGCTCGCGTCCGGGGCCGAGGCCGGTGAGTCCCGGACCGAGGCGAGGCGCCGCGTTCACCCCGGGCCCCGCACCGGGCGACCGGGTCGCGGCGCAACCGGCCCGCAACATTTCCGCGCCGCGGCGCAGCCGGCCGGCCTCAGCGCTGCGCGCCGGGGGGCTCCTCGTTGCGCTCGGGGTCCTCGGCCGTGGCCGCGCCATCGCCCGCGGCGGTGTCCGCCTGCGCGTCGACGCGATGGGCGGGCACCGCATCGCCGCCGTCCTTGGGCCGGATGCGCGGGCGGCGCTCGATGGGGAAGTGGGAGACGGTATGGGCATCGTCGGCCGCCCGCACCCGGCGCACGCGGCGCGTGGCGTCCCGGATGAGGAAGACCGTGAGGATCGCGACGAGCGCCGTGGCGATGAAGCCGATCGTGCCCGGAGTGACCTGGGCGGGGTCGGAGTAGTGCACCTGCGTCCCCGGCGAGGTGGTGCCGGCCGGCGAGGGCCGCTGCGCGAGCACGGCCAGGGATCCCAGCTGGGCAATCGCGCTCATGCGCGCTCCTCCCCCGCAGCGCCCGCGGTGCCAGAATCGCCCGCCGCGGTGCCGTGAGCGTCGGCGGAGTCCCGCTGGGCGCGCCCCAGGGGCGCCTCGAAACCGGCCGCCTCCAGCGCGCGGCCCAGCTCACCGTCGGGCACCCGGGTGCCGTCGTCGCGCACGACCCCGGCGAACAGGTCGTCCTCGACGAAGTCGCGGCGCTGAAGCGGCGGGCGGCCGGTGTCGTCGAGTGCGAGCTCGAACTCCTCGGTGGGCCAGTAGCGCTTGGCTGCGGCGCGGACGTCGGAGAAGAACCCGCCCTTCGGATCGATCTGGGTGGCGTGGGCCAGCAGCGCCTGCTCCGCGCGCTCGGCGAAGGCCCCACTGGGCACCCGCGTGGACAGCCACGTGTCGCGCTTGGCATCGCGGTCGCGGTAGTTCTCCAGCAGCTTGCCGAACGGCGACTCCACACCGTCGGCGAGCATCTGCTCGTGGATCGTCAGCCACTTGCGAGCCGAGAGGTCCTGGTTGTAGTAGACCTTCTGGACCTGCCATTCCTCGCCCAGCTCCGGGTGGTCATCCGGATCCGCCGCGGCGGCCACCGCGGCCATGGTGACGAAGTGGTTCTTGATGTGGTCCGGGTGGGGGTAGCCGCCCTGCTCGTCGTACGTCGTGACCACCTGGGGGCGGAAGCGGCGGATGATGTTGACGAGCGGGCGCGCGGCCACCTCGGTGGGCACGCGCCAGAAGACGCCGTGCGGGACCTGCTCGTCGAAGTCGCCCTCGGGCAGGCCGGAGTCCACGAAGCCCACCCAGTCGTGCTCGGCGCCCAGCAGCTGCGCGGCCCGGGCCATCTCCCGCCGGCGCAGGCCCGCGATGTCGCGCTGCGCGGTGGGGCTGTCGGCAAGCGCGGGATTGAGGATGTCGCCGGCCTCGCCGCCGGTCATCGTCGCGATGCGGACCTGCGCGCCCAGCTGCGCGTACATCGCGCTCGTCGCGGCGCCCTTGGAGGATTCGTCATCGGGGTGGGCGTGCACGGCGAGCAGCCGCAGGCCCGCGTACGGCTGGGCGCCTCGGGGCTGGGTCATAGGGGGTCACCTTCGGTCTGCGAGGACGAGCGGCACGCCTGGCCGGCGCACGAACGGGACTACCCTAGACTAGTACGCCGCGCCCGGCCGGCCCCACAGCGGACGGCCAGCCGCGGCGGCGCACCGCACAACGGCCCCTGCCACGGAAGGCGACCCCCAGCCAGCGATGACCGCCCAGGACACCCTCCCCGAGCGCTACGGCCGCGCCCCCCGCGCGCCGCGGCCCCCGCGCCGCAGCCGGCGCGCCGCCGTGCTCGCCGGCTGCGCGATCCTCGCGCTCATCGCCGTCGTCGCAGCCCTCGCGTTCTGGCCGGACGACCATCCGGTGGACCCGCAGGACGCGGGCTACGACGTGCGCGATGCCGCGCTCACCGTCGTCTCGCTCGCCGTGGTGCCCGATGAGCGGCGCACCGTGCGCTGCGGGGTGCGCGCCATCAACGAGTACGAGGCGGTCGTGGGCTACCGGGAGGTGGCCGTGGGCCCGCGCGCCGGGGCGAGCGCCACCGACCCGGTCCACCTGCGCGTCGAGGTGTCCACCACGCAGCGCGCGGCCACCGGCAACGTCGACCACTGCTGGTTCGAGGACTGAGGACCGCCGGCCGGAGTCCTGCCGGGCCGAGGCCCGCCGGGCTCGGCTTCGCCCAACTCCGCTCCGCCGGCTCGGTTCCGCTTGCCTGGGCACTGCCGGGTTGGGCGCCGGTGGCCCGGGCATTGCTGGCCCGGGCGTTGCTGGTCTGGGCATTGCTGGTCTGGGCATTGCTGGTCTGGGCATTGCTGGTCTGGGGGCCGAAGTTCGATTAGACTAGACAGTTCAGCAAGACGCGAGCGTCCCGGGTGCCTCCGGTGCCCGGGACCTCTCATTGCCGCAGGCGACTGCGGCAGACGACGACCGCCGCCGTGTTCCGCACGGCGGCTCAGCCAAGGAGATGAGATGACCGAGGAGACCGCGGACGACCAGACGTGGCTGACCCAGGAGGCATACGACCGGCTGACGAAGGAACTCGAGCAGCTCTCGGGCCCGGGCCGCCAGGAAGTCGCCGAGCGCATCGAGGCCGCCCGCGACGAGGGCGATCTCAAGGAGAACGGCGGCTACCACGCGGCCCGCGAGGAGCAGGGCAAGCTCGAGGCGCGCATCCGCCAGCTCGAGACCCTGCTGCGCAGCGCCAAGGTGGGCGAGGCCGATGCCGACACCACGAAGGTGGCCCCGGGCAAGATCGTCGCCGTCGACATGGGCGGGCGCGAGATGCGCTTCCTCCTGGGCTCGCGGGAGATCGCCGGCGATTCGGACATCGACGTCTTCTCCGAGAAGTCGCCCCTGGGCGCGGCCGTCAACGGCGCGAAGGTGGGCGACGAGGTCGAGTACGAGGCCCCGAACGGCAAGACCATGAAGGTCACCGTGTCGAAGGTCGAGGCCTTCGGCTGAGCACGGCGCGCCGCCGGGCCGTCTGAGCTCGGGCAACCGGAAGGGGCCGCACACCACGTGGTGTGCGGCCCCTTCCGTGCCTCCCGCGCCTAGGCCGAGGCCTTCGCGCGCTTGCGCTCGGCCTTCTCCTGCTTCTTGCGCTCGGCATCGGCCTGCGCCTCCGCGAGGATGTCCCGGCCGTGGAGGTAGAGCACGGTCGTGTTCGCCACCGCCATGAGCGGCACGGCGAACAGCGCGCCGGGGATGCCGAAGAGGAACCCGCCGCCCGTCACGCCCAGCACCACGGCCAGCGGGTGGACGGAGACGGCCTTGCCCATGATGAACGGCTGCAGGACGTGCCCCTCGATCTGCTGGACGGCGAGGACGACGCCGAGCATGATGAGCGCGGTGATCGGCCCCTGCGAGACGAGGGCGACGAGCACGGCGACCGCGCCGGTGAGGATCGCGCCGACGATCGGGATGAACGAGCCCATGAAGACGAGCACGGTGAGCGGGACCACGAGAGGCACCTGCAGGATGAAGGCTCCCAGCCCGATGCCCAGCGCATCGACCGCGGCGACGAGGATCTGGACGCGGACGTACTGGACGAGCGACTGCCAGCCGCGCAGCGCGGCGCCCTGCGTCTTTTCCCGGGCCGGCACCGGCAGCATCCCGATGAACCAGTGGAAGATCTTCTGGCCGTCGTAGACGAAGAAGATCGTGGAGAACAGCACGAGGAACATGCCGGCGAAGAAGTCCGTGACGGACGAGGCGGCGCCGGCCACCCCGGAGAACAGCTGCCCCGAGCGCTCCTCGAGGAACGACGTGGCCTTCTCGAGGCCCTGGTCGATGTACTGCGAGATCTGGCTGGACTCGATGCCGAACGGGCTCGACTGCAGCCACGAGCTGATCGCCTGGAAGCCCGCCATCACCCGGTCGGAGAGGTCCGAGAAGCCCGAGTAGAGCTGCTGGCCCACCAGCGCGAGCAGCCCGAGCACGACGAGGATGAAGCCGAGCACCGTGGCGATGGTCGCAAGCGAGCGGGGCCAGCGGTGGCGCACGAGGAAGCGCGCCAGCGGGGAGAGCAGGGCCCCGATGAGCAGGGCGATGAGCACGGGGAGCACGACGATCTTGACCTGCGAGAGCAGCCACCACAGCGCGGCGACCGCCGCGACGACGATGAGCGCCCGCCAGCTCCAGGCGGCGGCGGTGCGCAGCGCGGGCGAGACGAAGGGCTCCACGCGCCCGCGCGCCTCGGCGCTGTCCGTGAGTGCAGCGGCGCTGCTCGTGGGCGCGGCAGTGCCCGTGGACGCGGCGGCAGTGCCGGCGGGCGCCGCGGCGCCCTCACCTGCCGGCCGGTGGTCCTGCGCGCTCACCGGCGCGCCGTCGTTGCCAGAAGTCATGCGCCCCAGCGTAGTGCCTGGCCCACGACCCGGTGCCGCGGCGCCCCGCAAGGCTAGACTCGGAGCGTGAAATGGCCCCCTCGCCCGCTGCCCGCGGTCCTCGCGCTGGCCGCCGTGCCGGCCGCCGGGGCGGCCGGGCTCGCGGTCCTGTTGCGCTGGCAGTCCCGGCGGATGCGCGCGCTCTTCGACGCCGATGCGGCGGGCCGGGCCGGCACCGGCACGTGGGAGGCGAGCGGGGCGTGGGTCGCCGGCGGCGCCGAGATCGCCTTCGGCACGCCGGCCGCGGAGGAACTGGCCGTGCTCGCGGTGCTGGGCGACTCCTGGGCGGCTGCGGGCCCGGTCCCGACCCTCCCCCGGCTGCTGGGCCGCGGCTGCGCCCGCCTGCTCGGCGCCCCCGTGCGGGTGTGCAGCCTCGCCGGCCCCTCGGCCCGCGCGGAGGACATCGGCGCGCAGGTCCGCGCGCTGCTCGCCGACTCCCGCCTGCGGCGCTCGAAGGGCGGCGGGCGCGCCCCGCGCCTGGCCGTGCTGTCCATGGGCACGGCGGACCTCATTCACCCGATCAGCGGCTCGCTGTCGATCCCCGCGCTCACGAGCGCCGTCAACCGCCTCGAGCGGGAGGGCGGCTACACCGTCTTCGTCCTCACGTGCCCCAATCTGGGCCGCCTGCCCGGCAGCCGCCGGCCCCTGCGCACGGTGCTGCGCCGCAGCTCCCGGGTCCTCGCCGGCTCGCAGTGGCTCACGGCGCTCAGCGCGGGCGCCGTCCCCGTCTCCGCGTCCGAGGCGCTGCGCGGGACCGCCCAGCGCGGGCTCATCGACGCCTCCGGCCGCTGGCCGAGCGCACTCGGCCGGGCCCAGCTCGCCGCCGCCGTGCTCGCCCGCATCGCCGTCCACCTCGAGGCGCCCGTCGCCGTGGCGGCCTCGGCTGCCCAGCCCGCCCCCGAGGAGGAGGACGGTGCGCCTCAGTCCGCGGCGGCCCCGGACGCGCCCGCGGGCGCCGCCGAGCCGCCGCTGCTCGGCCTCCACGCCGATCCCGCGCCCGATTCCCCGGCCGGGCACGCTGCGCCAGCGCCACCCGGCTTTCCCCCGCCGTCCGATTCCCCGGTGCTCCCTGATTCCCCAGCGCCCCCCGATTCCCCCGCCGAGCCCGATTCGCCAGCGCTGCCGCACTCCGCAGCCGAGCCCCACTCCCCCGCCGATCAGGAGCTGCCATGACCGATGTCCTCCTCGCCTCGACCTCGCCGTCGCGGCTGTCCCTCCTCACCGCGGCGGGCCTGGCGCCGCTCGTGAGCGCGCCCGGTGTCGACGAGGACGCCGTGGTCGAGCACGAGCGCCCGGAGACCGTGGCGGCGCAGGCCCTGCTGCTCGCCCACGCGAAGGGCGAGGCCGTCGTGGCGCGCCTGCTCGCCGGGGCCGAGGAGGCGCCCGGCGACCGGGACGACCTGCTGCTGCTCGCCTCGGACTCGCTGCTCGAGCTGGACGGGCAGGCCGTGGGCAAGCCCCACACCCCCGAGGCCGCCTGCCGCGTGTGGCAGCGGATGGGCGGGCGCTCGGCCGTGCTGCACACGGGCCACTTCGCCGCCCGCCTGCGCCGCACCGCCCCGGACGGCTGGCGGGAGGAGGGCCGGCGCGCGGAGCTGGCCTCGACGACGATCCGCACCGCGGCGCCCTCCCGCCGCGAGCTCGAGGACTACATCGCCACCGGCGAGCCGCTCGAGGTCGCCGGCGCGCTCACGATCGACGGCCTGGGCGCGGCCTTCGTCGAGGGCATCGACGGGGACCACACGAACGTCATCGGCCTGAGCATCCCGCTCGTGCGCCGGCTCGCGGCGGACCTCGGGATCGCCTGGACCGGGCTGTGGCGCGGCGACACGCCCGAGGCGCACTGAGAATTCGCCCGCGGGCTTTTGTCCGCCGGCCACAAAGGGTTTGCGCTTCGCCCTAGATTGTTCTCGTTCACCACCCCCGTCCCTCAGGAGCGCCGATGGCCAAGGCCGCGCACTATTCCACCACCGTGGACCGTCGTCCGTTCGAGCGCGTGCTCATCGCCAATCGGGGCGAGATCGCCCTGCGCGTCATCCGCGCCTGCCACGACCTGGGGCTCAGCGCGATCGCCGCGTACACCGAGCCGGATGCCGACGCGGACTTCGTGCGCTTCGCCGACGATGCGTGGCTGCTGCCGGGCACCGGCGCCGCCCAGACCTACCTCAACGCGCCGGCGCTCATCGAGCTCGCCCGCCGCTCCGGCGCGCAGGCCGTGCACCCCGGCTACGGCTACCTCGCCGAGTCCCCCGACTTCGCCCAGGCCGTCCAGGACGCGGGCCTCGTGTGGGTGGGCCCCCCGCCCGCGGCCATCGCCGCCCTGGGCGACAAGGCGAGTGCCCGCGCCGTCGCCGAGGCCGTGGGCGCCCCGATCGCCCGCGGCTCGGACGGCGCCGTCGCCGACGAGGCCCAGGCGCTCGCCGTCGCCGCGGAGATCGGCTATCCCGTGGCCGTCAAGGCCGTCTACGGCGGCGGCGGGCGCGGCTTCCGCACCGCTGCGAGCGCCGAGGAGCTGCCCGCAGCGCTGGCGACGGCCCGCCGCGAATCGCAGGCGGCGTTCGGGCGCTCCGAGTGCCTCATCGAGCAGCAGATCGTGGGCCCGCGCCACATCGAGACCCAGTGCATGTCCGACGGCGAGACCGTGCTCGTCGCCTCCACCCGCGACTGCACGCTGCAGCGGCGCAACCAGAAGATCATCGAGGAGGCGCCGGCACCCGGCCTGAGCCCGGAGCAGGAGACGGCCCTCGCCGCGGCCTCGCGCGATGTGCTCGCCCGCGTGGGCTACGTGGGCGCCGCGACGTGCGAGTTCCTGCTGGGCACGAACGGCGTGCTCAGCTTCATGGAGGCCAATGCGCGCATCCAGGTGGAGCACACCGTGACCGAAGAGGTCACGGGCGTCGACCTGGTCGCCTGGCAGCTGCGCGTGGCCGCCGGCGAGGCGCTGCCCGCCGCGTTCCCCGCCCCCCGCGGCCACTCCCTGCAGTTCCGCATCAACGCCGAGGATCCCGCGCACGGCTTCTTCCCCGCCACCGGCCAGATCGCCGAGCTCCACGAGCCGGCCGGGCCCGGCATCCGCATGGACTCCGGCGTGCGCCCGGGCACGGTCGTGGGCACGGACTTCGACCCCATGCTCGCCAAGCTCATCGTCACGGGCGAGGACCGCGCGCAGGCACTGGCCCGCGCCCGCCGGGCGCTCGACGAGTACGTGCTCACCGGCGTGGCCACCCTGCTGCCGCTGCACCGCGCGCTCGTCGACGAGCCCGCCTTCGCGAACGAGCTGAGCGTGTCGACGGACTGGCTGCAGAAGGAGTACATGCCGCGCTTCGCCGGACCGGCGGCCGACGAGGCGCCGCGCGAGCAGCCGGCGGCCGATTCGCTCGACGTCGTCGTCGAGGTCGACGGCCACCGGCTCACCGTCAAGGTCCCCGCTGAGCTCGCCCGCCCCGCCGACCCGGGGGCCAAGGCCAGCGCCGGGCGCCTGCGCCGCAAGGGCTCGCGCCGGGCCGACGACTCCCCCGTGCTCGCCGCCCCCATGCAGGGCACGATCGTGAGCATCGACGTCACCGCCGGCGATGACGTGGAGATCGGCGACCGGCTCGCCGTCATCGAGGCGATGAAGATGGAGCAGCCGCTCACGGCCAAGCGCGCCGGCACCGTCTCCGAGGTGCTCGTGGGCTCCGGCGAGGCCGTGCGCGCCGGCACCCCGATCGTGCGCTTCAGCGCCTGACGCCCGGGCGCTCAGTCACCGCCCGCCGGCCCGCACTGCATGCGCAGGGGCCCCGCACCGGATCCCGGTGCGGGTCCCCTGCGCGCGGCTGCCGGGCGCCTCAGCCGCCGCGGTGGTGGAGGCGGCGGGCGGCCTCGGCCAGCGAGCCGCTGAGCGAGGGGTAGACGACGAACGACGCGGAGAGCTGATCGACCGTCAGCCGGTTCTCCACCGCCATCGTCAGCGGCATGATGAGCTCGCTGGCCTTGGGGCCCACGACCACGCCGCCGAGCACCGAGCCGGAGCCGCGGCGGGCGTAGATCTTGACGAAGCCGTCCGTGATCCCCTGCATCTTGGCGCGCGGGTTCGTCTGCAGCGGCTGCATGACGGTCTCGATGTCGTGGCGGTTGTCGTCGTAGGCCGCCTGCTGCATGCCCACCGTGGCGATCTCCGGGGCGGTGAAGACATTCGAGGCGACGTTGCGCAGCTTGAGCGGGGAGACCGCATCGCCCAGCGCGTGCCACATCGCGATCCGGCCCTGCATGGCCGCCACCGAGGCCAGCGGCATGACGTTCGTGCAGTCGCCCGCGGCGTAGACGCCGGGCGCGGAGGTGCGCGAGACGCCGTCGACGACGATGTGCCCGCTGTCCTCCGTCTGCACGCCCGCGGCGTCGAGGCCCAGCTCCTCCGTGTTGGGGATCGAGCCCACGGCCATGAGGCAGTGGCTCGCCTTGACCCGCCGGCCGTCGGCCAGCGTGACGACGACGCCGTCGTCATCGCGCTCGACGGACTCGGCGCGCGAGCGCGAGAGCACGGTCATACCGCGGCGCCGGAAGGCCTGCTCGAGCACCTCGGCGGCATCCTCGTCCTGGCCGGGCAGCACCCGGTCGCGGGAGGAGACGAGCGTGACCTTCGCGCCGAGCGCGTTGTAGGCCGAGGCGAACTCAGCGCCGGTGACGCCCGAGCCCACGACGACGAGGTGCTCGGGCAGCTCGGTGAGGTCGTAGAGCTGGGTCCACGTGAGGATCCGCTCGCCGTCCGGGACGGCGGTGGGCAGCTCGCGGGGGTGGGCGCCGACCGCCACGAGCACGGTGTCCGCGTCGAGCGTGTACTCCGTGCCGTTCTCCTCGACGATGTCGACCCGGCGGTCCCCCACGAGCGTGCCGGTGCCCTTGATGAGCTTGATGCCCGCAGTGGCGAGCGCATCGCGGATGTCGTCGGCCTGGGCGCCGGCGAGCCTGCGGATGCGTGCGTTGATCGCCTCGAGGTCCGCGCGCACCGCAGCGCGCCCGTCGTCCTCCCGGGGCTGGCCGTCGCTGTCCTCCTCGACGAGCCGGATGCCCAGCTCCTCGGCCTGGCCGAGGTCGACCATGACCTCCGCGGTGGCGATGAGGGACTTCGAGGGCACGACGTCGGTGACGACGGCGGCGCCGCCGGCGCGGCTGCGCTCCACGAGCATGACGTCGCCGCCCAGCTGCGCGGCGACGAGGGCGGCCTCATAGCCGCCGGGGCCGCCGCCGATGATGACGACGCGGTTCTGCGAGGGATCGAGTACATTCTTCACGGGCCCATTGTGTCAAAGGACGCGGGCCGGCTCGAAGCAAGCGCACCCTTACCCGCCCGGGGTCGGCCATTGCCCCTCGTCACCTGCCCGATGCCATCGCCACGGGCCGCAGCGCACGGGCGCGCGGGCCGCCGCGGCCGCCCGCGCGCGGCCTCACTGCCCGACTATGCGCCCGCCGTCGCGGTGGAGGGCGAGGATCTCCTCATAGCTGCGGGCGTTGGCGAGCACCCGCTCGATGTCGGCCTCGCCCATCTCCCGGCGCACCTTCGCCGGCACCCCGGCCACGAGCGAGCGGGGCGGGATCTCCGTGCCCTCGAGGACGACGGCGCCCGCCGCGACGAGGGACAGGCTGCCGATGCGGGCGAGGTTGAGCACCGTGGAGCTCATGCCGATGAGCACGTCGTCGTCGATGACGCAGCCGTGGACGAGCGCCCGGTGGCCGATCGAGACCCGATCGCCCACGACGACGGGCTTGCCCGGATCGGCGTGCATGACCGTGTTGTCCTGCACGTTCGTGCCCCGGCCGATCGTGATGGAATTGCGGTCGGCGCGCAGCACGCAGCCGTAGTAGACGCCCGAGCCCGCCCCGATCCGCACATCGCCGATGAGCGTGACGCCCGGGGCCACGAACGCCTCCGGGTGGATGCGCGGGCGCCGCCCGTCGATCTCGATGAGGCGGACGTCGGCCAGCTCGCCCACCCGGCGGCCGGACGGACTCGGGGCTGCGGGAGTCTCCATGGTCCGAGTCGACCACATTCGCCCGCCGCGCACAACGGCCCGGGCGCATCTTGCGCCTCGGGACCGGATTTGCGCCCCGGGCCGCGGATGGCCGATCATGCCCTGTCAGTGATTTCACACTGCCGGACTCTTGTGCGCCGGGGGCGCATGTGTGAATCTGTTTGCAGTTGATCCCACAATCATCCAGCTCCCGCTGCCCTGCGGCGGTGCCGTCGTGTTCGTGCGCGGTGTGAAGCTGATGCGCCCCTGAAAGGACACCATGGACTGGCGCCATCGCGCGGCTTGCCTCAACGAGGACCCCGAGCTCTTCTTCCCCATCGGAAACACCGGCCCCGCCCTCCTCCAGATCGAGGAGGCCAAGAGCGTCTGCCGGCGCTGCGAGGTCGCGGAGCTGTGCCTGCAGTGGGCCCTCGACTCCGGCCAGGATGCCGGAGTGTGGGGCGGCCTGAGCGAGGACGAGCGCCGCGCGCTCAAGCGCCGCGCCGCGCGCGCCCGCCGCGCCGGCTGAGCCGGCCGCCGCGCCCGCGGCTCAATCGCTCCTGAGGGGGACATCGATGATCGCTTCGGTGCCCCCCTCTTCGCGTGCCCGCCACTCGATGGTCCCCGCCAGGTCCGTGCTGATGAGCGTGCGCACGATCTGCGTGCCGAGCCCGGTGCCGGGCCCGCGCTCGGGGTCGAGCCCCGCGCCGTCGTCGGCGACGACGACCCGCAGGCGCTCGCCGGTGCGCTCCGGGCTCACCCACACGTGGGCGGGCCGGCGCTCACCGGCCGCGGGGGTCTCACCGGCCTCAGCGGGCTCCGCCGCGGGGGCCGGGAAGCCGTGCTCGATCGCGTTGGCCACGAGCTCGGTGAGCGCGAGCGCGAGCGACGTCGCGTCGCCGGATGAGATCGAGCCGAAGCTGCCCGTGCGGCGCAGGCTGATCTCCACGTGCGGGCCGGCCAGCTCGGGGGTCAGCCGCAGCCCCTTGTCGACGATCTCGTCGAACTCCACCGTCGCGTCGATGCCCTGGCTGAGCGCATCGTGGACGACCGCGATGATCGAGACCCGGCGCATCGCCTCCTGCAGCGCATCGCGGGCCTCCCCGCTGCTCATCCGCCGCTCCTGCAGGCGCAGCAGGGCCGAGACGGTCTGCAGGTTGTTCTTCACCCGGTGGTGCATCTCGCGGATCATGACGTCGCGGCTGAACAGCTCGCGCTCGCGGCGCCGGATCTCCGAGATGTCGCGGGCCAGCACGACCGCGCCCGTGCGCAGGCCCGCGCGGGTGAGCGGGATCGCGCGCAGGGAGACCGCGATCCGGCCGGACTCGATCTCGCTGCGCCACGGGGCGCGGCCGGTGAGCACGAGCGGCAGCGATTCGTCGACGGGCCGGTGCTGGTCGACGAGCCCGGAGACGACCTCGGCGAGGTAGCGGCCCTCGATCTCCCCGTCGTGGCCCAGCCGGTGGATGACGGAGACCCCGTTGGGCGAGGCGTAGCGGACCCGCCCCTCGCGGTTGAGCACGATGAGCCCGTCGCCCACGCGCGGCTCGCCGCGGCGCGCCCCGGAGGGGGCGTCGAGGTCCGGGAAGGCGCCCTCGGCGATCATCGCGAGCAGCGCGTTGGCGCACGAGCGGTAGTTGCGCTCGAGCCGCGAGCCGCCGCTGCGCCGCTGCTCCTCACTGTGCCGGGTGAGCACCGCGATCGGCCGGCCGCCGCGCACGACGGGGATCGCCTCCGCGCCGGCGAGCTCGTTGGCATCAGCCGGCGCGGCGACGACCGCTGCCTCACCGCAGGCCCGCTCGAGCAGCTCGGTCTCGGCCGGGGTGGACAGGGCGCCCACCTCGTCGTGCGGGTAGACGGTCGTGCCCGTGGTCGGTCGGCAGTGGGCGACGATGCGGAAGCGGCCTGGCTCGCCGGCGACGGGCACCCACAGGACGAGGTCGGCGAACGAGAGATCGGCGATGAGCTGCCAGTCGCCCACGATGAGGTGGAGCCACTCGACGTCGGTGCCGTCGACGATGCCCTCGGCCGCGAGCTGTTCGGTCAGCAGCGACACGTCAGGAGTTCTCCGCCTGCCACACGGTCGAGCGCACGATCGAGCGCATCATCCGCAGCAGCACCGACAGCGGCGCCTGGTCGACCTCGTCGAGCTCGCGGACCTCCTCGATCGTGGCGAGCACCTGCTCGAGCGCGTACTCGTTGCTCGTGCGCCACTGGGCAATGCGGTCGTCCGCGCGCTCCGCGGGCGTGGGCCGATCCGACTCGGTGGAGCGCAGCACCGCGATCGCGATGGAGAACACGGCCTGGTAGTAGTCGTCGCGCAGGGCGCCGCGCGCGAGCGCCGTCCACCGCGAGCGGCGGTCGAGCTGGCCAACGAGGTCGAGGATCGCGGCCCCGGAGAGCAGGTCGGTCACCGCGTAGTAGACCTCCGCCACGTCCTCGGCCTCGAGGCCCGTGCGCTGGGCCGCCTGCGCGATGTCGAGGAGGGCGAACTCGTCGAGCAGCCCCGCGGCGCGGAAGGCGAGGCCCTGCGGCACGCCGGCCCCGACGTAGGCGGCGGCGTGGTCCTCGAGGTCGCTGCGGTCGCGCCCGCGCAGCATGCCCGGCACCGACTCGCGCAGCGCCGCGACCACCGGGCGGTAGGCGGCGATGCCGTCCTCGACGTCGAGGGCGTCGCTGGCCTGGTGGATGAGCCACCGCGAGCCGCGGTCGAGCAGGCGCACGTAGTTGTTGATGAGCTCGTTCTGCACGTGGGCGGGCACGACGTTGTCGAGCGCGCAGATCTCATCGAAGTGCTCGTCGAGGTCGAAGACCGCCGAGACGACCGAGAACGCGCGCGCCACCTGCGCCACAGACGTGTTGGCCTCCTCCAGCAGGCGGAAGACGTAGGTCAGCCCGCCGCGGTCGACCATCCGGTTGACGAGCCGGGCGGTGGCGATCTCGCGGTGCAGGGGGTGGCGCTCGAGCGCCTCCCCGTAGCCGCCGAGCGCGGCCGGGAAGTAGGCGCGCAGGTGGGCGCGCATGAACGGCTCGTCCGGGACCTCGGAGGCGAGGATGCGCTGGACCGCGTCCATCTTCACGTAGGCGAGCAGCACGGCGAGCTCGGGGGACGCGAAGCCGCGCCCCGCCTCGGCGCGGCGCGCGAGCGCCTTCGAGTCCGGCAGGAACTCCACCGCCCGGTCGAGTCCCGCATTGCGCTCGAGGTAGCGCAGCAGCCGGCGCTGGGTGCCCAGCATGGCCGAGGACTGCTCGCGGGCATCGCCGAGCGCGGTGTTCTGGCTGTAGTTGTTGGCCAGCACGAGGTCGGCGACCTCGTCGGTCATGGACAGCAGGACCTCCTCGCGGTCCGCGGCGGCGACCTCGCCCGCGTCGATGAGCCCGGAGAGCAGCAGCTTGATGTTGACCTCGTGGTCCGAGCAGTCGACGCCGGCGGAGTTGTCCACCGCGTCGGTGTTGATCTGCACGCCCGCCAGCGCCGCCTCGACGCGGCCCAGCTGGGTGGCGCCCAGGTTGCCGCCCTCGCCCACGACCCGGGCGCGCACCTCGGCTCCGGTGATGCGGATCGCGTCGTTGGCCTTGTCGCCCACCTGCGAGTCCGTCTCCGACTCGGCGCGGATGTAGGTGCCGATGCCGCCGTTGTAGAGCAGGTCGACGGGCGCGCGCAGGATGCCCTGGATGAGGTCGCCCGGGGCCACGCGGCCCGGCTTCATGCCGAGCGCCTCGGCGGCCTCGGCGGAGAGCACGACGGACTTCGCCGAGCGCGAGTAGACGCCCCCGCCGGAGGAGATGAGGGAGCGGTCGTAGTCCTGCCACGAGGAGCGCGGGACGTCGAAGAGGCGCCGGCGCTCGGCGAACGAGGCCTGCGGGTCCGGGTTCGGATCGATGAAGATGTCGCGGTGGTCGAACGCGGCGATGAGCTTCGTGTGCGCGCTGCGCTGCATGCCGTTGCCGAACACGTCGCCGCTCATGTCGCCGATCCCGACCGCCGTGAAGTCCTCGGCGTCCGTGTTGACGCCGAGCTCGCGGAAGTGGCGCTCGACGGACTTCCACGCGCCGCGCGAGGTGATCGCCATGGCCTTGTGGTCATAGCCCACCGAGCCCCCGGAGGCGAACGCGTCGCCCAGCCAGAACCCGCGCCGCTCGGCGATGCCGTTGGCGACGTCGGAGAACTTCGCCGTGCCCTTGTCGGCCGCGACGACGAGGTAGCTGTCGTCGCCGTCGTGGATGACGGTGCGCTCGGGGTGGACGGTCTGCGTGCCCTCGGCGGTGGGCACGAGGTTGTCGGTGACGTCGAGGAGGCCGTTGATGAAGACCTCATAGGCGTGCTGGCCCGCCTCCGCCCAGGCCTGCCGGTCGACCGCGGGGTCGGGCAGGCGCTTGGGGAAGAAGCCGCCCTTCGCCCCGGTGGGCACGATGAGCGCGTTCTTGACCATCTGCGCCTTGACCAGGCCGAGCACCTCGGTGCGGAAGTCGTCGCGGCGATCGGACCAGCGCAGGCCGCCGCGCGCCACGGGCCCGAAGCGCAGGTGGACGCCGGAGACCTCGGGCGAGTACACCCACATCTCCAGCGCGGGCTTGGGCTTGGGCACGAAGTCGAGCTCGTTCGGGTGGATCTTGAACACGCTCGCCTCCGGCAGGGACCCGTCGGCGGGCTGGAAGACGTTCGTGCGCACCATCGCCGTGATGAGGTCGAGCACGGCCCGCAGCACGCGGTCAGCGTCCAGGCTCGAGACCCCGGAGAGCTCGTCCTGGATGCGCTCGCGGATCTTGTCGATGTGCTCGGCGCGGGTGCCTGCGACGGGCAGCAGCTCCGGGTCGAACTTCGCATTGAAGTAGCCCACGAGCAGCGCGGAGATCTCCGGATTGGAGGTGAAGACCTGGCCCATGTAGGGGTCCGAGTAGGAGAAGCCGGCCTGGCGCAGGTAGTGGGTGAAGGCGCGCAGGATCGACACGTCCTGCCAGCGCAGGCCCGAGACGATGAGGCGGTCCATCCGGCCGGACTCGCGCTTGCCCAGCCAGCCGGCGACGAACGCCTCCTCGATGCGCTCGAACTCCGTCTCCGGGACCTCTGCTTCGAACTCGAGGCCGAAGTCGTAGATGTAGCGGTGGGAGCCGTCGGCGAGGGTGAGCTCGTAGGAGCGCTCGTCGAGCAGCTGCGCGCCGAGGTTCGACAGGTAGGGCAGCACCTGGGTCAGGCCCGCGGGCTCGAGGCGGTAGAACGCGAGGCGCAGCCGCCTCTCGTCGGTGCCGAACTCGCGGTGGACGCGCACGAGGGGCTGCGCGTCCGAGGCCAGCGATTCGAAGCGGGCGACATCGGCGACGGCATCATGGGGGGTGTTGTGCTCGAGGTAGCTGGGCGGGAACGAGGCGGCCCACAGGTGGGCGCGCTCGAGCGCGCGGGAGGTCAGCTTCGTGTCGGAGGGGGCGAGGTATTCGCGCACGTCCTCGTGCCACGAGCGCACCGCCGAGCGGATGCGCCCGGCCACCCGGTCCGGGGCGATGTCGGGCAGCAGCTCGTCGCGGGCCGCGCGCACGACGAAGTGGAGGCGGGCGAGCGCCGAGTCGGTCAGCAGCACGTCGAAGTCGACGCTCTCGGCCCGGTAGAACTCGCGCAGCACCTTCTCCACGCGCATCCGGGAGGCGGTGTCGTAGAGGTCGCGGGGGACGTAGACGAGCACGGAGACGTAGCGCTCGTAGGCATCGCGGCGGATGAAGACGCTCGACTCGCGCTTCTCCTGGAGGTCGATGACCGCGAGCGCGACGTCGAGGATGTCCTGCGGATCGGCGTGGAAGAGGTCATCGCGCGGATACGTCTCGAGCACGTCGAGCAGCTCGTTGCCGGAGTAGGAGTCGCGCGCCAGCCCCGAGTTGCGCAGCACCCAGGAGACCTTCTGCTTGATGACGGGGATGTCGAGGACCGAGGCGTTGTACATCCCGGAGGTGTAGAGGCCCACGAAGCGCCGCTCCCCCACGATGTTGCCCTCGGCGTCGAAGGTCTTGACGCCCAGGTAGTCCATGTAGCCGCGCCGCACGAGCTGCGAGCGGGAGTTGGCCTTCGTGAGCACGAGGACGTGGCGGTCGAGCGTGTGGGCGGCCACCGCGCGCGAGAGCGGCGAGCTCGTCGTCTCCCGCAGCGTCGAGATGCCCAGCGCCGTGTCCGGCACCGGCTCGAGCGTCGTGTTGCCGGCCGAGTCCTCGCCCAGCGTGTACTCCCGGTAGCCCATGAAGGCGAAGCGCCCGTCGAGCCAGTCGAGCAGGTCGGCGGCCACCGCGGCCTCGTCCGCGAGCTCGGCGCTGGGCGCGTGGGCGCGCAGCTCGGCGGCGATCTCCTCCGCCTTGCCGGCCATCGCGTCGCGGTCGTCCTCAGCCGCGGCGACGACGGTGATGATGCGCTCGAGCTCCTCGGCGAGCTCCGAGAAGCGCTCCGCGGGGACCTGGTCGATCTCGATGCGGATCCACGACTCGATCCGGCGGGCGGTGTTGGACATGCCCGGGCGGATCACGGGCAGCGCCGAGGTGGCGGTCGACATCCGCTCGACGTCGTCGGGGTCGACGATCGTGAGGTGGCCCCCGGCCCGCTCCGTGACCGGCTGCGGGTGGTGCACGGCGCGGATCGCGTAGCCGTCGCCGGTGAGGTCGGCGACGAGGGAGGACAGCAGGTAGCGCATATCGCGCACGACGATCGCGATGACGGTGCGGTTGCCGCTGTAGTCAGCGTCGCCGGGCTCGGGATTGCGCAGCTCGATCGCCGGACGGTCGCCGGTGAAGCGCTCGGCGAGCTCGAAGTGCCGGCGCGCGCGCTCGGCCATGGCGCGCGGCCCCTGCGCGGAGTACTCGCCGCGGTCGATGCGGAAGAAGTACGACGACAGCAGCCCGGTGGGGGGAATCTGCCCCGTCAGCTCCGTCCACGCACGTGCGATCTCGGTCGCGTAGACCTCGGTCACGATGTCACCTCGTTGCTCTCGCTTCACTCAGGGGCGTTCGTCGTCGATGCCCAGGCCTACTCTATGCGGTGGCGCGCGGCTCGGGGCGCCCGGCGGTCGCGCAGGGGCGCGCGCCCGGCGGCTGGGCGCGCTTCGCCGGGCCCCGCGCCCGGCGCCGAGCGTGACAGACTGGGGGCATGCGCTCGATCGACTTCACCACGCAGATCCCCCAGTCCCCCGCCGAGTTCCTCGCCGCGATGGCCCGCCCGGAGGCGTGGGACGGCGATGCCTCCCGCGTGGAGGGCACGCCGGAGGCCGGCCTCGACATCCGCGCCAGCGCGCCGCTCGACGCCGAAGACGTGCCGGCGGTGGCGGCCAGGCTCCTGCCGGCCGGTGCCGCGGTGCAGCTGCGGGTGCGCACCTCGCCGGCCAGCGCCCAGCCGGTCTCCGCCGACATCGACGCGCAGGTGCCCGGCGCGCCCGTGACCATGGCGGCGCGCCTCGAGGTCAGCGGCGGCGCGGGGGGCTCCGAGGTCGTCGCCCACGCCGATGTCACGAGCACGGCGCCGCTCATCGGCCCGATGATCGAGGCCGCGGTGGCGCCGTCAGTCGAGAAGATCCTGCGGCAGTCCATCGAGGACATCGCGCAGCTCTGAGGGGTCATACCACAGCAGGGCTGCCTCGCTCAGCGCCTGCGCGTCGGCCTCCTGGCCGCGGCCGAGGCGCGCTGCCAGCCCCGGCTCGTCGAGGTGGGCGCTGACGATCGCGATCTCCGAGCCCTCCGCAGGCGCCACCGCGACGAGGCCCGCTCCGAGCGCGGTCTCCTGCGCCCCGGTCACATCGACTGCGAGGACCGCGCGCAGCCGGCCGCCGGCCGCCGCCTCGCGGGCGGCGTGCTCGGCGGCGGCGCTGAGCGCGAGCCACTCCGCCTCCTCCAGGTCGTCGCCGCTCAGGGCCCGGCCCGCGGCGTCCGGGGCGTAGGCGAGCCGGATCTGCGGGTCCGGCCAGGCGGTGGCCAGCTGCGGGAGGGTGAGGGGCGCATAGGCGCGAAGCGTCGTCATGGTTTCATCTTGCCCCGGCGGCCGCGGCGGCCGCCAGCGGCCCGCCGCGGCTGGGCGACCCCCGGCACCGGCAGCTGCGCGGCGAGCCCCCGCAGCGCGCGGGAGAGCGCGGAGTGCGGCGCGTGCTCGGTCACGGTGCGGGCGGCCAGCAGCGCGGCATCGACGTCCGGGCGGGCATCGGGCAGCATGGTCGCGCCGACCACCCCCGCGAAGCGCTCGAGCGTCTCGGCGATCCGCCGCTCCGGGTCCGCGCCCACCGCCTGCGCCCGGACCCGGTTGAGCACGATGGTGCACCGCTCGCGGAGGTCCTGGCCGCGCTCACCCGCCAGCAGTGCGATGAGGCGCTGGAGGCCCAGGGGCTCCGCGCCGGCGACGATGACGACGTGGTCGGCGGCGTCGAGGACCGCGCGGGTGGCCCCGTGGCGGTCGTAGTGCGGGTCGGCGAACTCGTCGTCCGGGTCGATGCGGTCGGAGACATCGGCAACGAGGCACTGGGCGCGCTCGGCCAGGGCGCCGAGCACCTCGGCGAGCACGCCCGGGCGGATCTCCGGCCAGCGCTCGGGGCGGCTCAGCCCGGTCACGACGCCCAGCCGCTGCGACAGCGGCACGATGTGGGCGCCCACCTGCTCCGCGTCGAGCGGCCCGGCCGCCGCCGCGCGGCACAGGGCCGCCAGGTGCGGGGCGTCGTCGAGGATGCCGAGCATGGGCGCCTGGGCCGCCGCGACGGTGTCCGCGTCGACGAGGACGCACTCCACGGACTGGGCGAGCGCATGGGCGAGGCCCGCCGCGACCGTGCTGCGCCCGGGCGCCGATCCCGTCCCCCAGACCACGATGAGCGGAGCGCGGCGGGCGCCGGAGCCGCCCGCCGGGGGCGCGGCGGGCTTGGGCGGGGCCTCGAGATCGGCGGCGCAGTCGCGCAGGGCCGCGGCCAGCGCCTCGGGCTCGGCCCACGGGGAGACCGTGTGGCGCACGCCCCAGCGGGCGAAGACCTCGGCATCAGCGCCGAACCCCAGCACCTTCGCGCCGCTGCCGAGCAGGCGCCGGACGACCTCGGCGTCGGCACCGGGGAAATGCCTGCTGAGAACGGCCACGGAGCCCTGGCCCGCCTGGGCCGCCGCGAGGAGGTCGACGTCGTCGGCGGGCCGCGCGAGGACCTCGACATCGGCCAGGCCGGTGAGGGCGGCCACGAGGCCGGCCTCGAACTCGACGTCGACCGCGACGATGGCCCCGATCATCGGCCGGCCGCCGGCTCCGGCACCGCGACGACGGCCAGGCGCTCCCCGGCCCCGACCGCGGCGAGCACGCCGGAGAGGGCGGCCGTCGGCACGAACACCTCGATGCGCGCACCGCGGTCCGCCGCGAACCCGCCGTCGTCGCGGGTCACCGCGATGACCTGGGCCGTGCGCAGGATCTCGTGGGGCTTGGCGCCGTCCTCGTCCGGGGTCGCCCACACGTCCACGCGCGAGCCCGCGCCCACCGCGGCGGGCAGCGCATCGGCGGCGGCCAGCGCCATGACCCGGCCGGCCAGCGAGTCGGGCGAGGCGAGGCTGCCCGCCGGCAGCAGCTCGCCCTTGCGCACGGCCGAGAGCACCGTGGAGCCCTCCGGAATGCGGGTCGCGGACGGGATGTAGGCGGCGGCGCTCTCCCCCTCGGGCAGGCGGACCTCGAGGGGGACGAGGTCCTCGGGCGCGATGACCGCACCGGGGACCAGCGGCGTGCCGGCGGCCCAGACGGTGGTGGTGCGGGCGGCGGCGCGCACGACGTACCAGGTGCCCAGCAGCGAGGCGAGGACGAGGACGGCGCCGATGAGCACGCGCGGATCGCGCCAGCGGGGGCGGCGGAAGCGGGAACTGCCGTGCGTCGGCATGTCGAACTCCGATGTCCGATCCCCAGGCGCGCCCGGAGATGCCAAATACGATCAAGAGCTATTATCGAGCGACAAACACGGTTCAGGCAAGACCAGGATCATGCGATTTCGGCAGTGCTTCGGCTTCGCCGGGCGCCCGCACCGCCGGTCCTGCGACTGCTCCGGAATCGGAATGCTATGCACACCCCCGGCGAAAGGGAACCCCATGGTCGTCGAAGCCCGCTTCCTGCCCCTCACCGACGTCGCCGAGATCCTCAACGTCTCCGCCGCCCAGGCCCGCGCACTCGTGCGCTCCGGGGAGCTGCGCGCCATCAAGGTGGGCGGCCGCGGCCAGTGGCGCGTGGAGAAGTCCGAGCTCGAGGACTACATCCAGCGCATGTACCGCCAGACCCAGGCCGAGGTGGAGTCCGGCACCGAGGTCTGAGCCGCGCCCCTCAGCAAAGCTCAGCACCCCTCAGCGCAGCTCGGCCACGAGCTCGATCGCCGCGAAGGGGAGGACGTCGAACCCGTGGGCCCCGCGCAGCTGCACGTAGTCGCGGGCCACCGCATCGAGGGCGCCCTCGGAGCTCCCGCCATCGGAGAGCTCGACGCGCACGGCCCTGCCCTCTGCGGTCCACTGGCGCAGGGGCGCGCCCATCGACAGGGCTGAGATCCCGCGCTCGCCGGCGTGCGCGCGCCCGCGCAGGCGCACCCGCACCAGGCGGGCGGCATTCACGAGCACGCGCAGGCCCGAGGCGCCATCACGCACGATGCACCACCCTCGACCCACCGCGGTTAGGCGGCCCGCCGCCGAGGCGCGCGCGGTGCGCAGCTCGACGGGGCGCCCCACGCTGCCCGCCAGCCGCGCGGCCAGCTCGCTGTCGGCATAGGCCTCGGCGACGAGGTCCGAGTAGCCGCCCGCCCGCTCGTGGGCATCGCGGCCCTCCTCCGCCGCGGCGAGGTCCGCGAAGAGCGCGTCGAAGCGCTCGGCGTCGGGCTGCCGATGGCCGGTGGCCGGGCCTGGAGGACTGACGGGTGCGGTTGGAGCGGGCGGGGCGGCTGGGGCGGCGGGGGCGCCCGGCTCGGCTGGCTGGGCCTGCGCCTCGCCCCCGCTTCCCACGGGCGCCCCGCCGGTCGCGTGGCCGTCGTCAGAAGGGATCATCACCCCATCATGCGCGCACCCAAGCGCCACCACAAGCGCTGAGAATCATCTATTGACACCAAACAGTATCATTTGGCACAGTATGGCGCACACAGCGTCGATGGGGTGGTTGTCATGGTCGGGCGGATCGTTCTCTGCAGCGCGGCCCATGCCGCCCTCACGGCCGCGCTGGCGGTGGCCGCACCCGCCCTTGCCGAGGCCGCCTGGCGGGGAGACGCCGCCGCTGCCGCGGTCCTGGGCTTCGGCGCCCTGGTGGTCGCGGCCGGGCTGCGGGTGCACCTGTCCGCGGTGTGCCTCCTGGGCTGCGCGCTCCTGCGGCCGGTGAGCCCGCGCGCGGCACGGCGCGCCGCCGCATGGGCCGTGGCCCTCAGCCCGCGCCTGCTGCGCGTCGCGGC
>NZ_WWEQ01000020.1 GCF_009857845.1 Brevibacterium rongguiense | reverse complement strand
GGGCCGGCGGTGTGCGCGATGCCCGCCCGGCCCGCGCCCCACGCGCGGGCGGCAAGCGCACGCAGGCGCGCCTCGGCGTCCCCGTCATGCCCCGCCCACCAGCGCATTCGCACCCTCCCACCGGCAGCCGATCACACCCGCCAGCCCCGGCCCACCGGCGGCGGTCCGGGCAGTCCCGGTTTCGACGTACCATCGTCATGACCATTGTCGTCCACGGCCGCGGCCCGCGGCCCGCTCTGCGCCGATTCCGCTCTCACGCACCCCACGAAAGCCTGCCGTGACCGTTCATCCCCCGCAGTTCCCCGCCGCGCCGCTCGCCGGCCCTCCCCGCACCCTCATCGACATCCTCCTCGCCACGACGGCCGCGCACCCGCACGCCCCGGCGCTCGACGACGGGCGGCGCGTGCTCAGCTACGAAGAGCTCATCGCGCAGGTGCGCGACGTCGGGCTCGCCCTCAACGCCGCGGGCGTGGGCCCCGGCGACCGGGTGGGCGTGCGCGTGCCCAGCGGCACCGCCGAGCTCTACACCGCGATCCTCGGCGCGCTCATGATCGGGGCGGCCTATGTGCCGGTCGACGTGGATGATCCGGAGGAGCGCGCAGCGACGGTCTTCGGCGAGGCCGCGGTGGCAGCGGTCATCATGGGCCCCGAGGGCGCACCCGGCGCGAGCGCGGGGGCCCAGTCGGTGCCCGGCTTCCCTGGCCTTGCCATCGAGAGCCGGGCGGAGCGCACCGCGCCGCCGGCCCTGCGCGAGCCGCGGCCGGACGACGACTGCTGGATCATCTTCACCTCGGGCTCTACCGGCAAGCCCAAAGGCGTGGCCGTCTCGCACGCCTCGGCGGCCGCGTTCGTCGCTGCGGAGGCGGAGCTCTTCCTCGCCGAGGATCCGATCGGGCCGGGCGACCGCGTGCTCGCCGGCCTGTCCGTCGCCTTCGACGCGAGCTGCGAGGAGATGTGGCTGGCCTGGGGCCACGGTGCCTGCCTCGTCCCGGCCCCGCGGGCGCTCGTGAAGTCCGGGATGGACCTGGGCCCGTGGCTGGCCAGCCGCCGCATCACGATCGTGTCCACCGTGCCGACGCTGGCCGCGCTGTGGCCGGCCGAGACGCTCGACTCGGTGCGCCTGCTCATCTTCGGCGGCGAGGCGTGCCCGCCCGAGCTCGCGGCCCGCCTGGCCGACGGTGAGCGCGAGGTGTGGAACACCTACGGGCCCACCGAGGCCACGGTCGTCGCGTGCGCCGCACAGCTGGGTGCGGGACCCGTGCGCATCGGGCTGCCGCTGCGCGGCTGGAGCCTCGCGATCGTCGACCCCGCCACGGGCTTCCCGGTGCCCGAGGGCGCCTCCGGTGAGCTCATCATCGGCGGCGCCGGGTTGGCGCGCTACCTCGATCCGGCCAAGGATGCGGAGAAGTACGCGCCCATGGCGTCGCTGGGCTGGGAGCGGGCGTACCGCTCCGGCGACATCGTCGTCAACGACCCGGCGGGGCTGCTGTTCGTTGGCCGCGCGGACGAGCAGGTGAAGCTCGGGGGCCGGCGCATCGAGCTGGGCGAGGTCGATGCCGCGCTGCAGGCCCTGCCGGACGTGCGCGGGGCCGCCGCCGCGGTGAAGTCCACCCCGGGCGGCACGCAGCTGCTCATCGGCTACCTCGCCCCGGACGACCCCGCCCTGGGCGCGTCCGCCGGCAGCCCGCAGGCGGAGGCGGCGATCGAGGGCTGGGCCGCGCGGCTGCGCGAGTCCCTGCCGCCCGCGCTCGTGCCGCGCCTGGCGCTCGTCGACGAGCTGCCGACGAAGACCTCGGGCAAGGTCGACCGCGCCGCCCTGCCGTGGCCGCTGCCCGGTGCCGCCGCGGCCGAGCCGGCGGACGGCAGCCCGCTGCCCCCGGAGGCCGAGTGGATCGCGCAGCAGTGGGCGGCGGTGCTCGGGGCCGTCCCCGGGGAGGCGACCGACTTCTTCTCCGCCGGCGGGGGCTCGCTCGCGGCCGCGCAGCTCGTCTCGCGGCTGCGCGCCCGGCACTCGGCCGTGACCGTCGGCGACGTCTACGCCCACCCGCGCTTCGGCGCGCTCGTCGACCTGTGCCTGGGCGCGGAATCACAGGCCCCGGCGGCCCGGGCCGCGCGCACCGTGGTGCGCACGAAGCGCTCGATGCAGGCCCTGCAGACCCTGCTCGGGATTCCCGTCCACATCCTCGCGGGCATGCGCTGGCTCGTCATCGCCTTCCTCGTCCTCGAGGCCGCGGCCCTGCTGGGCGCCCGCGTGCCCACCGCACCGGGCTGGCTCACGCTGGCCCTCTTCGCCGCGTTCGTCACGCCCTGGGGGCGCATGCTCGTCTCCGCCGGCGTGGCCCGGGCGCTGCTGGCCGGGGTGGGCCCGGGTGTCTATCCGCGCTCGGGCGGGGTGCACCTGCGCCTGTGGCTCGCCGAACACATCGCGGACCTCGCCGCCGCGGTGTCCGTCGCGAGCGCACCGTGGGTGACCTGGTACTCCCGGCTGCTGGGCAACCGGGTGGGGCCCGGCGTGGACCTGCACTCCGTGCCCCCGGTGACCGGCCTGCTCACGCTGGAGGCGGGTGCGGCGATCGAGCCGGAGGTCGATCTGCGCGGCTGGTGGGTCGACGGCGACCTGCTGCGCATCGGCGCGATCCGGGTGGGCCGCGGCGCCACCGTGGGAGCCCGCTCCACGCTCATGCCCGGCGCGCAGGTGGGCGCGGGGGCCCATGTGGAACCCGGTTCTGCGGTCACCGGGAAGGTGCGCAAGAACCAGGTGTACTCCGGCTCGCCGGCGGTGCGGGTGGGCAAGGCGCGTCGTCACTGGCCGCCGCCCCCGCGCACGCGCCGCCACGCCCCGTTCCTCCTCTACGCGCTCGGCTCGCTGGGGCAGGCGACGATCCCCTACCTTGCGGCCGTGCCGGGGCTCGCGCTCATGGTCGCCGTCTCCGGGCCCGAGGTCGCCACCCGGCCGCTGGCGCTGCTCGCGTGGGCGCCGTTCCAGGCGCTCGCGTGGTTTGCGTGCACCGCGCTGCTCATCCTCGCGGTCGTGCGGGCGCTGGGGGCCGGGCTGCGCGAGGGCGAGTTCCCCGTCCGCTCGGCCATGGGCTACCGGATCTGGGCCACCGAGCGGGTCATGGACATGGCCCGCGACCTGCTCTTCCCGCTCTACGCGGGCCTCATCACCCCCGTGTGGCTGCGGCTGCTGGGCGCCAGGGTGGGCCGCGGTGTCGAGGCCTCGACCGTGCTGCTCGTGCCGAAGATGACGCAGATCGCCGCCGGCGCATTCCTCGCCGACGACACGATGGTCGCCTCGTACGAGATGGGCCGCGGCTGGATGCGCATCGGCCGGGCGAAGGTGGGCAAGCGGGCCTTCCTGGGCAATTCGGGCATCACCGCCGCCGGGCGCCGCGTGCCCAAGAACGCGCTCGTCGCGGTGCTCTCCGCCGCGCCCAGGAAGTCGCGCAAGGGCTCATCGTGGATCGGCTCGCCGCCGGTGGAGCTGCGCCGCAGCGAGGTGGCCGCCGATGAGTCGCTCACGTACGCGCCGCCGGCCCGGCTGCGCGCGGCCCGCGGGGCGTGGGAGACGCTGCGCCTGCTCGCAGTCGCCGTGGAGGGGGTGCTCGTCTCCGGGGTTCTCCTGGCCCTGTGCTGGCTGCTCGGGGCCGGCGGGCAGCTCACCGGCCGGCCAGGCGGGCTCGGCGCCGCGCTCTTCGCCGCCGTCCTCTCCGGCCTCGTCATGATGGCCGCCGGTGCGGTTGCCGCGGGGATCGCGGTCGCGGCGAAGTGGCTGTTCGTCGGGCCCATCCGGACCGGTGAGCACCCCCTCTGGTCGGCCTTCATCTGGCGCAACGAGGTGGCCGACACGTTCGTCGAGCTCATCACCGCGCCCTGGTTCGCGCGCACGGCCGTCGGCACGCCCGCCCTCGTCTGGTACCTGCGGGCCCTCGGTGCGAAGATCGGCCACGGGGTGTGGTGCGAGACCTACTGGCTGCCCGAGGCCGACCTCGTGGAGCTGGGTGACAACTCGACCGTCAACCGGGGCTGCGTCGTCCAGACCCACCTCTTCCACGACCGGGTCATGGCGCTCGACTCGGTCACCCTGGACGAGGGCTCCACGCTGGGGCCCAACAGCGTCATCCTCCCGGCGGCCCAGCTGGGCCGCTCGGCCACCGTGGGGCCCGCCTCGCTCGTCATGCGCGGCGAGTTCGTTCCGCCGCACGCGTACTTCACCGGCAACCCCGTGGTCCCGTGGCTCGATGCCCCGCTGGCGGCCGAGGATGCGCGGGACGCGGTCGCGCGCGAGGCGCCTGCCCACGAGGAGCAGCCGAGCCCCGCTCATGGGCGCGCAGCCTCTGCAGCACACGGCCCCGCGCCCGATGCCGCTGCGCCGTCCCGCGCCTCGGCTGCGGAGCCCCCTGCGCCGCCCGGCGCGTAGCATTCCCCTATCCCCACCCTTCCGTGCGGCCGGCCCGCACCCAGCGAAAGGACGCGGCACCCGCGCATGACAGTGCTCGACCCGTATACCCCCGAATCCGGCACCGCCGCCGTGCGCATCGACCACTACGAGCTCGTCCTCGACTACCGGATCGTGCCCAATCGGCTGAGCGGGCACGCCACGCTGCGCGGTGTCATGCGCGCCGCTGCGGATGCCATCGAGCTGGACTTCGTGGGCCTGCGCTGCGATCGCGCCCAGTTCGACGGCCAGCGCTGCCGCTACAAGACGGTGGGCTCGAAGCTCGTGCTTCGCCCGGGGAAGGCGCTCAAGGAGGGTCAGGAGTTCGCGCTCGACGTCTACTACTCGGGCAATCCGGAGCCCGCGATGGGCACGTGGGGCGATGTGGGCTGGGAGGAGCTCGAGGACGGGGTGCTCGTGGCGGGCCAGCCCAATGGCGCCGCGACGTGGTTCCCCTGCAACGACCATCCCTCGGACAAGGCGACGTTCCAGATCTCCATCCTCGTCGAGTCGGAGTACACCGCGATCTCGAACGGCGAGCTCGTGGGCGAGCGGCGCAAGGCCGGGCGCACGCAGTGGACGTGGCGCTCCGATGTGCCGGTGGCAACCTACCTGGCGACCATGCAGATCGGCCGGTATCGGCGCGGCGAGATTCCCGCCCCCGCGGGCTCTGATGTCTCTCGCGTGCCGCTGCGCCTGGCGTGCCCGCCGGAGCGGTGGGCGCACGCGGAGCGGGCCCTGAGCCGTCAGCACGGCATGATGCGCGCGTTCGAGGAGCGCTTCGGCCCGTTCCCGTTCGACGCGTACGGGGTCGTCGTCACCGATGACGTGCTGGACATCCCGCTGGAGTCCCAGCCGCTGTCCATCCTGGGCCCCAATCACCTCCACCGCACGTGGCAGGCCGAGCGGCTGGTGGCCCACGAGCTGGCCCATCAGTGGTTCGGCAACTCCGTCACGCCCGCCCGTTGGCGCGACATCTGGCTCAACGAGGGCTTCGCCTGCTACGCCGAGTGGCTGTGGTCCGAGGCCTCGGAGCGAGGTTCGGCCGATGAGCAGGCCAAGGCGCACTACGACTCGCTGCGGCCGGGGTTCCTCCGGCGCGCGGCCGAGCGGGTGGGCGAGGCCGTCGGCGGCATCGTCTCCCGCGCGGCGGGGGCACGCGGTGCGGACGCGAGCGGGTCGGTTGGCGCTGAGGATGCAGACAGCGCTGGTAGTGCTGGCGGTGCAGACGGCGCAGGTAGCTCAGGCGGCGCAGGCGGCGCTGGCGACCCGGATGCGGGGGTTCGCGAGGGGAGCGACGTGACCGAGGGGGCACGCGGAGCACGCGGTGCCGGTCGTCCAGCAGGTTCCGACGGCGGGGCCGGTTCCGCGGGTAGCGCCGGTTCCGACGGCGGGGACAGTTCCGCTGGTTTGGGTCCTTCCGCAGGTGGCGCTGGTTCCGAGGGCGGCGTTGAATCCACCGGCGGTGCGAAAGGCACGATGAGCGCCACCGCCGGAGATGCGGGTTCGCCCCGGGCGGAGCCTTCCCAGGCAGCCAGCGGTGTCCTCGCCAATCCGGGGCCCGACGACATGTTCGACGATGAGGTCTACAAGCGCGGTGCACTCACGCTGCATGCGCTGCGCGCCGCCGTGGGCGACGAAGCGTTCTTCGGCCTGCTGCGCGAGTGGACGGCGCGCTACCGGCTCGGCAACGTCATTACCGATGACTTCCTCGGCCTCGTCGAGGAGCGCGCGGGAGCCGAGGCGCGCGAGGCTCTCACCCCCTGGCTCTTCGCAGCCGAACTGCCGCCGCTGCCGCAGGTCGGCTGAGACGGGTGCGCGGGCTCCGGCTGGCGCGCTCACGGGCCGGTGCATGGACTGTGGCGGCGGGCACGGGCACGGGCACAGGCACGGGTACAGGCACGGGCAAGCGTATGCATTGAACGGTCAGGGATGGACAAGCGCCGCGGTGGTCAGGGCACGGACTGAGGCCTGCCCCCGCACCGAGCGGCGCACGGGTTCAGGCCCGCTCCCACGCTCGCACCGAGCGGGCGCACGGGCTCAGGCCCGCTCCCACGCCGCCCCGCACCCATCCACCCGTAACCGTTCTGGTCCTCATCCGCCTTCTCACCAGACCGGGTGCCCCCGATCTCACTCGACGGGGTGCCCCCGATCCTGTCTGCAGCTCAGCACGGCGCCCCCGTTCCGGCTCAGCACACTGGTCACCCGTTCCGGCTCAACGCGGTGTCACCCGTTCCGGCGCGTACCCGAACATTGGGCGCTCACGAGCCGGCACTCATCCTGGCACCGAGCACGTTCGATCCGGTTTGCAACCGCCGTTGCCGGCCGTGCCGGCGCATCTCGAGGCCGTGTTCGGGGCTTGCGCAGCGGTGGAGCGCGGGTGCGCGAACAACGGTGCCACGCTGCAGCGCGTGCGGGTTACGCGCGCAGGTCGAGCAGCATGATCGAGGCGTCGCCATCGGCGCCGACGGTGCGGAAGCCGGCGGCGGCGTAGAGGTGGGCGGCGCCGTTTCCATCCTCGACCGACAGGCTGATGGCCCGCTCCCCCGCGACGCGCGCCGTGCCCTTGAGCGCCCGCAGCAGCGCGGTGCCGATCCCCTCGCCTTGCCTGTCCGGGTGCACCGCGATGGTGAGCTCGGGGATGTCGTCGGCAACCCAGCCATAGCCGGGCGAGTCCGGCAGCCGCCGCAGCCACGCCGCGCCGATGAGCCGATCCGCACCGTTGCCCTCGTACGCCCCGAGCGCGAGGTCGCCGGCCTGACCCCACCCCGTGACGTAGCGGGCGAGCTCGGGCCGGCTCATGGCCTCGTCACGCGAGAGTTCCGGCTTGTCCATCGACCAGTTGACGGCCAGCAGGAGGAACGGCTCGAGCAGTTGTTGGGTCGCGGCGTCGTCGGTCAGGGGGCGGATTGTTGCCATGCTCCCAGCGTAGCGAGGCCGCTTGACCACCGGCGTGCGGACACACGACGGGTGAGGATTCGCCCCCGGGGAGGTCCGAAGAAGGGCACGGTCCTGGGCAGCGCCCCCTCAATTGGGAGGAGGCCCGTCAGAACGGCAGAGACTCGCGAAAGTGGGCAGAGACTCGTGAAAGTGGGCTGAGGCTCGTCAAAAGGGCGGAGGCTCGACGTGGGGCGTCTCAGCGCTTCCGGGATGACCACTGCCCCCGGGACGACCACTGGCCCCGCGGTCGCTGCCGCCTCCGAGGTGACCACCGCTCCTGGGCCGACCACCGCTTCTGAGCTGACCGGTGCTCCCGAGGCGAACATCGTGGCCCGCTGCCGCATCTCGTTCGCACTCCGCCCCGACCCTGCCGTCCGCGCCCTCTCCGACCGTTCCGCTGGGTTCAGCGAGCGCAGTGAGGAGGGCCGTGAATTCGCTCGCGTGCTGGGCCGACACAGGGTTGCCGGGAACCTCGGTGACCGCGGAGATCCCACCGTTGAGGCTCCAGGCGAGCATGCCCTCAGCGGTCCTCGTCGGCACGAGCCTGTCGTCGGTCTTCATCTGGTGGTGCCGCTTGCACAGCGGATGGAGGTTCTCGAAGTCGGTGCGCCCACCGGAACCGGGATTCTCGTGGTCGAACGGAACCCGATGGTCGAGCTCGCAGGATCCGGCCCGTCGTGAGCAACCGGGTGCCGTGCAGTGCTGCCACTTCGCCTCGATGGCCGTGCGCATGGGCGCCGGGATCGCGTAGGTGCGCGCTGCGGCATCGAGCACGTGGCCGTCGACGGGATCCGTGAGGATGCGGACCACCGAATCGAGGCCACCGGGGATCCGGCGCACGGCATCCGCCGGCACGGGCGCCCCGTCTGCGAGCTCTCCGGGCAGCTCGCTGAGTCCGAGGGCGGTGAGTGCCGGGACGGTGAGAGCGACCCGAGCCTGGGCGCGCAGCCATTGCGTGTTCGTCGGGCACGTGAGCGTGAGGGTGACGAGCTGTCCGGCCTCACCGTCGACCGTGCTGCCGTCCAGCCCGACCGATCCGTTGGATCCACCCGGCCAACCTGGCCCATCCGGTTCGTCTGCCCCGAACGGCCCGCCTGCCTCATCCGGCACACCTGTCCCGTTAGGCCTGTCCGACCGGTCTGGTCGACCTGGCCTGTCCGACCGGTCCGGTCGGTCCAGTTGGTCGCGTGCCCGGACAGTGGGCACACTGCGCCCCTGCCAGGGAACTCCCGGCCTGTTTTCCCTGCTCATCGCGCTGCAACGGTTGCAGGTACCACCTTCGTCGGCACCTCTCCCAGCTCCTTCTGCGATGCCGGGCCCGCAGGCGCGATGCGGACAGCTACCGTCGTGCGGGCAGTCAATGGGCCCCGGAACTCGCGGCGAACCGGATTGCGTTCGCACACCCTGCTCGTGGGCATCCTGGGTGTGAGAGTCGGGCACTCGGGACCCGGCGGGGCCGGCCCCGTGACCATCCACCTCGCTCGGAGGGTGAACCGCCTGCGCCGCTCCGGTGCCGGGTGCGGGGTGTCCGCGAGCCGTGTCCCCGTTGCCCGTACCGGGGACGCACTGCAGCCTCCCGGAGGCCCCGGACTCGCGCTGCAGGTGCGAAGCGGTGCGATGCGCACGCGCGTCATCAGCGGCAGCGGCGGGACGGAACCCGCGGGATGCAGCAGCGCCGGCACTGGCTCCCGCTTCGATGGGGAGCACGGCCTGCACACTCACCTGCGGCAGATACGAGGAGAGCATGTCGAAGCAGAGCTGGTCGAGGCTGCGCTCATCGATGACGCGCACCCCGGGCGGCACCTGCTGGCCGAACGCACCGAGTTCGCTGCGCCGCACGGCCCGTGCAACCGCGTAGAGGCGCCGATGCAGCGCGTCGAGTTCGGCACTGGGGCCGATGAGCGAGAGTACGGCGGTCCCGTCCGCCTGCGGCCTGTATTCGACGCGCCGCCGGCTGCGCGCGAGCTCGGCCAGCTCCGTCGGATCCTGGGCCGCTGCGACGAGTCGCACGAGGTGCCGACGGAAGTCGGCAAGGCGCATGCTCGGGCGCAGGGCGGCCAACTGCTGGTCGATGCGCCGCAGCCGCAGCAGCGGGAAGTCGCCTACGAGGTCCGCGGCGAGTGCGAGCTTGCGGAAGTCGATGAGCCCGCACCGCACCTGCGCCACGAGGCGGGGCAGACCGAGCAGCGCGGTCAGCGCCTGGGCAATGAGCCGGTGGGCAGAGTATTCGCTGATGTCGAGCACCGCGCCCACGGTCATCCCCAAGCGCAGCTTCCCGCCGTCGTAGAGCTGGCCGGGGACTCGACCAGGCGCGTGGAGGGTGAGCAGGCGGGTGATACGCGTAACCGGAATGAGCTCGGCATCCACGGGGATCGCATCGGCCCAGGCAATGTCGTCGGGAACCGGGCTGACCGGGGCACCGAGGCCGGGAAGGTCGAAGAGACGACGCGGTTCGACGGTCACAGGCTCCTCGGCCGGCGACGCCACCGGGCAGCGGCAGAGGCCCACCGCCCCCTCACGTGTACCGGCGCCCTCACCCCTACACCCACCGTGCCCCTCGGCTCCTCCGGGGCCCGGCCGAGCTCTCCATGTGCGATCGACTGTCGGTGCCCCCACAGCTGGAGCGTCGACTCCGACGCAGTCGAGTCCGCGGCCAGTCGCCTGGTCGGATGAGCGGTGCGCATCCGGAGCGGGGGCGAGCAGACCGCACCCCGTGCACACCTCGCCGATCCCCGCGCAGTCACCGGAGGAATCGAGCAGTGCACCATCGTCGACGCCGAGGGTGCGGAGCACCCCGTGGTCGACCATGCTCTGCAGTGCCGTGAGGCCGGGGCCGAGCATGCGGCGCAGGCTGTGCGTGCTGATGACGGTGGCTTCCTCGGCCAGCGCCGCGAAGACAGCGGCATCGTAGGCCTGTGGTCGGAGGTGGTCGTCTCCGGGGCTGCCGGAGCGTCTGGGACCACCGGGACCCGCAGGGGTTCCGCTGCCCGCATTCCGATGATCCGCCATGCCACTCGCCCCCTCTGCGCATGTCCGCCGGCCCCGCCGACTGGATGTTTCGGCTGTGGGTCCAGGATAGAACGAGGCACGGACACGAGAGCATGGAAAGGACTCCGTAAATCCCATGCGAACTAATACTCTTCGATTTTCTGTGGCGCAAGGGTGAAAGTCGACCCCGTACACCCGTCAAAGGGAGCGCACCGGGCTCAACCGGCGAAACCTGTGCATCCAGCGCCGTCGAGCACGGTCAGCGCAACCAGCCCACCCAGCACCGGCAACGGAACCAGCCCAGCAACCCAGACGGCACCGTTCGCACAGTCAGCACAGCCAGCGCAAGCAGCGCAGCCAGCCCAGCAAGCACCGCCGCCAAACACTGCCCGTGCAGTCAGCCCAATCAGCCCAGACAACCACCCCGGCGAACGCTGCCAGCGCAAGCACCCCAGCCAGCCCAACCAGCCCGCCCAGCGCAGTCGCGGCGGAGGTCCCGTGTGGTCAGGCTCGCGCCTCGGCGCGCTCGATCCACCCCTGGCCGCGCATGCGCAGGCCCAGCGTCACCGCCCGGGCGCCCATGAAGCCGAAGCAGAAGCTCGCCCAGAGCGCGGTGAGCGATCCGAACGCGGCCATCGCCGCCCACGCGCACGCGGCGAGCACGAGGAACGAGACCACCTGGGCAAGCGCGAGGTAGCGGGCATCCTCGGCGCCCATGAGGATGCCATCCAGGGTGAACACCCAGCCGGCGATGGGCATGCACAGCGCCAGGACGAGCACAAGCGGCGCGAGCAGCGCGCGCACGGCACCGTCCGAGGTGAACGCGGCACCCACCCACGGCGAGGCGCACGCGAGCGGCACGCCCACGACGACTCCGAAACCGGTCCCCCACAGCAGCAGCCGACGCTGCACGGCGGCCACGCCTGCGCGATCCCGGCGGCCCAGCTCCAGGCCGATGAGCGCCTGGCCCGCAATCGCAATGGAGTCGAGCACGAGTGCGAGCGAATTGAACAGCGTCTGGGCCACCTGCAGGGCGGCCAGCTGCGCCGTCCCCAGCGCGGTGGCCGCGGCGATGAGGACGATGAGGCCACCACGCAGCGAGGCATTGCGCACGAGCAGCCAGCCCGAGGTGCGGGCCGCGGCGAGCACGCCCGCCCAGTCCGGGCGGAGGTCTGCCCCGAAGCGCCGCGCCGCGCGGATTGCGATGACGATGTAGACCGCGCACATCGCGGCGTGGGCGCACACGGTGCCGAGCGCGGAGCCGGCCACCCCCATCCCCAGCCCGTAGATGAACAGCGCGTTGAGCGCGATGTTGAGCCCGAACCCGCCGGCCGCGACGAAGAGCGGCGTCTTCGTGTCCTGCAGGCCCCGCAGCAGACCCGTCGCCGCGACGACGACGAGCATGAACGGCAGCCCCCACCAGGAGATGGTGAGGTAGGACAGGGCGCCGGCGGCCACCTCGGGCGCGGGATGGAAGAGGCCCAGCAGCCAGCCCAGCAGCGGCAGTCCGCCGGCCACGAGCACGGCCGAGCACACGAGGGCCAGCCAGATGCCGTCGAAGCCCGCGCCGACGGCGGCGCGCTGATCGCCCGAGCCCAGGTGGCGGGCCACGCGCGGGGTCGTCGCATAGGCGAGGAAGACCATGAGGCCCAGGACCGTCTGCACGATGGTCCCGGCGATGGCGAGTGCGCCCAGCGCCCCGGCGCCCAGATGGCCGACCATGGCGGTGTCGGCGAGGAGGAAGACCGGCTCGGCGGCGAGCGCGCCCAGGGCCGGCAGCGCAAGGCCCCAGATCCGTCGGTCGAGTGCGCGCATGGTCACGCAGTCTACGCGGCAGGGCGCGCGGCTCAGTGTCCGGTCGCCGAGGTGCACGGCCGCCCCGTTCCGGCTCGCGCAGGCGCACCGCTCCCGGTGCACAACTGCCCGGTCTGCCGAGGTGCGCGGGCGCCGCTTCCGGTGCACGGCTGCCCATTGTCGCAAGGTGCGCAGGCGCGCCGCTCCCCGTGCGCGCAACCAGCCCGCTCCCGAGGCGCACCCCGGTCCGCTGCGCCAACGCCGGTTCGCGGCACCGAGGGTGCCGGCGGCCCGGCTCAGCCCAGCGTCGCGATCCAGCGCGCGGTGTCGGCGGGGTCGATGACGTCGTCGACGTCGAAGACCTCGGCCGCGCTCATTGCCCGGCCCTGCTCGTAGAGCGCGTCGAGGCGCTCCCGGAACGCGGCCTCGCGCTCGTCGGCATCGGCGATGGCCGCAAGCTCCTTGGCGAAGCCCAGGCGCACGGCGCCCTCGAGGCCCATGGGCCCCATCTCGCCGCTGGGCCACGCCACCGTGAATTGCGTGGCGCGCAGGTGCCCGGCCGTCATCGCCATGGCACCCAGGCCGTAGGCCTTGCGCACGATGATCGCGCCCACGGGCACCGTGAGCGCGGCCCCGGCGGCGAACAGCTCGCCGAACACCCGCACGCCCGGCTCCTCCTCCGCCTGCGGCCCCACCATGAACCCCGGGGTGTCGACGAAGCTCATGAGCGGCAGGCCCAGCGCCTGCACGAGCCGCAGATGCGCGGTGAAGGACCGCGCGGCATCCACGTCGATCGCTCCGCCCTGGTGGCGGTTGGCGTTCGCGATGAACCCGAACGGCCGCCCCTGAACGCGGGCGAAGCCCACGATCGCGCCGTCCGCATGGTCCGCGCGCAGCTCGAACACGGTCGCCGGGTCGGCCACCGCCGCGATGACCTCGCGCATGTCGAAGGCCCGCAGCCGGTCGGCGGGCACAAGGGTGCGCGGATCGGGGCGCGCCCCCTGGCCCTCCGCGGCCCCGGCGTCCCCGGCTTCGGGCGCCCCGGCTGCTGGCCCCTCGCTTTCCAGCGCCTCGACTGTCAGCGCCTTAGTCTCCCGCGTCCCAGCCGCAGGGGCACCGGCCCCAGCAGCGCCGCCATCGACAGCACCGCGGTTCGCCGCACTCCCCTCGGCGGCCCTCCCCCCGGCGGCGAAGCCCAGGTACTCCCTGGCCCGGGCGACGGCCGCGGCATCGTCGGCGGCGAGCACGTCGATGGCGCCCGTGCGGGCGTGCAGGGCGGCCGGGCCCACGTCCTCGGGGGCGAAGCGCCCCAGCCCGCCGCCCTCAATCATCGCCGGCCCGCCCATGCCGATGTTCGCGTCTGCCGTGGCGATGATGACATCGCACACCCCCGCCAGGGCCGCGTTGCCGGCGAAGCACCGGCCGGAGGCGATCGCGACGAGCGGCACGCGCCCGCGCAGCCCGGCGAGCGCGGCGAACGTCGTGACGTCGAGCTGCGCACCGGGCGGGATGTCCGTGTCCCCGGGCCGCCCGCCCCCGCCCTCGGCGAAGAGGACGACGGGCAGCCCGCGCTCCCGGGCCACGTGGATGAGCCGGTCCGTCTTCGCGTGGTTCCGGGCGCCCTGCGTGCCGGCGAGCACCATGTAGTCGTAGCTCATGACGACCGCCTCGACCTCGCCGGCCGGCGTTGCGATCCGCCCGATCCCGCCCACCAGGCCATCGCCCGGGGTGCGGGCGATGAGGTCGGCGCGGCTGCGCCGGGCCCGCTGCGCGGCGATGGCCAGCGGGCCGTATTCGACGAACGTGCCCGCGACGACGAGGTCGGCGAGGTTTTCCCGCGCCGTGCGCCGGCCGCGGGCGTGGACCTTCGCCACCGCCTCGGGGCGCGCCTCGTCGCCCGTGCCCGCGTGGCGCTCGCGCGCCTCGGCGATGCCGGGATGCTCCGCGGCCGCCTCCGCGTCCACCGCGCCGGCGCCCGGTTCGGCCGTCTCGATGAGGAACAGGGGCTCGCCCGCGCGGACCGTCTGGCCCACCGCGACGAGCGCGCGCGCCCGTGCGTGGGGCGGCGCGGTGACCGGGTGGTGCATCTTCATCGCCTCGATGACCGCGAGCTCGCTGCCCTCGCCGAGGGCGATGACGGTGCCGGTCAGCGGCGCGCGGACATACTCCTCGCCCGGCCCAGGCTCCGGCAGTGCCGCACCCGACACCGGTGCCCCGGTCCCACCCGGGCCCGAGGCGCCAGCCGGTTGACCGTCCGGACCCGAACCCAAGGCGCTACCCGGGTCTCCGTCCGAACTCCCCCGTGCCCCCGGCTCCGCGGCCGCGGCGATCCCCGCCGCGGCCTCGAGCAGTTCGCCCAGCCGCTCGTCCAGCGCGGTGGTCGTGGCCTCCCCCGCCAGGCCCGCCGCGAGGATGGCCCGCAGGAGCGGCAGCGTCGTGTCGACCCCGCGGATCCGCGTGCGGGCGAGTGCCCCGGTCAGAGCGCGCACGGCCCCGGTGAGATCCGCCCCGCTCACCGTGACCTTGGCCAGCAGCGAGTCGTAGAGGGCGCCCACCTGCGTGCCCGGGCGCAGCCACGAGTCCACGCGCACCCCCGGCCCGAACGGCAGCTCGAGGCCCTCGACGCGGCCCACGGCCGGCTCCACGGCCCCATCGGCGCGCAGCGCCTCGGCGCCCACGCGCGCCTCGACGGCGAAGCGGCCCGGCACGCCCCCGGGATCACCGCGCGGCAGGTCCACGGGCTCCCCGGAGGCGAGCGCGAGCTGCACGGCCACGAGGTCGAGGCCCGTGACCTCCTCCGTGACGGTGTGCTCGACCTGGATGCGCGGGTTGACCTCGAGCAGCACCCACCGGTCGCCCGCGACGAGGAATTCGACGGTGGCCAGCGAGGCGTAGTCGAGGGCGGCGAGCAGCCGTTCGGCGGCCTCCCACAGCCGCGCGCGCAGGCCCGGGTCGAGCCCCGGTGCGGGCGCGATCTCGATGACCTTCTGGCGCCGGCGCTGCAGGGAGCAGTCGCGGTCACCCACGGCGACGACGCGGCCATCGCCCAGGCCCGCGCACTGCACCTCGATGTGCCGGGCGCCGGCGAACCACTCCTCCGCGAAGACGCGGTCGTCGCCGAACCCGGCGCGCGCCTCGGCGGCGCAGCGGGCGAACGCGGCCTCGAGCTCCCCGGGCTCCGTCACGACGGCGATGCCGCGGCCCCCGCCGCCGGCCACGGCCTTGAGCGCGATGCCCTGCGGGGATGCCGCCAGCAGCTCGCGGGCGCCGTCCGCGCCGTCGAGCACCGGAGTCGAGGCGCCCAGGGGGATCCCGAGCTCGCGGGCGAGCGCCGCGGTGCGCGCCTTGTCCCCGGTTGCTTCGAGCGCCTCCGGGGAGGGCCCGGCGAACGCGGCCCCGGCGGCGGCGCACGCGCGGGCGAACGCGGCGGACTCGGCGAGGAAGCCGTAGCCGGGGTGGACGATGTCTGCGCCGGCTTCCTCGATCGCGGCGGTCAGCGCGGCGATGTCGAGGTAGGCCGCGGGGCCGGTGCCCGGCAGCTCGATGGCGAGGTCCGCCGCGCTCACGTGCAGGCTCGTGGCGTCGTCGGCGGAATGGACCGCGACGGCGCGGTGGCCCAGGGCCTGGGCGGTCGCGATGACGCGCACGGCGATCTCGCCGCGGTTGGCGACGAGGACCGTGCTCATGCGCCCTCCGCCTCCTCGAGGCCCGCGATGAGCTCGACCTTGCGGATCTTGCCGGTCGCGGTCATGGGCATCGCGTCGACGAGGTGGACCTCGGGCACCTTGTAGACCGCCATGCGCTGCGCCGCCCACGCGCGGAACTGCTCCGCGCTCGTCGTCGACCCGGGTGCGGCCTCGATGAAGGCGACCGGGATCTGGCCCGCCGCCGCGTCCTCGCGCGGGGCCACGGCGATGCGCACGATGTCGGGATGGTCCTTGAAGAGGGACTCGACCTCGGCCGGGAAGACGCTCATGCCGCTGACCTTGATCATCTCCTTCGTGCGGCTGAGGTAGGTGAGGGCGCCGTGGTCGTCGAAGCGGCCGGTGTCGCCCGTGAGCAGCCAGCCGTCCACGAGCTGCTGCGCGGTGGCCTCCGGCCGGTTGAAGTAGCGGGTGAGCACGGAGGGCGAGGACTCGATGATCTGCCCGGGCGTCCCGGCCGGCACGGGGACCAGGTCGTCGTCGACGACGAGGATCCGCGTGCCGGGGACGGGGTAGCCGCAGTAGATGGGCTCGGCGCGCAGGTCCTGGTCGTCCGCGTCCAGGCCGTGCGTCGTCGTGTCCGCCGTGTGGGTCTCCGTCATGCCGAACGAGGCCTCGTGGAGCACGGTGCCCGTGGCCGCCCGCCACTGCGCGCGCAGCTGGGGGTCGAGCTTGCGCACGAACGAGATGGCCATGCACTCGGCCAGGGAGTCGGTGCGCGCCGCGGCGAAGCCCGGCAGCTCCATGAGCTCGACGTAGTTGTCGGCCATCGCCACGGTGGTCGTGACTGCCTGGGATTCGATGAGCGCGAGCGCCGCCTCGGGGTGCCAGCGCGTCATGAGGACGAGGGTCGAGCCGTCCACGATCGGGTTGAGGATGCAGAAGTCCTCGCCGGCGATCCAGAAGATCGGCAGGAACCCCAGGACGCTCTGGCCCCCGGCCCCGGGCTGCAGGCCCATGCCGGCCAGCGAGCTCACGGCGGTGTAGAGCATGTGGGCCTGCGTGTGCTCGCAGCCCTTGGGCAGGCCCGTGGTGCCGCCCGTGTAGTTGAGCGCCGCGAGCGCGTCCGGATCCGCCTGCGCCGCCGGGGCGGGAGGGCTGGCGAGGATGGCCGCCCAGTCCGAGCCCAGCGCGGGGTCGGCGGGGCCGAACGGCGCCGCGGGCACCGCGGGCCCGGGCAGCGCATCGCCCAGCTGGGTGTAGCCCACGCACAGCGGTTCGGAGGGCTGCGCGGCATCCCGGGCCTGGGTCCCCTGGGCCTGCGCGGCATCCCCGGCCGCGCCCGCATCTCCGGCCGGGGCGCCCTGTGCGTCCTCGAGGCGCAGTCCGAGCTCCGCGGCCGCGGCCTGCACGACGGGCCGGAACTCCGCCTGCGCGAGCAGCGCGCGGGGCCGGGCATCGTCGAGCTCGTGGGCGAGCTCGGCGGCCTTGAACATGGGGTTGACCGGCACGTGCACCGCGCGCAGGCGCAGGATGGCGAGGAACGCGACGATGAACTGCGGGCAGTTGGCCAGGTAGACGCCCACCCGGTCGCCCGGACGCACGCCGCGCGCGGCCAGCCAGCCCGCACAGGCCGCGACCTGGCGCTCGAGCTCGGCATACGTCGTGTCCGCGCCGTAGAAGTGGATCGCGGTGGTCTCCGGGCGCTCGCGGGCCCAGCGGTCCAGGCGATCGCCCAGCGTGCCGGCCCACGCGGCGGGGTCGAGCGCCTGTGGCACATCGGCGGGCCAGAGGTCGCGCAGGCCCTCGAGCTCGGCCGCGGCGGCGTCCCAGGCCGCGCTGCGCCCGCTCATGCGCCCGCCCCCGGAGCGGATTCGGCGGCGTCGACCGGCTCCGCTGCGTCCGCGGACTCGGCGGCGTCGGCGCGGATCTCGCGCCGCAGCACCTTGCCCGAGGCGGTCTTGGGCAGCTCGTCGATGAACGTCACGGTCCGCGGGGCCTTGTAGCTCGCCAAGTGCTCGCGGCAGTAGTCGATGATCTCCCGCTCCGTGGCCTGCGCGCCGCGGTGGAGGGTGACGAAGGCCGCGACGGACTCGCCGCGGTAGTCGTCGGGCACCCCCACGACCGCGGCCTCCTGGACCGCCGGGTGGGTGAAGAGGACGTCCTCGACCTCGCGCGGCCAGACCTTGTAGCCCGAGGCGTTGATCATGTCCTTCTTGCGGTCGACGATGAAGACCCAGCCGTCCGCGTCCATGAACCCCACGTCGCCCGTGTGCAGCTCTCCGTCCGGGATCTCCCGCGCCGTGGCCTCGGGGTTGTTGATGTACTCGCGGACCACCATGGGGCCGCGCACGCAGATCTCGCCCACCTCGCCGGGGCCCACCGGGGCGCCCTCGTCGTCGAGGACGCGCACGACGGTGGAGGCCAGCGGCAGCCCGCAGGACAGGTTGCCGGAGTCCGGGTCGACGGGTGCGCGCAGCCCGCGCGGGACCACGATGCACTGGGCGGTGGTCTCCGTGAGCCCGTAGCCCTGGCCGATGTAGTAGCCCGTGCGGTCCTCGAAGCGGCGCACGACGCCCTCGGGCAGCGGCGCCCCGCCGGACATGATCTCGTCGAACGAGTCGAACTCGTCGCCCTGGAAGTCCGGGTGGGCGAGCAGCGCGAGGTAGGCGGTGGCCGGGCCGGCCATGTAGGTGGGCCGCTCCGTGCGGAAGAGCGCGAGCGCGGTGGCCGGCTCGAAGCGGCCGTTGAGCACGAGCCGGGCGCCGGCGGCGACCGCCGCGAGGAACAGGCACACGAAGCCCGTGATGTGGAAGACGGGAGCGAGCGCGAAGATCGCGGAGTCCGGCCCGTAACCGCGCAGCACCTTGAGCATCTGCGCGTTCGCGGCGAGGCCCCGCTGGAGCACGAGGGCGCCCTTCGAACGGCCCGAGGTCCCGGACGTGTAGCCGATGATGCCCGGGTCGTCCGGGCTCGTCTCGCGGTGGGGCACGCGCTGCCCGCGGTGGGCCTCGAGCGCTGCGAGGAAGTCCTGGCGCCCCGTGTCCGCCCCCGCCTCGGCGCCTGCCGGGCCGAACACCGCCTCCGGCTGCTCCACCGCGAAGTCGCGCTCCCCGCAGGTGAGGACGATGGGCAGGTGCTCGCCGTGAGGGCGGACCCGGTCGTCCACGCGGCGGCGGAGACGACGAGGGCGGTGACGTTCGCGTCCGCGAAGACGTGGTCGAGCTCATCGCGGTACATGGGATTGAGCGGGACGACGATCCCGCCGAGCTTCCACACCGCGAACACGGCGATCATGTAGTGCGGGACGTTCTGCAGGTAGATGCCCAGCCGGTCGCCCTCCCCGAAGCCCTGCGCGGCCAGGTAGGCCGCCAGCGCCTCGGCCATCTCGTCGACCTGCGCGAAGGTGGGCCGGTAGCCGAAGTACGCGAGCGCCGCGGCCTCGGGGTGGTTGCGCACCGTCTCGTCGAAGAGCGCGGGCATCGTGGATTCCGGGATCTCGCGCAGGCTGTCCGGGCTCTGCTCGAGCGTCTGCAGCCAGGGCCTGTCGTCGAACCAGCTCATGGGCGCTTCCTCACTGTCGTCGTTGATCAGCTGTGCGGGTGCTGCGGGCCGTGCGGGTACTGCGGGTGCTGCTGGGCTTCGGGTGCCGCGGGGGCCGGGCGGCCCGACGCCGGGGCGGGCGGGCGCCCGTGCCCCGGCACCGCCGCCGAGGCGCGGGCGCTGACCCGCGCCTCGGCGGCGGTGAGCGCCCTCAGGGGCGCAGGGCGGGGCTCAGAGGACCTCGAAGAGGCCGGCGGCGCCCTGGCCGCCGCCGATGCACATCGTCACGACGACGTACTTGACGCCGCGGCGCTTGCCCTCGATGAGCGCGTGGCCGGTCAGGCGGGCGCCGGACATGCCGTAGGGGTGGCCGATCGAGATCCCGCCGCCGTCGACGTTGTACTTCTCCGGGTCGATGCCCAGGGTGTCGCGGCAGTAGAGCGTCTGGGAGGCGAAGGCCTCGTTGAGCTCCCACAGGCCGATGTCGTCGACCGTCAGGCCGTGGCGCTTGAGCAGCTTGGGCACGGCGTAGACCGGGCCGATGCCCATCTCGTCGGGCTTGACGCCGGCCACGGCCATGCCACGGTAGACGCCCAGCGGCTCGAGCCCGCGCCGGCTGGCCTCGTCGTCGGCCATGAGCACGCAGGCCGAGGCGCCATCGGACAGCTGGGAGGCGTTGCCCGCCGTGATCGTCACGTCCTTCGTCACGAGGCCGGGCTCGACGACCGGCTGGAGGCTCTGCAGGCCCTCGAGGGTGGTCTGCGGCCGGTTGCCCTCGTCCTTCTCCAGGGTCACCTCGACCTCGGAGACCTTCCCGGTCTCCTTGTCCTGGACGAGCTTGGTGGTGGGCAGCGGCACGATCTCCGCATCGAACCGGCCGGCCTCCTGGGCGGCGGCGGTGCGCATCTGCGACTGGTAGGCGTACTCGTCCTGCGCCTCGCGGCTGATGCCGTAGCGCTCGGCGACGATCTCCGCGGTCTGGAGCATGGGCATGTACATGTCCGGCTCGTGCTCCTTGAACCACGGGTCCGCGGCGCGGTAGCTGTTCATCTTGTCGTTCTGGACGAGCGAGATCGACTCGACGCCGCCGCCCACGGCGATCGTCTGGCCGTCGACGATGATCTGCTTGGCGGCCGTCGCGATCGCCATGAGGCCCGAGGCGCACTGACGGTCGACGCTCATGCCGGGCACCTCGACGCCCAGCTCGGCGCGGACGGCCGCCTGGCGGCCGATGTTGCCGCCCTGCGCGCCCTGCTGGAGCGCGGCGCCCAGGATGACGTCCTCGACCTCGGAGCCCTCGATCCCGGCGCGCTTGACCGCGTGGCGGATCGCGTGGCCGGCGAGCTCCTGGGACTGTGTGTTGTTGAAGGCCCCGCGGTAGGCCTTGCCGATGGGCGTGCGGGCGGTGGAGACGATCACTGCGTCGGTCATGTCATTCCTCGATGTCGATGATGGTGGCCAGTTCGCGCTCGAGGGCCTCGCGGCTGCCCAGCAGCAGCTCGTCGGCCTTCGCGCGCTTGAGGTACAGGTGGATGGGGTACTCCCAGGTCATGCCGTTGCCGCCGTGGAACTGGAGCATCTCCTCGGCGACGTGGACGGCGACCTTCTTACCGTAGGCCGCCGCGGTGAGGACCGCGATCGCGGCATCGGCGTGTTCGGCGGCCGGATCGTCGGCAGCCCTATCGCCGGCCTCCGTTTCACCGGCACCGGGCTCGCCCCCGGCGGGCACGGCGGGGGCCGCGGACAGCGAGCGCACGGCGGCGAGCGCCGCGGCGCGCAGCTGCATGACGGCGATCCACGCATCGGCCGCGCGGTGCTTGAGCGCCTGGAACGAGCCCAGCGTGCGGCCGAACTGCCGGCGCTGCCGGATGTAGTCGAGCCCGATCTCGAGGACGCGCTCGGCCAGGCCCGCGCACTCGCAGGCCAGCAGCGCAAGGCCCAGGAGGCGGGCGGCCTCGCACGCCTCGCCGGCGGCGTCGCCGGTGCCCAGGACCGCGCCCGCCGCGCCGTCGAAGGACACATCCGCCAGCGGGCGCGTCTCGTCGAGGCCGGGGAAGCCCTCGATGCGCGCGGCGGCGGCCTCGACTGCGACGAGCACGAAGTCCTCCCCGCAGCGGGCCGGGACCACCAGGACGTCGGCGGCCTGGGCGTCGGGCACCGCCGTGATCGTCCCGGTCACGGAGACCGTGCTGGCCGAGCCGCTGGCCTCGACGGTCGTCACGGCGAGATCGGCGGAGTCGAACGGGGCGGCGACGATGCCCACGGCACCGCCGGCCAGGCGCTCGACCAGCTCATCGGCGCCCAGCGCCCCGACCGCTGCCATGGCGACGGCGAAGGTGAGGAAGGGCACGGGCGCGACGGCGCGGCCGAGCTCGTGGGCCGCGGCGCCGGCCAGCGCCGGGCCGGGTTCGGGCTCGGCAGGCGCAGCGCTCGCGGCGCCGGCGGGGTCCCGTCCGCCCGGGCCGGCGAGCAGCTCCCCCAGCCCCATGTCCGCGAGCAGGGCCGCGCGCAGCGCGGCGAAGTCCGGGCGGGGCTGGGCGAAGGCCGACAGCGCGGTCGGCGCATCGCAGTGGTCGGCGAGGAGGGCGCGGACGGCCTGGCGCAGCGCCTCTTCGTCCGCGTCGGGCAGCAGGTCGGTCGTCGTCATCTCGGCAGGTCCTCGAAGGGGATGTCCTTGTCGACGCGGTGCTCGCCGGGCAGGCCGAGCACGCGTTCGGCGATGATGTTGCGGATGATCTCCGTGGTGCCGCCCTCGATCGAGTTCCCCTTCGCCCGCAGGTAGCGGTAGACGGGGTTGCGGCCGGTCATGGAGTAGTGCTCGGGGCGGCGGTCGGCCCAGTCGTCGTAGCGCAGGCCGGCGGCGCCGCGCATCCGCACATCGAGCGCGGAGAGCGCCTGGGCGTTGCGGGCGAACGAGATCTTCGCCCCGGACCCCTCCGGGCCGGGCCGGCCGGCGGCCGCCTGCTGGCGCTGGAGCTCACCGGCGAGGCGCGCGACCTCGGACTCGATCCACAGGTCCATGAGCTCGGCACGGGCCGCCGGGCTGCGGTATTCGGGGTGGGCGCGCCAGGCCGCGGCCACGACGCCGATCATGCCGGCCTCGCGCGCGGCTCCCCCGCCGATCGAGACGCGCTCGGAGTTCAGCGTCGTGTTCGCCACCTGCCAGCCGGCGCCCTCGGGTCCCAGGCGCATGGCATCGGGCACCCGGGCGTCGGTGAGAAAGACCTCGTTGAACTCCGATTCGCCGGTGATCTGGCGCAGCCCGCGGGTCTCGACACCCGGCTGGTGCATGTCGATGAGGAAGTAGCTCAGCCCGCGGTGCTTGGGCACGGTGGGGTCGGTGCGCGCCACGAGGATGGCCATGTCCGCGTTCTGCGCCCCGGAGGTCCAGACCTTCTGGCCGTTGACGGTCCACTCGTCGCCGGAGCGCACGGCGCGCGTGGCGACGGCGGCGAGATCGGAGCCGGCGCCGGGCTCGGAGAACAGCTGGCAGAAGATCGTCTCGAGCGTGTAGATCCGGGCCAGCAGCGCCTTCTGCTCGTCCGTGCCGTACTCCACGATCGTGGGGGCCGCCATGCCCATGCCGATTGCATTGGCGTGCGGGTCCGGCACCGGCACGCCGGCGGCGGCCAGCGCCTCGGCGGCGAAGGCGCGCAGGCCGGCGGACACGCCCAGGCCGCCCCAGCCTGCGGGGAAGTCGACCCAGGCCAGGCCCTCGTCGTAGAGGACGGCGCGGACCTGCGCGTCGTCCTGGGAGCCCGCGAGCCGCCGGGCGGCCGCGGCGACCGCCGCCGCGACGAGCTCGCGCTCGGCGGCGGCGGTGCGCTGCGGTGCGGGACTCAATTCTTCGGCCCGCCCGCGACGTAGATGACCTGCCCCGAGACGAACCCGGCGCCCTCGCTGGCCAGGAAGGACGCGGTGTTCGCGATGTCCTCGGGCTTGCCGGAGCGGGCGACGGGGATCGTCTTGATGGCCGCCTCGACGAACTGCTCGAAGGGCACGCCCACGCGCTCGGCGGTGGCCTTCGTCATGTCCGTCTCGATGAAGCCCGGGGCGATCGCGTTCGCGGTGACGCCGAACTTGCCGAGCTCGATCGCGTAGGTCTTCGTCATGCCCTGGATGCCGGCCTTGGCCGCCGAGTAGTTCGTCTGGCCGCGGTTGCCCAGCGCCGACGTCGACGACATCGAGATGATGCGGCCGAACTTCTGCTCCACCATGTGCTTCTGGCAGGCCTTCGTCATGAGGAAGTTGCCGGACAGGTGGACGTTGAGGACCGCGTTGAACTCCTCGAGCGTCATCTTGAACAGCATGTCGTCCTTGATGATGCCGGCGTTGTTGACGAGCACGGTGGGCGCGCCCAGTTCGCTCGCCACGCGGTCCACGGCCGCCTCGACGGCCGCGGGGTCGGTGATGTCCGCGCCGATGCCGACCGCCCGGCCACCGGCCTGCTCGATCTCGCCGACGACGTCGGCCGTCTGGTCCTCGCGGATGTCGAGGACCGCGACGCTCATGCCGTCGGCGGCCAGCTTCTTCGCGATCGCCGCGCCGATGCCGCGGGCGCCGCCGGTGACGATTGCCGTGCGCTGTGCCATGTTCTCTCCTTCGCTGCCCCGGATGGGGCCGGTACTGCGCCCCGTGCGGGGCGGGGTCACTTCTGCTTGCGGTGCTTCTTGATCTCGTTGCGCGCGATCGAGCGCTTGTGCACCTCGTCCGGGCCGTCGGCCAGGCGCAGGGTGCGCATGTGCGCCCAGAACCGCGCGAGCGGGAAGTCGTCGGTCACGCCGCCGCCGCCGTGGACCTGGATGGCCCGGTCGAGGACCTTGAGGGCCATCGAGGGGGCCACAACCTTGATCGCGGCGATCGCGTTCTTGGCGACCTTGTTGCCGTGCTTGTCCATCATGTCAGCGGCCTCGAGGGTGAGCAGGCGCGCCTGGTCGATCTCGATGCGCGATTCGGCGATCCAGTCCTGGATGTTGGCGCGGGAGGACAGCGGCTCGCCGAAGGTCGTGCGCGACTCCGCGCGCTTGACCATGAGCTCGAGGGCGCGCTCCGCGACGCCGATGGCGCGCATGCAGTGGTGGATGCGGCCGGGGCCCAGGCGGGCCTGGCTGATGGCGAAGCCCTCGCCCTCGCCCTTGAGCACGTCCTTCTTGGGCACGCGGACCTGGTCGAAGACGATCTCCGCGTGGCCCTCGCGGTCGTCGTAGCCGAAGACCGGCAGGTTGCGCTTGACGGTCACACCGGGGGCGTCGATGGGCACGACCATCATGGACTGCTGGCGGTGGACCTCCGCGTTGGGGTCCGTCTTGCCCATGACGATGAGGACCTTGCAGTTGGGGTGCATGGCGTTCGAGGCGAACCACTTGCGGCCGTCGAGGATGTACTCCTCGCCCTCGGGCTTCATGAGCATCTCGATGTTCGTCGCATCGGAGGACGCGACGGCGGGCTCCGTCATCGCGAAGGCGGAGGCCATCTCGCCCTCGAGCAGGGGGCGCAGGTACTTCTCCTTGTGCTCGTCCGTGCCGTAGAGGGTGAGCACCTCCATGTTGCCGGTGTCCGGGGCGTTGCAGTTCGTGGCCTCCGGGGCGATCTCGATGGAGCGGCCCATGATCTCCGCGAGGGGCGCGTATTCGAGGTTCGTCAGCCCCGGGCCCCATTCCTTGTGGGGGTGGAAGAGGTTCCACAGGCCCTGGCGCTTCGCCTCGGCCTTGAGGTCCTCGAGGATCTGCGGCTGGAAGTGCGGGCTGGGGGCCGCGGCCATCTGCTCCTCGTAGACGGGCTCGGCCGGGTAGACGTACTCGTCCATGAATGCCTCGAGGCGCTCCCGGTAGTCCCGGGCGCGGTCGGATTCTTCGAACACTGTCACTCCTTCGTTTCGCTGGCGCTGGGCTGGCGGCGGCGCGGCTGCCCTGCCGTGCCCCGCCGGGTCGGGTCGCAGCCGCGCTCGCCGGCCTGGGCGGCGGTGAGCAGCTGGCGCTGGTAGCGGCGCATGCCGCGCAGCCAGCGGTCGTAGTCGGAGCCCTTCATCCGGTACATCTCGAGCACCTCGGGGTGGGGCAGGGCCAGGAACTGGCCGGCCTCGACCGCGGCGAGGACGCACTCGGCGACCTCGGCCGGGGCGAGTACGGCGCCCGCGGAGGTCACGGCGGCTGCCGCCGCGCGGTCCACGGGGTCCGCGGCCTGCGCACCGGCCTGCAGCATGGCGGTGTCGACGGCCATCGGGCACAGGCACGTGACCTGGACGCCGGCATCGCCGTAGGTGATGGACAGCCATTCGGCGAAGCCGACGGCTGCGTGCTTGGTCACGGAGTAGCCGGCCTGGCCAAGCTGGGTGAGCAGGCCCGCCGCCGAGGCGGTGGTGACGAAGCAGCCCGAGCCGCGCTCCGTCCACTCGGGCAGGAGGGCCTTGGCCGCGCGGATGTGGGCTCGGACGTTGGTCTCGAAGATGCGGTCCCAATCTGCCTCGTCCTCGCCGATGCCGCGCGGGCCCATGATGCCGGCGTTGGCGAAGTACGCGTCGATGCCGCCCAGCTGCTCGCGCGCGGAATCGAGCAGGGCGGCGATGCCCTCGCTCGTGGCGGTGTCGCCGGTGAACGAGCCCGCGCCGATTCCCTCGGCGACCGCGGCGACTCCGGGGTCGATGTCGGCGAGGACGACGTGCGCCCCGCGCTGGGCCAGGGCCGCCCCGAGGGCCGAGCCGATGCCTCCCGCGCCGCCGGTGACGATGGCGCGCGTGCCGCGGATGTCCATGCGTGCGATGCCTTCCGCTTGCCGTTCTTGTGACCGGGTTCACCACTATCTATAGTGGACCGCACCGGAGTTTTCAAGTCAGACCAAACAATCGTTCGCCCAGATTGGAAGACGCGGCGGCCCGCCGGGCCGTCGGCACTCCCATGATCCGAAGGAGCATCGTGGAGCAGAGCTCTCACAACCTCATCGACCCCCTGCTGGAGCACGCGCGCACCCGGCCGGACGAGGTCTTCCTGCGGGGGCCGCTCAGCGAGCCGCGCCTGGAGCTCACCTGGGCGCAGCTGGCGGGGCTCATCGCGCCCCGCGCCCGGGAGCTCGCGGCGCTCTACGCCCAGGGCGAGCGCGTAATCCTCATCGCGCCCACGACGGCGGAGTTCGTCATCGAGTACTACGCGGCCCAGGCCGCGGGCCTCACGGTGGTCGCGGTCAACCCGCTGTCCACGCCGCGCGAGCTCGCCTACTACATCGCGGACTCGGGGGCCAGCGCGATCCACGCCCATCCCGCCACGGCCGAGGCAGGTGAGACCGCCGCGCGCGAGGCGGGCATCCCGTTCGCCGCGCTGACGACCGTGGGCGCCGAGTCCGTCGCCGCCGCGGCACGGGAGGACCTGGGCGCCCTCTCCCCCGCCCGCCTGCCGGCCGAGCACGTAGCCACACTGCTCTACACCTCGGGCACGACCGGGCGGCCCAAGGGCGCCATGCTCACGGTGCGCAACCTCCTGGACTCCGGGCGCAACGGCGTCGAGGCCTCGGGCCTGACGACGGACGACCGCTCCGGCACCGCCCTGCCCCTGTTCCACGTGTTCGGCCTGGCGTCCGTGCTCATCTGCGCCGTCGCGGCCGGCGGCCAGCTCACCCTGCTGCCCCGCTTCGATGCGGTGGAGCTCATGAGGGTGATGGACACCGACCGGCTGACGCTGGTGGCGGGAGTGCCGACGATGTGGAACGCCATCACCCATGCGCCGGAGGGCGAGTACGACTTCTCCAGCCTGCGGTTCGCCCTGTCCGGCGGCGCCTCGATCGCCGTGGGCCTCATGCGCCGCTTCGAGGAGCGCTTCGGCGCGCGGATCGCGGAGGGCTATGGGCTCACGGAGACGACCGCCCAGGCCACCCTCAACCGCTGGGACGGCGTCATCAAGCCGGGCACCGTGGGCACGGACCTGCCCAACATCGAGACGAAGATCGTGGCCCTCGACGGCACGGACGCCGACGTGGACGAGGTCGGCGAGGTGTGCGTGCGCGGCTCGATCGTCATGGCCGGCTACTGGAATCGCCCCGAGGCCACGGCGGAGGCTATCGACGCCGACGGCTGGTTCCGCACCGGGGATCTGGGCAGCAAGGACGCCGACGGCTACCTGTCGATCGTCGACCGCCTCAAGGAGATGATCATCCACGGCGGCTACAACGTCTACCCGCGGGAGATCGAGGAGGTCCTCTACGAGCACCCGGGCGTCCTCGAGGCCGCGGTCATCGGCTCGCCGGATGAGCACTACGGTCAGATCGTCGCCGCCGCGATCACGCCCATGCCGGGTGTCGAGCTCACCGCCGCGGAGATCGAGGCTTTCTGCCGCGAGCGCCTCTCGGCCTACAAGATCCCCCGCATCATCCGGTTCCTCGAGGCGCTGCCCAAGGGCGCCACGGGCAAGATCCAGAAGCGCGAGATCGCCCTGGACTGACGCGCGGGGCGGCGCACGGCCGGGAGCTGGGCTGCGGCCGGCCGTGCGCCGCCCCGCGGCGGCCAGCACCCGCAGCGGAAGGGCCCGCGGTCCGCACCCGTCACGGGTGCGGGCCGCGGGCCCTGCGCGGTGGCCGAACGGGCTCAGGCGTCGGCCACGAGCACCTTCGTGGGCTCCTGCGGGTAGAGGTTGGTGCCGGGCACGGCGTGCGGGTCGTCCCGGACCGCGCGCGGGTTCGTCTCCTTGAGCGCCAGCGTGCAGGCGATCGTGATGACCGAGGTCACGACGACCATCGCGACGACCCCGTTCGTGTTGCCGAACGAGGCGATGAGCCACGTCATGAGGAACGGCGTGCCGCCGGAGATCGTGATCGCGGCCAGTTGGTAGGACATCGAGGCGCCGGAGAACCGGATGTGCGGGGCGAACAGCTCGCCGAAGTACGCCGCCAGCGGCGCGTAGACCATCGACTGGAAGACCGAGGCCACGCACAGCGCCACGCCGAAGAGCACGAGGTTGCCCGTGTTGACGAGCGCGAAGTACGCCGGCGCCCAGAGTCCGATGCCCAGGCCGCCGATGAGGATGATCGGGCGGCGCCCGAAGCGGTCGCTGGCCAGCGCGGCCAGCGGGGTCGTCGCGATGCCGACGAGGCACGAGAGCATCGAGGCGACCATCATCTCGTTGCGGTTCATGTGCAGCGCCACCGTGCCGTAGGACAGGATGCCGGAGATCGAGATGTAGAAGATGCAGTTCGTCGACGCCATGACGCCGCAGGCCAGCACGATCGTCTTCCAGTGCCCGCGCAGCGCCTCGACGAGCGGGGCCTGGGCGACCGCGGGGCGCTCCGAGGCGACCTCGGCCTCGAGCTGCTTGAACTCCGGGCTGTCCTCGACCTTGAGCTGGATGTAGAGCACGACGGGCACGAGCGCCGCGGTGAACCAGAACGGCACGCGCCACGCCCACGCGATGAGCGCCTCGCTGCCGAAGATGAGCGAGGTGGAGGTGAACACGAGGCTGCCGAGCAGGGCGCCGGCGGGCACGCCCAGCTGCATGAACGAGCCGGAGAAGGCGCGGCGCTTGGGGCCGGCCGACTCCGTCATGAGCAGGGCGAGGCCGCCCCACTGGCCGCCGCAGGCGAAGCCCTGGACGAAGCGGCAGCTCACGAGCAGGACCGCCGCGATCTCGCCGATCGTGCCGGCGCCGGGCAGGCAGCCGATGACGAAGGTGGAGACCGCCATGCCGATGAGCGCGGCGACGACGACCGGCTTGCGGCCCACCTTGTCCCCGTAGTGGCCGGCCACGAGGCCGCCGATCGGGCGGGCGATGAAGCCGGCCCAGAACGTGGAGAACGACAGCAGCGTGCCCATGAGCGGGCTGCTGTGGGGGAAGAACACGTGCGGGAAGACGAGCGCTGCCGCCGTGCCGTAGAGGAAGAAGTCGTACCACTCGATCGACGATCCGATGAGCCCCGCGGTGAGCAGCTTGCGGTGGGCCGCGGCGCCGTGGGCGGATGTCGTGGGCCGCGAGGTGGGGATCGCGGGGTCGGTCACTGCCATAGTCGAATGCTCCATCGTCGTTGACGGGCCCGGCCGCGCGGTGCCGGCCGGGGCACGGGCACGCGTTTCAGTGCGCCGTACAAGCGCTCACTCTGCCTGAACCTAAATGTGATGTCAATCACTATTTAAGGTATGGGTATCGCTCTTTTGCGCAACATCCGACGATTTTCGCGGGACTGCGCCGCGCGCAGCAGCACACCCCGTGCAGCTCCTCGCCCGGAGCATCGCCCGGAGGCGCGCGATGGCCCGAGCGCCCATCGGGCACCCGGGCCATCGCACACGCGGCCGCGCAGGCCCGGCAAGCCTTGCACGCTCCGCAGGCCCCGCTGTCCCACGGGCCCACCGGGCCTTGCGCAGCCCAACGCTGCGCGCTCAGCGCGCCAGCACGTCCGGATACAGGTTGGTGCCGGGCACGGCGTGCGGGTCCTCGCGGATCGCGCGCGGGTTCGTCTCCTTGAGCGCCAGGGTGCAGCCGACCGTGATGACGGCGGTGACGATGACCATGCCCACCACGCCGTTCGTGCCGCCGGTCGTGGCGATGAGCCAGGTCATGAGGAACGGGGTGCCCCCGGAGATCGTGATCGCCGCGAGCTGGTAGGCCAGTGAGGCGCCGGAGAAGCGGATGTTGGGCGGGAACAGCTCGCCGAAGTACGCGGCCAGCGGTGCGTAGACCATGCACTGGAAGACGGAGGACACGCACACGGCGACGCCGAGCAGCAGGACCGAGCCGGTGTTGACGAGCATGAAGTAGAACGGCACCCACAGCGCGATGCCCACCCCGCCGATGATGATGATGGGCCGCCGGCCGTAGGCGTCGGCGATCTTCGCCCAGAGGAACGTCGTGAGGATGCCGACCGCGCACGAGGCCATCGTGGCGATCATCATCTCGTCGCGCTTCATGCCCAGGTGCGTCGAGCCGTAGGACAGGATGCCGGAGATCGAGATGTAGAAGATGCAGTTCGTCGACGCGAGGACGCCGGCGGCCAGGAGGATCGTCTTCCAGTGGCTGCGCACCGCCTCGACGAGCGGGGCCTGGACGACCTTGGGCAGCTCATCGGAGACCTCGGCCTCGAGCTGCTTGAACTCCGGGCTGTCCTCGACCTTGAGCTGGATGTAGAGCACGACCGGCAGCAGCACCGCGGTGAACCAGAACGGCACGCGCCAGGCCCAGGCGGCGAACGCCTCCTCGCCCGCCAGCACGGATGTCCCGACGAAGATGAGGTTGCCCAGCAGCGCGCCGGCGGGCACCCCGGTCTGCATGAAGGAGCCGGCGAACGCGCGGTGCTTGGGGCCCGCGGACTCCGTCATGAGGAGGGCGAGGCCGCCCCACTGGCCGCCGCACGCGATGCCCTGGATGAAGCGGCACAGGACGAGCAGGACCGGCGCGATCGCGCCCACGGTGTGGGCGCCCGGCAGGCAGCCGATCGCGAACGTGGAGACCGCCATGCCGAGCAGCGAGATGACGACCATGGGCTTGCGGCCGATCTTGTCCCCGTAGTGGCCGGCGATGATGCCGCCGATGGGGCGAGCGATGAAACCGGCCCAGAAGGTCGAGAACGACAGCAGCGTGCCGGTCAGCGCGGAGCTCTCCGGGAAGAAGACATGGGGGAAGATGAGCGCCGCGGCGGTGCCGTAGAGGAAGAAGTCGTACCACTCGATCGAGGAGCCGATGATGCCCGAGACGAGCAGGCCGCGGTGGCGCTTGAGCGCGCTCTCCGGCGAGGCGGCCGGCGGCCGCGCGGCGCCGGCCTGCGCGGACGACCCGCGGGCGGGCGAAGAGGACACTGACATGAACGACTCCATCTCCATTGACGAACTCGCGGCGCCGCCCAGGGGCCTTTAAAGCAACCGCACGAGCGTTCACTATGCCCGGCTCGCACTGTGGTGTCAATCACATGTTCGCGTGTCGGACAGGACGGCCTCACCCGGGCCCCGCGCCTCACTCGAAGCGGGAGACGTCCCCGGCCCCGGCACGGGCGACGACCGGATCGCCGCCGGTGAAGTCGATGACGGAGGTGGGCACGGTGCCGGGCACGCCGGAGTCGATGACGATGTCCACGTCGTTGCCGAGGCGGTCCATGACGTCCTCCGCGTGGGTGAGCGGATCGTCGTCGCCGGGCAGCAGGAGGGTCGAGGACAGCAGCGGCTCCCCCACCTCCGCGACGAGCTCGAGCGCCGTGGTGTTCTGCGGGATGCGGGCGCCGACCGAGTGCTTCTTGGCGTGCATCATGCGCCGCGGCACCTCCTTCGTCGCCTTCATGATGAACGTGTAGGGCCCCGGGGTCAGCGACTTGATCGTGCGGAACGCGGAGTTGTCGACGATGACGAATTGGCCCAGCTGGGCGAAGTCGTGGCACATGAGGGTGAAGTGGTGCTTGGAGTCGAGCTGGCGGATGCGGATGATGCGCTCGATGCCGTCCTTGTTCTCCAGCGCGCACCCCAGTGCGTAGCAGGAGTCCGTGGGATAGGCGACGAGGCCGCCGTCCGCGATCGTCTGCGCGACCCTGCGGATGAGGCGGGGCTGGGGGTTGTCCGGGTGGATCTCAACGAGTTCGGCCATACCCCATGCTAAGCACCGCGCGGCGGCGCTGAAAAGGGCGGATGGGCCCGAGGCGCGGGCCGGGCCCGCGCGTCAGGAGCCCTGGTCGGCCCTGCCCGGCTGCGCAGAGCCCGCGGGCGCGTCCGGGTCCCCGTGCTCCCCCGAAGCCCCTGCCCGAGGCTCCCCGGCCCCACGCGCCTGGGTCCCACGCGCCTCGGGGGCGGGGCCGCTCGCGGGGGTGCTGCCCCCGGTGGTGCCGCCCGTGGGCGCGCCGGCGGCGCCGGAGCCCTCGGCGGCAGTGCTCGTGGCCTCGGTGACGCGGGCGGCGGGCGCCTCGGCGGGCGGCTCGGCACGGTCCTCGGCCGCGGTGCCCGCGCCCGACCGCCCGGGTGCCGCCGGCGCTGCGGGCGGATCGGAGGCGATGAGGAGGTTGACCCAGGAGGCGCGCGGGTCGGCGTCCACGAGGAGGGCCTTGAGCAGCAGCGTCGCGGGCAGCGCGAGCAGGGCCCCCAGCCAGCCGAGCACCCAGTACCAGAACAGCAGGGAGACGAACGAAACGAACGGGGTCACGCCCACGGACTCGCCGGTGAACTTGGGCTGGATGATCGACTGGATGACGAAGTTGAGCGCGGAGTAGGCGACGATGACCCACACGGCATCGGCCCAGCCGCCGTCGACGAGGGCCATGAGCGCGGGCGGGATGACGCCCAGGACGAAGCCGATGTTGGGGATGTAGTTCGTGAGGAACGACAGGATGCCCCAGACGATGGCCAGCGGCACCCCGATGACGTAGAGCGCCGCCACGTCGAGCACCGCGACGATGAGGCCGAAGATCGTCGCGACCACCCAGTAGCGGCGCACGCCGGCGCCGAACGACGTCAGGGCCGCGGCGAAGCGCGGTCGCAGGATGCCCGCGCGTGCCATGCGCTGGGGGAAGGACATCGAGTCCAGCGCCACGAAGAACACGGCCATGACCGCGGTGACCATGAGCGAGAGGCCCAGCGAGAGGTTCTGCGCCAGCGACATCGCGGCGTTGAAGATCGATGTGAACGACAGCCCGGACAGCTGCCGGCCCACGAGGTCCGGGGTGATGCCGAGCTGGCCGAGCGCCTGCACCGCCTGGCCGTAGAGCACGCTGATCTTCTGGCTGTAGCCGGGCAGCACGGTGACGAACTGCGCGATCGACCACGCCGTGAGCCCGAAGAAGCCGACGACGAGCACGAGGACGAGGACCACCGTCACCATCGCGGCGACGAAGGCGGGGACCCGGCGGGCGACGAGCCAGCGCTGGACGGGGTAGACGACGATGACGAGGTTGACGGCCAGGAACACCGGCGCCACGATGTCCTGCAGCCCGCGGAAGAACTGGAGCGCGAACGCCAGGCCCGCGATCCCCAGCACGACGACGAGGAAGCGCGGCCAGCGCGCGCCGGACTCGGGCCGGTCCCCGTGCGCAGCGGGCGCCGGCGCCTGCGCGGCGCCGGCGCTCACTTGCGCTTCCTCTTCTCGCGGATGCGCATGCTGATGTCGATGGGGGTGCCCTCGAAGCCGAAGGTCTCGCGCAGCCGGCGGGCGATGAAGCGGCGGTAGCCGGGGTCCAGGAAGCCGGTGGTGAAGAGCACGAACCGCGGCGGCCGGTTCGACGCCTGGGTGCCGAAGAGGATCCGCGGCTGCTTGCCCCCGCGCAGGGGGTGGGGGTTGGCCGCGACGAGCTCGCCGAGGAACGCGTTGAGCCGGCCGGTGGGGATGCGGGTGTCCCAGGACTCGAGGGCCCGCTCCATCGCCGGCACGAGCTTGTCCGCGTGGCGGCCCGTCTTGGCGGACAGGTTGACCCGCGGGGCCCACGCCACATGGGCGAGGTCGCGCTGGATCTCGCCCTCGAGCTGGTGGCGGCGTTCCTCGTCGATGAGGTCCCACTTGTTGAACGCGAGCACGATCGCCCGGCCCGCCTCGACGGCGGTCTTGACGATGCGCACGTCCTGCTCGGAGATCACCTGATCGGCCTCGAGGAGGATGACGGCCACCTCGGCGCGCTCGAGCGCCGTCTGCGTGCGCAGCGCGGCGTAGAAGTCCGCGCCGGAGGCCTGCCGGGCGCGCTTGCGGATGCCCGCCGTGTCGACGAAGCGCCACTGGCGCCCGCCCAGCTCGACGAGCTCGTCGACCGGGTCGCGGGTGGTGCCAGCGACGTTGTCGACGAGGACGCGCTCGCTGCCGACGAGCCGGTTGAGCAGCGAGGACTTGCCGACGTTCGGCCGGCCCAGCAGCGCCACCCGGCGCGGGCCGCCCACCTCGAGCTTCTGGTCGACGGCGGAGACCTCCGGGAGGACCTCGAGGACGGTGTCGAGGAGGTCGGCGACCCCGCGCCCGTGCATGGCCGACACCGTGTGCGGCTCGCCCAGCCCGAGGGACCAGAACTCGGCGGCCTGCAGCTCGCCGCGCTCGTCGTCGACCTTGTTGACGGCGAGGACGACGGGGCGCGCGGCGCGGCGCAGCATCCGCACGACGTGCTCGTCCGTCGACGTCACGCCGGTGCGGGCGTCGACGACGAAGATGGCGGCATCGGCCATGTCCACCGCGATCTCGGCCTGGTCGGCGATGCGCGAGGCCATGCCCCGCACGTCGATGTCCCAGCCCCCGGTGTCGACGAGGGTGAACGGGCGCCCGTTCCACTCCGCGGGGTAGCTCACGCGGTCGCGGGTGACCCCGGGCACGTCCTCGACGACCGCCTCGCGGCGGCCGAGGATGCGGTTGATGAGCGTCGACTTGCCCACGTTCGGCCGGCCGACGACGGCGAGGACCGGCGCGGGGCCCGTCTCCTCGTCGTCGAACTCGTCGGCGAGCGCGGTGTCGAGCAGGCTGCGGTCCTCGTCCTCGAGCTCGTAGTCCGACAGGCCCGCGCGCAGGGTCTGGGCGCGCTGCTCGGCCTCCGCGTCGTCGATGCCGGCGACGCGCCGGCCCAGCTCCTCGTCCGGGGCCTCGACGAAGCCCTCGGGGTCCGGTGCGCTCATGTGCGGTCTCCGATCAGCTCGAGGACGGCGGCGACGGACTCGTCGAAGCCGATGTGCGTGGTGTCGAGGGTGACGACGCCGTCCGCGGCGGTCGTGAAGTTCGTCGTCTGCGCGTCGCGGGCGTCGCGGTCGGAGATCTGCGCGCGGGTGGAGTCCACGTGCGCGGCATCGGCCGCGCCGTGCAGCTCCGCGGCGCGGCGGGCGATGCGCACTGCCTCGTCGGCGGTCATGAGGATGCGCACCGGGGCCTGCGGCGCGACGACGGTGGTGATGTCCCGGCCCTCGACGACGATGCCGGGCGAGGCCGCGGCGATGATCTCGCGCTGGCGCTCGATGAGCTCGCTGCGCGCCTCGGGCACCGCGGAGACGGTCTGGACGAACTGGGCCACCTCCGGGTCGCGGATGTCGTCGGTCACGTCGATGCCGTCGACCTCGATGGCGAACGCATCCGGGTCCGTCGAGATCTCCAGTTCCGCGCCGCGCACCAGCTCGACGACGTCGCCGGGGTCGCCGACGCCGCGCTGGTGGGCCAGCCAGGCCATGGCGCGGTACATCGCGCCGGTGTCGAGGTAGCCGAAGCCCAGCCGGCGCGCGGTCTCCTTCGACACGCTCGACTTGCCGACCCCGCTGGGGCCGTCGATGGCGATGACGGTGGCGGTCATGGCGCTCCTTCTCCTGCGTGCTGTGCTGCGTGCTGGGCTTGCTGTGGCTGTGGCGCCGAGTCGGCGTCGGCCGGCTGTGCGCCGGCGCCCCCGGCCCGGCGGGGCTCGCGGGCGGGCTCCTCGGACAGCGCGGCGGCGGGGATCCACCAGCCGCGCTCGGCGAGGCCCTCCTCGAGGGCGGCCTGCGCTGCGGGGAGGACGGCGACCTCCACGCTGCCGAGCTTAATGCCGGTGGCGTGCTCCATCCGGATGTCCTCGACGTTGATGCCGAGCTCCCCGATGTCGGCGAAGAGGCGGGCGAGCGTGCCCGGCCGGTCGTCGAGGAAGACCGTGACATCGGCGTACTTCGTGGGCGCCGCGCCGTGCTTGCCGGGGATCCGCTCGTGGCCCTCGTTGCCGGCCGTGAGCGCGCCGGCGATGACGGCGAGCGCACCCGGGCCCAGCCCGAGGGCCGCGATGACCTCGTCGAGGTCGGCGCGAACCTCGGCGAGCACCGCGCGCACCTCGGCGGCGTTGCCGGCGAGGATCTGGGTCCACAGGCCGGGATCGGAGGCCGCGATGCGCGTGGTGTCGCGCAGTCCCTGGCCCGCCAGGGCGATGCCCTCGGCGGGCATGGCGCGCAACCGGGCGGCCAGCAGCGTCGCGAGCACCTGCGGGGCGTGGGAGACCCGCGCGACGGAGGAGTCGTGGAAGTCCGGGTCGAGGTGGACGACGCTGCCGCCGGCATCGCGGGCGAGCGCGATGACCTCGTCGAGGCGCTCCGGCGGGGTGTCCGCGTCCGAGCAGATGACCCACGGCCGGGCGGCGAAGAGATCGGCGCGGGCCGCGGCCGCACCGGACTTCTCCCGCCCGGCCATGGGGTGGCAACCGATGTAGCGGTCGAGCTCGGGGCCCGTGGCGGCGGCGCGGACGCGCTCGAGGATCGCGCCCTTGACGCTCGCGACGTCGGTGACCGTGGCGCGCGGCCAGCGGCGCAGGGCGCCCACGATCGTCTCCCCCGCCACGTCCGGCGGCGTGGCGACGACGACGACGTCGGGGGCCTCAGGATCGTCTGCCCGGCCCGCGCCCATGTCCGCGGCCAGCCGCCTGACGGTGGGCGAGGCGTCGTCGAGCGTGACCGCGTGGCCGCGGCGGGTGAGCGCGAGGCCCAGCGAGGTGCCGAGCAGCCCCGCGCCGATGATGTGGACCCTCACAGCCCCACGGCCTCGAAGAGCTTCGCGACCTCGTCGGGCCGCAGGTCGCGCAGCTTGCCCTGGCGCTGCTCGGCCAGCTCGATCGGGCCGAACTTCGTGCGCACGAGCCGCTCGACCGGGTTGCCCACCGCGTCGAAGAGGCGCCGGACGATCCGGTTGCGCCCCGAGTGCAGCGTCACCTCGACCAGCGCGGTGCCCGGCGTGGAGTCGAGCAGCTTGAACGAGTCGACGCGGGCCAGGCCGTCCTCGAGCTCGATGCCCTCGCGCAGGCGGGCACCGACGTCGCGGGCCACCGGGCCCTTGACCTGTGCCAGGTAGGTCTTCTGGATCTCGTAGCGGGGATGGGTGAGGCGGTTGGCGACGTCACCGTCGTTCGTCAGCAGCAGCAGGCCCTCGGTGTCGAAGTCGAGCCGGCCCACGTGGAAGAGCCGCTCGGGGCGGTCGCGGACCACCTCGCTGAGATCGCGCCGGCCCTCCGGGTCGTCCATCGAGGTGACCATGCGCGCGGGCTTGTTGAAGGCGAGGTAGACCCGGCCCGTCTGGGCCGTGATGGGCATGGTGTCGACCTCGACGCGCTGGGTGCGCGGGTCCACGCGGGTCCCGAGCTCCGTGACGATCTCGCCGTCCACGGCCACCCGGCCGTCGGCGATGAGCTGCTCGCAGGCGCGCCGCGAGCCCAGGCCGGCCTCCGCGAGCACCTTCTGCAGGCGCACGCCGTCGGGGGTGTGGACATCGGCGCCCGCGGGGCCGGACTTGGCGGTCTGCGCGCGCTGGCGGCGGGTGGGGCGCTTGGACCGGTGGCCGGGGGCGCGGCTGTCGTGGGAATTCATTCCCCCATTGTCCCAGATGCCGACGGGTGAGAGTACGACGGTGCAGGTACCCTGGCTGTCGAGCGCGCACCGGGTGCTAGCTAGCAGGCGGCAACCTGCTTTTTCATGTCCGCCAATTCCTTCTTGGAATACCGGAACTTTGATTTTCCGATATATTCACCTTTCGGAGCGGAAAAGAAGCGTCTTAGAAAGCTACTGCCATCTGAACTCGCAGTTGCTGTAGATGTTGCGGAAGGAGAGGATTTTTCAACGTACGGAGCTACACGGCCACGTTGGGCAGTACACACGTCCGCACCAGATGCTCTCATCAGACCCCTGTAGTAGTAATCGCCACTAGTAGCCGCATATTCGGGGTTGACGGTGGTCAACGACACCCACCGCACCATCGGAACCAGCGCCGGCTCAGACTCACCGTTCCGGACCAGGGGATAGATAGAACGAGTCGCGAGTGAAACCTCGACCGCAGGCTCCCCGCGCAACTTGACATCTTTCACCTGCCACCCAGATGTCGACTGCCCGCTACCTGTGACCGACCACCCGTCAGCCAGGTCGGTCGCATATCCCAGGGGCCAAAAATCTTCATGCTTCTTATCCCACTTCACAAAACCTCGCATATAACTGCGAAGCTGACCGGGAGCCGAGTTCAGTGTCTGCTGAACGGCCTCGTTTGTGTCGAGATTCTTGTGGGGTATCGACATCGCGCGCATGATGGAAGACGCGGCTTCCTCCATGCTGACGAGGTCCTGTGCCGTATAGCGCTTTGTCGACTGCGTCAGCTTCGGGATCTCAAGCTGATCCACGCTTCCCCAGTCCGCGGCCTTCTCGTGAACCAATGCCGCGTCTGCCTGCGACTCTGAGCTAGGAGTAGCAGAAGTGGAAGAACCTCCTTCTTCCTTGTGCGAACAACCGGACATGCTCAACCCGACGATCGACAAGAGCGCTGCGGACCGAAGGATACGATTCATGCGGAGAATCCTTTGTGACACCGCGAGCACTCGGTCGCGATTGGAAACGTAGGCGGATCACTGACACCAACCCGGAGCAGCAGATAGCCACTTCGGAAACAGTACACCGAAAAACGAATGTATTCCCGACCTCAGTCGGCCGTGGGCACGTCGTCGCCCTCGGGCAGGAACGGGGCGATGTCCGGCAGCTGGTCGAGGGCGTCGAGGCCCGCGGCGGCGAGGAACTCGTCGGTCGTGACGAACTGCTGGGCGCCCGAGGCGCCGTCCTCGCCCGCCTCCACGATGAGCCCGCGCATGAGCAGGGTGCGCACGACCCCGTCGACGTTGACGCCGCGGATCGCGGCGATCCGGGCGCGGGTGACGGGCTGGCGATAGGCGATGACGGCCAGGGTCTCGAGCGCTGCCTGCGACAGCCGGGCCGTCTGGCCCGCGGTGAGGAACTCGCGCACCGCCTCGTGGTGCGCCGCGCGGGAGTAGAGCCGGAAGCCGCCGGGGCCCTCGCGCAGCTCGAAGCCGCGGCGCGGGCCGGCCAGCTGCCCGTCGTAGTCCGCGCCGAGGTGGGCGAGCGCAGCGGCGACCTCGCCCGCATCCGCTCCGAGGGCATCCGCGAGCTGGGCGGGGGCGACGGGCTCGGCGGCGACGGCGAGGATCGCCTCGAGTGCCGCGCGCAGCTCGGGTGCCGGTTCGGCCACCGGCTCCCGCGCGGCCGCCGGTCCGCCGTCACGGGGCTCCGCGGCCGGGTCCGCGGAGCCGTCCGGGCGCGGCGGCTTAGGCATCGGGATCCTCCCCCGCCGTGTCCGCGCTGGGCGGGCCGAGCGCCGCGGCGCCGGGCGCGCCCGGGCGCAGCCGGGCGTGGAGCGCCCCGAGCGGCTCGTCCTGGTCGAGCGCGCACACCCCGGCCTTGAACAGCTCGAGCAGCGCGAGGAAGCGGGCGACGACCACGAGGCCGGATTCGGCATCCGCGGTCAGCTGCGCGAACTCGGCGGCCCCGCCGTGCGACTCGAGGAGCGCGACGATGCGGGCGCGCTGCTCGGCCACGCTGACCTGCGGCAGGTGGAGGTGGTCGAGCGCGACGCTGGGCGGGGTGCGGTCCCGGCTGATGATGGCCGCGAACAGCGCGGCGAGCGCCTGGGGGCTCGTCGTGAAGTCCAGCGGGGGCAGGATGTCGTGGAACTCCGGCGGCAGCGGCACGGCGCGCGGAGTGCGGCGCGCGGCCTGGCGCATCGCCGCGCCCAGCACCGCGGACACGCCCTTGTAGGCGCGGTACTGGAGGAGGCGGGCGAAGAGCAGGTCGCGGGCCTCGAGGAGCTCGAGGTCGAGCTCGTCGTCGACCTCGCCGCGCGGCAGCAGCCGGGCGGTCTTGAGGTCGAGCAGGGTGGCCGCGACGAGGAGGAAGTGGGACAGCTCGGCCAGGCTGGCCGCCCCGCGGTCGCGCAGGGTGCCCACGTAGGCGATGAACTCGTCGGTCACCTCGGCCAGCGCGACCTCGGTGATGTCGAGGCGGCGCTTGCCGATGAGGGCCAGCAGCACGTCGAAGGGCCCGGAGAAGTTGCCGAGTTCGACGACGAACCCGGCCACCGCCTCGGCGGCCTCGCGCTCCCCGGCGCCCGGGTGCGCGGCTGCCACCGCGAGGGTGTCCGCGCTCAGGGGGCGCCGCCGCGGCTGATGAGCTCCCGGGCCAGCCGCCGATAGGCCTCCGCGCCCGGGTGGGTGGGCGCGTAGGAGGTGATGGGCTCGGCGGCGACGGAGGCATCGGGGAACTTCACGGTGCGATTGATGACGGTGTCGAAGACCCGATCGCCGAACGCCTCGACGACGCGGGCGATGACCTCGCGGGCGTGGAGCGTGCGCCCGTCGAACATCGTCGCGAGGATCCCGTCGATCTGCAGGCCCGGGTTGAGGCGGTCCTGGACCTTCTCGATCGTCTCGACGAGCAGCGCCACGCCGCGCAGGGCGAAGAACTCGGTCTCGAGCGGGATGATGACGCCGTGGGAGGCGGTGAGGGCGTTGACCGTGAGCAGGCCCAGGGAGGGCTGGCAGTCGATGAGGATGACGTCGTACTCGTCGGCGACCTTGGCGAGCGCGCGGGCGAGCACCTGCTCGCGGGCGACCTCGCCGACGAGCTGGACCTCCGCGGCCGAGAGGTCGATGTTGGCAGGCAGCACGTCGATGTTGTCCACGGCCGTCGTCGCGATCACCTCGTGCGGATCCAAGCGGGACTGCATGAGGACGTTGTAGACGCTGAGCTCCAGGTCGTGGGGGTTGAGCCCCAGGCCGACGGACAGCGCACCCTGCGGGTCGAAGTCGACGAGGAGGACGCGGCGGCCGTAGGCGGCCAGCGCAGCGCCCAGGTTGATCGTCGAGGTGGTCTTGCCCACCCCGCCCTTCTGGTTGACCATCGCGATGATGCGCGCGGGACCGTGCTCGTCGAGCGGCGCGGGCTCCGGGAACTCGACGAGGGGCCGGCCGGTGGGGCCGATCTGCTCGGAGGCGGGGATGTCGAGTTGCTGCTGGGAGTCGGCCACGGGGAGCTCTCACCTTTCGTCGGGGCGGATCGGGACCAGACTACCGCGCCCGCAGGAGCCCCGCGCTACCGCGCCCTCGGGTGGGCAGTCGCGTAGACCTCGCGGAGGCTCTCGGCGGTGACGCGCGTGTATGACCCGCGCTACCGCGCCCTCGGGTGGGCAGTCGCGTAGACCTCGCGGAGGCTCTCGGCGGTGACGCGCGTGTAGATCTGCGTCGTGGTGACCGAGGCGTGGCCCAGCAGCTCCTGGACGACGCGGATGTCCGCGCCCCCCTCCAGCAGGTGGGTGGCGAACGAGTGCCGCAGGGAGTGGGCGGTGACGTGGGAGGCCAGACCGGCGCGCTCGGCGGCGCGGGTGACGATCGCCCAGGCGCTCTGCCGGCTCAGCCGGCCCCCGCGCGCGTTGAGGAAGACGGCGCCGGCCCGCTCGCCCGAGGCGCCGGCCCCCTTGGCGGCGAATCCGGGGCGTCCGCGCACCAGCCAGGCCTCGAGGGCGGCCGCGGCGAGCGAGCCCACCGGCACGAGCCGCTCCTTGCTGCCCTTGCCGTAGAGGCGCGCCACGCCCTGGCCCAGGTCGAGGTCGTCGACGTCGAGGCCGACGGCCTCGCTGATGCGCGCCCCCGTGGCGTAGAGGAACTCGAGGACGGCGCGGTCGCGCAGCTCGCCGGGGCTCTCGCCGCTGACGGAGTCGATGAGCGCCTCGACCTCGGCCACCGTGAGCGCCTTGGGCAGCCGCTCGGCCCCGGAGGCGGGGGCCACGTCCGCCCCGGGGTCGTCGGCGGCCTGGCCTTCGGCCAGCAGGAAGCGGTGGAGCCGGCGCACGGCCACGGTGGCCCGCGCCCGCGAGCGCACGGCAAGGCCGTCGGCCTCGAGAGCCGCGGCGAACGCGCGGATGTCCTCGGCGGTGGCCGCGGCGAAGTCGCTCACGCCCCGGGCCGCGAGCACCGCCACGTATTTGGCGATGTCGCGGGCGTAGGCGTCGATGGAGTTCGCGGACAGGCCGCGCTCGAGCCGGAGGTGGGTGAGGTAGTCGGCGGCCGCGGCGCGCAGGGCGGGCGGCCCGTCGGGCAGCAGCTGCGCGCCGTGGCGGGCCACGGGCTCAGCGTCCCCGCAGGTGCTCGCGGGCCGGCCACGGCGCATCGGCCGGGCGCAGGTCCTCCCAGCCGCGCTCCCGGGCCGCGCACGCGTGGAGCACGGCCAGCTGGGTCGTGGCGTTGCCGATGCCCCCGGCGATGACGGCCTCGCGGGCCTCGGCCAGCGGTGTCCAGCGCGGCTCGATGCCGCTCTCCTCGTCCGCGCGGGCGAAGCGCTCGGCATCCGGGACCTCGCTCAGCTCCCTGGCCAGGTAGATGCGCAGGGTCTCGTCCATCCCGCCGGGCGAGGAGACGTAGTCCGCGAGCACGTGCCAGTCGGCGGCCCGCAGGTCCGCCTCCTCGGCGAGTTCGCGGCGCGCGGCGGCCGCCGGGTCCTCCCCGTCGACATCGAGCAGCCCGGCCGGGATCTCCCAGTCGCGGGTGCGGATGGGGTGGCGGTACTGGCGCATGAGGAAGATCCGGTCGTGCGCGTCGAGCGCGGCGATCGCCACGGCCCCGGTGTGCCTCACGAAGTCGCGCACCATGGGCCGCTGCGCCTCCGGCAGCGTGAACGTCTCGCGCTGGACGTCCCAGACCTTGCCCCGGAAGACGGTCTGGGAGTCGGAGACCTCGACGTCGACGGGCTGGTCGCGCAGCACGCCTACGCCCCGCCGGCCGCGCGCTGGTGGTCGAGCCCGGCCCGGATGAGGCCGGCGAAGAGCGGGTGCGGGTCGGTGGGCCGCGAGCGCAGCTCCGGGTGGGCCTGCGTGGCGACGTAGTACGGGTGGACCTCGGCGGGCAGCTCGACGTTCTCCACGAGCTGGCCGTTCGGCGAGGTCCCGGAGATGACGAGGCCGGCGTCCTCGAGGCGCTGCCGGTAGGCGTTGTTGACCTCGTAGCGGTGGCGATGGCGCTCCTCGACACTGTCCGAGCCGTAAACCGCGGCGGTCACGGAGCCCGGCAGGAGCTCGGCGGTGTAGAGGCCCAGGCGCATGGTGCCGCCCAGGTCGCCCTCGCCGTCGACGATCTCGAGCTGCTCCTCCATCGTCGCGACAACGGGCTCGGCGGCCTCCGGGTCGAACTCGGTGGACGAGGCGCCCTCGACCCCCGCCTCGGCGCGGGCGTACTCGATGACCATGCACTGGAGGCCCAGGCACAGGCCCAGGGTGGGGATGCCGTGGGCGCGGGCATAGCCCAGCGCGCCGATCTTGCCCTCGATGCCGCGCACCCCGAAGCCGCCGGGCACGCAGATCGCATCGAGGCCCGCGAGCTGCTCGGCCGCGCCCTCTGGCGTCTCGCAGTCATCGGAGAGGATCCAGCGGATGCTCACCTTCGCGTCGTTGGCGAACCCGCCGTGGCGCAGCGCCTCCGTGACGGAGAGGTAGGCGTCGGGCAGGTCGATGTACTTGCCCACGAGGCCCACCTCGATCTCCGCCGAGGGCCGGTGCACCCGGTCGAGGACCCGGTCCCACTCGGACCAGTCGACGTCGCGGAAGGGCAGGTTGAGCCGGCGGATGACGTAGACGTCGAGCCCGCCGTCGTGGAGGACCTTGGGGATGTCGTAGATGCTCGGCGCGTCGACGCAGGACACGACGGCCTCGTAGTCGACGTCGCAGGACGAGGCGATCTTCGCCCGGATGGAGCCGGGCAGCTCCCGGTCGGAGCGCAGCACGATCGCATCGGGCTGGATGCCGATCGAGCGCAGCGCGGCCACCGAGTGCTGGGTGGGCTTCGTCTTGAGCTCGCCCGAGGGGCCGATGAAGGGCACGAGCGAGACGTGGATGAAGAAGACGCTGTCGCGGCCCACGTCGTGGCGGATCTGCCGGGCCGCCTCGAGGAACGGCTGGGATTCGATGTCGCCCACCGTGCCGCCCACCTCGGTGATGATGACATCGGGGGCGCCGCCGTCGGTGCGGTCGGCCTGGGCGCGCATGCGCGCCTTGATCTCATCGGTGATGTGCGGGATGACCTGGACGGTGTCGCCCAGATACGCGCCGCGCCGCTCCTTGGCGATGACCTCGGAGTACACCTGGCCCGTCGTGACGTTGGCGCTGGCGTCGAGGTTCGTGTCGAGGAAGCGCTCGTAGTGGCCGATGTCGAGGTCCGTCTCCGCGCCGTCGTCGGTGACGAAGACCTCGCCGTGCTGGAACGGGTTCATCGTGCCCGGATCCACGTTGAGGTAGGGATCGAGCTTCTGCATGGCGACCTTGAGGCCGCGCTCTGCGAGGAGGTGGCCGAGCGACGAAGCGGTCAGGCCCTTCCCCAGTGAGGACACGACTCCGCCGGTGACGAAGATGTGTCGGGTCTTGTGTTTTCCGCTTGAACTCAGTCGTTGCACCACGGACCTCGATTCTAACAGAGCCGCGGGCCGGCGGCAGTCGCTGGGGATTCGAGCTTAGCGCCCGGCGCGCACCGGGCGGGCCGGGGCGGCTCGGCGCGGGAATACGGGCGCCGGGCTGGGCCGACCACGCCGGCTACAGGGCGGCGGCGATGCGCGCCCGCGCGTAGACGTCGTCGAGCGCGGCGGGGTCGAAGCGCTCATCGGCGACGACCCGGCGGCGGGCGGCGAAGCCGTCCTGGACGCGCTGGGCCGGATGGTCGGAGAGCTCCTCGAGTTCGTGCAGCAGCCCGCGGGTGTCCCCCGGTGCCGCGCGCGGGATGGAGGGACCCCACACCCGGGCCTCCTGCTCCGAGCCCACGAAGACCACGGGCCGGCGCAGCTGCATGAGGCCGGCCGCGTCGATGCCGCCCAGCTTCGTCCCGGCCACGACGATGTCCGCCGCCGCCGCGGTGTCCACGGTGCTGACCTGGGGCTCGACGCGCAGGTGGTCGAAGCGGGGCAGGAACTCCCGGGCCACGGTGTCCGCGGCGCGGCCGCCGCCGGTGAACGCCACGACCCAGCGCCGGTCGCCGCGCGCCTCGGGCAGCCGCGCGGCGGCTTCGAGGATCGCGGTGAACTCCGGGGTGTCGGCCATGCGCACGGGCACGGCGATGAGCACGGCCCCGGCGGGGACGTCGAGGTCCTCGCGCACGCGGGCACGGCTCAGCCGCGGGGCGACCTCGCGGGCGAGTTCGGAGCGCAGCAGGCGGGCCCGGCGCACCAGGGGCACGCGGTCCTCGTAGTGCTCGCAGATGGGCTCGGTGGTGCCGAGCACCGCGGTGGCGGTGCGGGCGACGACGGCGCCCTCGAGCGACCCGATCGGCCCCGTCTGCTCGTCGTGGCCGAGCGTCGCGACGAGCGCGGGCCGCAGGCGCTGCGGCAGTCCCGTGCACGCGAGGCCCGCGAGTGCGGCGGCGTGGAGGCCGTGGGCGTGGACGACGTCGACGAAGCGGTAGCGCTTGTGCAGGGCGAGCGCGGATTCGGCGTCGCTGGGCCGCACGCCGGGGGCGGCCGCGATCGGCACGGTGCGCAGCAGCTCGGAGGCCGGCAGCTCGAGCGCGGCGAGCACCTCGGGCCGGGCGGCGACGGCCACGGCCAGGCCCGCCTCGAGCTGGGCTGCGATCGCGGCGCGGGCGACCTCGCCGATGGCGGTGTGCGCGCTCGTGAGGACGTGGAGGATGCGCGTGCGCCCGTCGAGGGCAAGCGCGGCGTCGGGTGAGCTCATGGTCCTCTTCCTGCAGCGTGTCGGGCCGTGCACGGCCGGTCTGGCCCTACCTTACGGCAGGCACCGGCGCACCGGTCGCCGGCCCTGACGCACCGGCCGCGGTCCCGGGCGCACCCGCCGCCGGGGGCGGGCGGCGCGCGCCCGGCCTCGGCTGTTCGGCCTCAGCTCTTCGCGATGCCCGGGACGAGGGAGGCGGTGCCGTCGGCGAAGCCGTACGCCTGGTTCTTGTTCGTCGCGAGGCGCTCCTTGACGGCGAGCGCGCCGATCACGGGGCCCGCGCCCAGTTCGAGGCCGTCGGTGGTCGTCACGTCCGCGTTGTCCGCCCGCAGGGTGGCGACGAGGCCGCTGGAGGCGTTGCCGGAGGTGCCCTCGACCACCGTGGCAATGCGGGTGCCGAGGCCCGCGGCGAAGGCCACGAGGTCCTCCGGGATCGACTGTGCGGCCCCGGCGGTGGGCGTGGCCCCCTCGTCCTGCGCGGCGGTCTGCGCCCCGGCGACGAAGACGACGGCATCGGCCTTCTGCGCCTGCCCGCCTTTGAAGCGGCCGGCGTCCTGGAACGCGGTCAGCACGTCCTTGGCGGTCTGGGCGCTGTAGGGCTGCGAGCCGCGCTCGGCGCTCAGCGCCTTGGCCAGGGCGGTCGTCAGCGCGGTCCCGGGGTCCTTGGGCAGCGCGGTGTCGAGCTCGCGCAGCTTCGCGACGAGGTCGTCGCGCTCCTGGGAGGCGAAGGTCTTGGCGGTTAGCCCCCCGGCGTCAACCGTCTTCGCGTTCGCCTCCCGCAGCCGCTGCTGCACCGCCGCGAGCTGGTCCGCATCCGCATCCGCGGCGTGCACGACGGCCACCGTGCGGCCCTTGAGGGCCCCGCGCAGCTGGCTGGGCGCCTCGGCGACGACGAAGTCGTTGAGCTTCTGCACATCGCCGTGGGCGGTGTCGAGCTCGCCGCGCAGCTTGTCGCGGTCCGTGCGCAGGCTCTCCACCTGGCTCTGCAGCGATTCGCCGATGGGCTGCTTGAGCGGCCCCGCGCCCAGCACGATGCCCACCGCGAGGGCGAGGAACACGGAGATGAGGGAGACGAGGTGGTAGCGGAAGTCGATCACGGGCGGTTGCGTCCTTGTCTGGGCGGTGGGTGCGCGGGCCGGAGCGGGTGGGCCGCTATTCGCTGGCGGGTGCGGAGGCGAAGAGCGAGTGGACCCAGCCGAAGAAGCCGTCGAGCTGGGCGCCGATGAGGCCAATGAGGGTCTGGCCGGCCGCGGTGGCGAAGAGCGCCGCCGCGACCGCGAGCAGGCCCGCGATGGCGAGGATGATGAGCTGCCAGGAGCCCACGCTGCGGCGGTAGAGCAGGGAGACGCCCTTGGCGTCGATGAGCCGGGAGCCCACCCGCAGCCGGGTGAGGAACGTCGTGGCCATGTCCGAGCGCCCGCCGTCGGCGAACTCGACGAACGTGTCGTTGGTGCCGACGGCCACGATCATCTGCGCGCCCAGCGTGTCGGCCATGAGCAGGGCGAGGTCCTCGTTCGTGCCGGGCGCCTCGACGCGCTCGAAGTCGAGGTTCGCGTGCTCGAGCCGGGCCGCGCCGGCATCGCCCCCGCCGCCGCGCGGATGGACGACGAGCTCGGCCTTCGTGTTGAGAGCGGCATCGGAGACCGCGTCGAGGTTGCCCACGATGAGGTCCGGGGTGTAGCCGGCCTCGAGGAGGGCGTCGCCGCCGCCGTCGACGCCCACGAGCACGGGCTTGTACTCGCGGATGTAGGACCGCAGCATCGCGAGGTCCTCCTTGTAGTGGTGGCCGCGCACGACGACGAGCGCCTGGCGGCCCTCGAACGAGGTCCGCAGCTGCGGCAGCTCGAGGTCGTCGGCGACGAGCTCGCGGCCCTCGCGCTCGTGCGCGGCCATCGTCTCGACGAGGCCGGCCAGGGCCCGGTTCATGCTCGTGCGGGTGGAGCCGTCGCCCGCCGCCGAGGCGCCGGCTGGGCCGCGCTCGCCGGTGCCCGCGGCGGTGGAGCCGGCCGGGGCTCCGTCACCCGGACCCGCGCCGGAATCCCGCCCGGCGGCGGCGCGCTCGGCGATCCTGCGGCGGCGCCGGCGCGCGACATCTGCCGCGCGCACGGCGCGCATCTGCGCGACCGGGTCGGATTCGGGGGGAGGTGTGTCCATCGGGATCATTGTGCCACGCGGCGCCTGAGCGCTCTCTGAGGGAGCGGGCCGCCTCAGCTGCCCGGCTGCGGTGCCCCGCCGACCTGCTGCGCGCTCCCGCGCTTGGCCTGCGCGGCGGTGGCCATGAGCTCCTGGGCGTGGGCGCGCGCGGACCCGGACTCCGACATGCCGCCGAGCATGCGGGCGAGTTCGGCCTCGCGCTCCTCCTCGCCCAGCACGCGGACGCCGGAGACCACGCCCGCTCCACCGTCGTCCTTGACGACGGTGATGTGGTGATCGGCCCACGCGGCGACCTGGGCGAGGTGGGTGACGACGATGACCTGGGAGCGCTCGGCCAGCAGGGCGAGGCGGCGGCCGATCTCGCCGGCGGCGCGCCCGCCCACGCCGGCGTCGACCTCGTCGAAGACGAACGTGGGGAACGCCTCGGTGCGGGCCATGACGACCTCGATCGCGAGCATGACGCGGGAGAGCTCGCCGCCGGAGGCGAGCTTGCCGATGTCGCCGGGCTGCGTGGCGGAGTGGGCGGAGAAGAGCATGCGCACCGTGTCCGCGCCCAGCGCGTGCGGGGCGGCCGGCTCGATCTCGAACACGACACCGGCCTTCGGCATGGACAGCGCGGCGAGCTCCGCTGCGACCTGGGCGGAGAAGTCCTCGGCGGCCCCGCCGCGGGCGGCCCGCAGGACCTCACCGGACGCCTCGACGGCGGCGCGGGCGGCGGTGAGGCGCTCGTCCATGTCGGTGAGGGACTCGTCCGAGGCGCGCAGGGCCAGCAGCTCCGCGCCCGCGCGCTCCTCGAACGCGAGGACGGCGCCGACGTCGGCGCCGTAGGCCGACAGGGAGCCCAGGGCGGCGCGGCGGGACTCCGTGTCCTCGACGGAGACCTCGGAGAGCTCCTCGAAGCCCTGGAGGTAGCCGCCCAGCCGCTCGGCGGCGTCGGCGAGCTGGAGGCCCAGCCCGGTGATCGCCTCGGCCTCCTCGGCCAGGGAGGCATCGCGCTCGGCGGCGCGGCCCACCTCGGCCGCCGCCGCGTTGATGAGGTCGACGGCGTTGGGCGCCTCGTCCCAGTCGCTGCCCACCAGCCCGTCGTGGGCGCGGCCCACGGCGGCGGTGAGCTCCTCGGCCGCGGACAGCCGGGCGCTGAGGGCCTGCAGCCGTTCGTCTTCGCCCGCGACGGGGCGCACGGCCTCGATGGCCTCAAGCGCCGTCTCGAGGAAGGCGATGCGGGCCGCGCGCTCCTGGGCGCCGGCCCGCAGCTCCTCGTTCTCCTTCTCCAGACGCGTCCAGGCGGCGAAATCGGCGCGGTAGTCGGCCAGCGCGGCGGCCAGCTGCGGGCCGCCGAAGCGGTCGAGCAGCTCGCGCTGGCGCGCGGCCCGGCGCAGGGTCAGCTGCTCGCTCTGGCCGTGCATGCTCACGAGCTCGGCGCCGATGTCGGAGAGCACCCCCACCGGCACGGTGCGCCCGCCCGCCGTGGCCCGCGCGCGCCCGGCCGCGGGCAGCACCCGGGCGACGATGACCTCATCGTCGGCCTCGCCCCCGGCCTCGCCGACGCGCTCGGCGACCCCGGGCGCGCCGCCCAGGGAGAAGACGCCCTCGACGACGGCTCGCTCGGCCCCGGCGCGGACCATGTGCGCCTCCGCCCGGGAGCCGGTGAGCAGGTCGAGCGCGGTGACGAACATCGTCTTGCCGGCGCCGGTCTCGCCGGTGACGACGGTGAGGCCGGGGCCCAGGTCGATGTGGGAGGAGGCGATGACGCCGAGGTTCTCGATGGTGAGCGATTCGATCACGGCTCGACCGCCGGTCCCCGCCAGCCGGCCACCGGCAGATGGAACTTCGCGACGAGGCGGTCGGAGAACTCGCCCATGTTCAGCCGGGCCAGGGGGACGGGCGTGGCGGACTTCACCGCCTCGATGCGCGCACCGCGCGGCAGGTCGAGGATGCGGCGGCCATCGCACCACAGCTCGGCGGAGGCATCGGGCTGGACGGAGGCGAACTCGACTCCGAGGCGCGCATCCGGGGCGACGACCATGGGCTTGGCGAACAGCGCGTGGGCGCTGATGGGGACCATGAGCAGCGCCTCGACCTCCGGCCAGACGATGGGCCCGCCCGCGGAGAACGCGTAGGCGGTGGAGCCGGTGGGGGTGGCGAGGATGACGCCATCGGCGCCGAACGAGGTGACGGGCCGGGCGTCGACGCCGAGCGCGAGTTCGATCATCGAGCAGTCGCGGCTCTTCTCGATCGTCGCCTCGTTGAGCGCCCAGCCGCGGTGGATGACCTCGTCGCCCAGCGACACGGCGATGTCGAGCGCCATGCGCTGCTCGACCTCGTAGTCGCGGTCCGCGGCCCGCCGCACGGCGAGCTCGAGGTCCTTGCGCTCGCTCTCGGCCAGGAACCCCACGTGGCCGAGGTTGATGCCCATGATCGGCACCTGCGAGCCGTGGAAGTGCTCGGCGGCGCGCAGGATCGTGCCGTCGCCGCCCAGCACCATGACGAGTTCGACATCGGCGCTGTCCGGGTTGGGGGCCGAGTCGGGGATGACGGAGATCGGGACCTCCGGCTGGTCCTCGTATTCGACGAGGGCACGGTAGTCCGATTCGAGCATGCGCGCCTCGATGCCCTCCGCGGCGAGCCGCGCGCACACGGTGAGCGCGGCGGCGCGGGCGGCGGCGCGGTGGGGGTGCAGCACCACGACCATGCTGCGCTGGGCGTGCGGGTCCTCCACGTGCTCTCCTCTCCCCTCGGCGCGATCCGCACCCGATTCTACTGATCCGACCGCCGCGGGGGGCCGAGGCGGGGGCCGGCTGTGCGGCTAGGCGCGACCGGCCGCGATCTGCGCGGCGAATTCCTCTGGGTCCCAACCCGCCTGCGGGGCGCTGTCCGCGCCCGGCTCCTCCGCCGCGCCCGGGGCCCGTGCCAGGAGGAAGTACTCGCGGTTGCCCGCGGGACCCGGCAGCGGCGAGGGGGCGCCGGCGAGCACCGTCGCGCCGGCGGCGGTCAGGGCGGCTGCGACCGTGCGCACGGCCTGGGCGCGCGCGGCGGGGCTGGTCACGACGCCGTGCTTGTCTAACCCTGCCCGGCCCGCCTCGAACTGGGGCTTGACCATGAGCAGCAGGCGGGCCCCGGGGGCGCAGACGCCCAGCAGCGGGCTCACGAGGTAGGTGAGCGAGATGAACGAGACATCGGCGACGACGAGGTCGACCGGCGCTCCGCCGAGCACGGCGAGGTCGAGGTCGCGCAGGTTCGTCCCGGGCAGGTCGGCGACCCGCGGGTCGGCGGCGAGCACCGGGTCGAGCTGTCCGTGGCCCACGTCCACGGCGCTCACGTGCGCGGCACCGGCGGCGAGGAGGACCTGGGTGAAACCGCCCGTGGAGGCCCCGGCGTCCAGGGCGCGCGCACCGCGGACGGCCGGGGCGAGGCCCAGCGCGTCGAGGGCGCCGAGCAGCTTGTGGGCGCTGCGGGCGACCCACGGGTCCGGGTCGAGCAGCTCGATGACGCTGTCCGCGGTGACGGGCTGGGAGGCCTTGGCGGCGATGCCGCCGTCGACGCGCACGCGCCCGGCCGCGATCTCCCGGGCCGCGCGCGTGCGCGAGGCGGCGAGCCCGCGGGCGGCGAGCTCCGCGTCGAGGCGGGTCACCGCTGCTCCAGCCCGCGCTCCATGGCATCGAGGAGGGTGCGGGCCGCGGCCGCGGCCGCGGCGGGCTCGAGCCCGGCGATGCGCTCCTGCTCGGCGCGCCACTGCGCGAGCTGCGGGTCCTGCGGGTCCTGTGGGTCCTGTGGGTCCGAACCGCTCGCGCCTGCGGGGCCGGGCGCGGCGCCCGGTGCCGGCGGTGCGGAGGTGATGCGGTCGCGCAGGCG
>NZ_WWEQ01000001.1 GCF_009857845.1 Brevibacterium rongguiense | reverse complement strand
CTGCGGCGCGGCGGGCGTAGAGCACGGGCAGCGTCGGCACGCCCTCGCGCAGGTCCGTGCCCGGCGTCTTGCCGGTCTTCGCTCCATCGCCGCTGGGCCGCCGAGGCCGTCGAGGCGCTGGCCGCGCTGCCCGCGGGCGCCGTGCGCGACGAGCTCGAGGCGTTTGCCGCCTCGGTCGTCGAGCGGGTCGCCTAGACCGAGCGCCGTTCGCGGCTCCCGCGGTTCGCGCGCGCCGCGGCCGCCGCCGACCAGGCGTTCGGGCGTCACGGCGAAGATCGTCTGGTCGTCGCCGTGGGAGAGCCGCGGGAGACAGGAGAGGCGCCGTCGTTGCCAGCGGGGCTGGTGATCCGGGATGCGGAGGCGACGGCTCAGGGGCAGACGACGAGCTTGCCGCCGCCCCTGCCCGCTGCGGCATCCGCCCACGCCTGCGGCAGCTCTGCCAGGGGGCGGACGTCGGGCCGCACCTCGAGTTCGCCGTTGGCCAGCAGGGCGGCGACCTCGGCGTAGGCGGCGGTGCGCTCGGCCGAGGCGGCCAGGAAGTTCGAATGGCCGATGAAGGAGATGCCCCGATTGCGGAAGTCCGGGGCGGCGATCTCACCGCGTGCCCCGGCGGAGTTGCCCACCTGCGCGAAGCGCCCATAGCGGGCGGTGTGCTCCACCGCAGCGCCGGCGTAGTCGCCCCACAGGGTGTCCACGACGACGTCGAAGGGCTCGAGTCCTGCCAGGCCGGTGGACATCTCGTCCGCCGTGGTGGCGTGCACCGGCCGTCCTCCCGCACGCTCGATGGCGCTGCCGGCGCCGCGGGTGGTGGCCGCAACCTCCGCGGCGCCGAGTGCCCGGGCGAGCTGGACGGTGAGGCGGCCCACGCTGCCCGTGCCGCCCAGTACGAGCACCCGTTCGCCCGCCTGCATCCGCCCGGCCTTCGTGAGCGCCAGGAAGGCGGCGATGCCGGGCACCCCGAGCGCGGCGCCGGCGACCGGGTCGACGCCCGCCGGCAGCTCCACCGTCTCCGCACCGGAGAGGTCCACCCGCTCGGCGAACGAGCCGAACGGCGGAGCCGGTGCGGAGAAGTAGACGTGGGTGTCCGGGCCGGTCTGGGCGACGCCTTCGAAGCCCAGCACGTCACCGGCGGAGAGCGGGCGGAACGGGAAGCCGCCGGCGCCGATCGCGAGGTCCACGGGGTTGAGCGCCGCGGCCCGCACGGGGGCGAGCGCGGGTTCCGCAGTGGGCGGGTCCCAGTCGGAGAGGGCGGGAGTGCCGCCGGGCTGAGCGAGGAATGCCTGCATCGTGCCGCCTTTCGGTTCCGCTGCGACGGCGTGCGGCCCGCCGCCCGGGGCCCCCGTCCGAAGCCGGCGCTCGCCGGGGCGAGCCGGCGGCGAGCGCCGTGGTACAGCGAGAGGCTGTGCGCTCGGGTGAGCGGGAGCCCGAGTCTACGCCGGTGCGATGCGGGGGCAACCCCAGCGCTGCGCCATCAGCGGCGGCGGCCCCGCCGGGAGGCGCGCAGCATGTCCGCGATGATGAGTCCGACCGTGGCCCAGATGATGATGAAGCCGATCCAGCGGGTCGTCGACATCGCCTCGTGGAAGACGAGCGTGCCGAGGACGAATTGCATGGTGGGCGCGATGTACTGGAGCATGCCCACCCAGGACAGCGGGACCCGGCGCGTGGCCCCGGAGAACATGATGAGCGGGATCGCGGTAAGGGGGCCCAGGAGCATCATGATGCCCGCGTGGCCCAGGCCTGCGCTGCCGAAGTGGGAGTGGCCGGTGGCTGCGAGGACGCCGATGACGACGAGCGCGGGCGGGGTGAGGACCGCCGTCTCGATCGTCAGGCCCTCGAGGGCGCCCACCCGGCCGCCCACCCGGTTCTTCACCAGCCCGTAGGTCCCGAAGCTGAAGGCCACGGCCAGCGACAGCCACGGCATGTGGCCGTAGCCCGCCGCGATGACGACGACCGCCGCAGCGCCCAACCCCACCGCGGCCCACTGGAGCGGGCGCAGCCGCTCGTGCAGGAAGATGACGCCCAGCGCGATCGTGACGAGGGGATTGATGAAGTAGCCCAGCGAGATCTCGAGGACGCGGTTGACCTTCACCCCGTAGAGGAACGCGAACCAGTTGCACGCGACGATCGCGCTGGCCAGGGCCAGGGTGCCCAACAGGCGGGGGCTGCGAACCGCGGCCAGGACCCGGCCGAAGCCGCGGGCGCCGGTGAGCAGGATGAGGCAGAAGACCAGCGACCACACGATGCGGTGGGCGAGGATCTCGAGGCTCGAGGCGGGCGCCGCGAGCGCGAAGAACAGGGGCATGAAACCCCAGAAGACATAGCTGGCGGTGCCGAGGAGCAGGCCAGCGCGACGGCGGGCGGCCTCGTCCTCGGGGAGGGGAGTGTGGGTCACCCGCTCAGTCTAGGGAGGCCCCGGGTTCACGGGGCGAGTGCCCGCGGGCAGAGACGCCATCCGGCGCGCACCGGGCCTGCGTCGCTGCCGCTGCCGCTGCCGCAGTGATCCCCGGAGCCGCTGCCGCAGCGATCCTGGCCCGGGTCACAGTGATCCTGCACCGGGATTCGGCAACGAAATGCTGGGCCAATTAGACTGGTCCGCGGTGCCCGTGCGGGCCTCAGACCGCGCGCGGCCGACGCAGACGCTAAAGGAGTGACATGAGCCGAGCTCTCAGGGTGGCGATCGTGGGCGCGGGCCCCGCCGGGATCTACGCGGCGGACCTGCTGACGAAGGCCGAGCGCGACTTCGAGGTCAGCATCGACCTGTTCGAGCGGCTGCCCGCCCCCTTCGGCCTGGTGCGCTACGGCGTGGCCCCGGACCATCCGCGTATCAAGGGCATCATCAACGCGCTCATCAAGGTCCTCGACCGCGGCGACATCCGCCTTTTCGGCAACGTCGACTTCGGCACGGACATCACGCTCGAGCAGCTGCAGGACCACTACGACGCCGTCATCTTCTCCACCGGCAGCTTCGTCGATGCCCGCCTCGACATCCCCGGGGTGGACCTGCCGCGCTCCTACGGCGCCGCCGACTTCGTCAACTGGTACGACTCGCACCCCGATGTGGGCCAGGAGTGGCCGCTCGACGCGCAGCGCGTCGCGGTGATCGGCAACGGCAATGTGGCCCTCGACGTGGCGCGCATCCTCGCCAAGCAGGCCGATGACCTGCTGAGCACGGAGATCCCGGATCACGTGTACGACGGGCTCAAGAAGTCCGAGGTCACGGACGTCCACGTCTTCGGCCGCCGCGGCCCGGCGCAGACGAAGTTCACCCCGCTCGAGCTGCGCGAACTGGGCCACGTCAAGGACGTCGACATCATTGTCTACCCGGAGGACTTCGAGTTCGACGAGGCCTCCATGGCGGCGATCCACTCGAACAACCAGGTCAAGCAGGTCACCAAGACCCTCACGGACTTCACGCTGCGCGAGCCCACGGGCGCCCCCCGCCGCCTGCACCTGCACTTCCTCCACGCACCGGTGGCCGTGCTGGGAACCCAGGAGGAGGGGGTCACGGGCCTGCGCACCGAGCGCCAGGAGCTCGACGGCAACGCCGGGGTCACCGGCACTGGCGAATTCGTCGACTGGGGCATGGACGCGGTCTACCGGGCGGTCGGCTACTTCGGCTCGCCGCTGCCCGGCCTGCCCTTCGATCAGGCCCGCGGCGTCATCACGAACGTCGAGGGCCGCGTGGTGGACGGCGACGCACAGGCCACGGCCGCGCAGGCCGAGACCATTCCGGGCGTCTACACGACCGGTTGGATCAAGCGGGGCCCGGTGGGCCTCATCGGCCACACGAAGGGCGATGCGCTCGAGACGATCACGCACCTCATCGAGGACCGCGCTGCCGGTGCGCTGCCCGAGCCCGCGCACCCGGGCGAGGACGACATTGTGGACTTCCTCGACGCGGCGGGCGTCGAGTACGTCGACTGGGAGGGCTACCACCTCCTCGAGGCCGCGGAGAAGGCCGCGGGCGAGCCCCACGGCCGCGAGCGCATCAAGATCGCCACGCGGGAGGGCATGCTCGCGCAGGCCCGGCGCGCGGTGGAGTCCGCCGCCGAGGCGCCCGCGGGGCACTGAGCGGCGCCGCCTCGGGCGCGGGCCGGGGCGTGGGCCGGGCCCACACGCCCCTCAGCCGGCCCGGGGGAGGGCGCCCGGGCCCGAGGCCGCTCAGCGCGGGGCGTACATGATGAGCGCCACGCCGACCAGGCAGACGAGCGCGCCGCTGAGGTCCCAGGCATCGGGCCGGAAGCCGTCGGCGACCATTGCCCACGCGAGCGACCCGACGATGAAGACGCCCCCGTAGGCCGCGAGGACCCGCCCGAAGCCGCCGTCGGGCTGCAGAGCGGCGGTGAAGCCGTAGAGGCCCAGCGCCACGACCCCGGCGCCCAGGAACAGCCACCCGCGGTGCTCGCGGACGCCCTGCCAGATCAGCCATGCCCCGCCGATCTCGAGCACGGCGGCCAGTGCGAACAGGACGATCGACTTGAGGGTGTCCATGGGGCTCCTGAGCAGGGCGGCGGGCAATCGCCTCCCACCCTTGCAGACCGTCCGCCGGCGCGCACCGGGCAGGCCGGCCGCAGGCCCCAAACCCGTCGTCCACACGCCCGCCACCCCAGCCACGGACCACCAGCCCACCAGCCCCCCAGTCCCAGACCACCAGGAGCCCCCGCACCCGTGAACCACGTCCGCGAATTCTTCCGCCTGGCACCCGCCCAGCGCGACCACATCCCCGCCTTCCGCATCGCGCTGGGCGTGGGGGCCCCCCTCCTCGCGCTGCTGGCGCTCGGCCGGCTGGACCTCGCGATCTACGCCTCCTTCGGCGCGTTCACCGGGATCTACGGCCGGTTCGAGGCGCGCCGCGCGCGGGCGGCGCGCCAGGCGATCGCGGGCGGGCTGCTCACCGCCTCCGTGGCCGTCGGCGCCGTGCTCGCGGCGCTGGGGGCGGACGTCTGGGCGCTCACTGCCGTGACCGCGCTCGTGTCCGGGGCCGGTGCGGTGACCGCGGCGCGATTCGGGCTCAAGCCGTCCGGGTCGATCTTCTTCATCTTCGCCACCGCCGCGGTGGGCTCGGTGCCGCACGGGGCTCCGGTGTGGCTCGCCGCGGGCAGCGCGGCGGCGGCCGCGGGCTTCTGCATCCTGCTGGGCACCGGGGCCCACCTGCTGGGCGAGGGCCGCATCCACGAGCCCCTCGGCCGCCTGACCTCGAACCTCGCGGCCCGCGAGCTGGCGGGGCAGTTCGGCCGCTTCACCGCCGCGCCCCTGCTGGGCGGGGCCCTGGGGATCGCCGCAACGCAGCTGCTGCCGGGCCTCTCCCACTCCTACTGGGCGATGGTGGCGGCGGCCGCGCCCATCAGCGCGCCCCACCGCTCGGCGCGGGTGACCGCGGCCTGCACAGGATCGTGGGCACGCTGGCGGGGGTCGCGGTCACGGCGCTGCTCCTCGCGTTCCCGGCCCAGCCCTGGCAGCTCGTGCTCTACGTCATCGTCCTGCAGTTCGCCGCCGAGGTGCTGGTCACCCGCAACTACGCACTCGCTCTGCTCTTCATCACCCCGCTGGCGCTCACGATGACCCAGCTGGGCAGCCCCCAGCCGGTGGGCGGGCTCGTCGCCTCGCGGGCGGCGGAGACGGCGATCGGGGCCGCGGCGGGCATCGCCGTGGTGCTCCTGGGCTTCCGCACCGAGGGCCGCGAACGGCGCCGCGCCCGCGAGGCCGCCCGCGGTCCGGGACACAGCGCACAGGGCGACCGGCACGGGTGAGGGCCACCGGATGGGGGCGGCGCCGGGGTGCTCAGCGGTATTTCGTGAACTGCACGTCGACGTCGAGGTCCTTGCCCTTGAGCAGGGAGATGACGTCCTGGAGGTCATCGCGCTTCTTCGAGGTCACCCGCAGCTCATCGCCCTGGATCTGGGCCTTGACGCCCTTGGGGCCCTCCTCGCGGATGATCTTCGAGATCTTCTTCGCGTTGTCCTGGTCGATGCCGTCCTTGATCGAGGCCTCCAGGCGGAACTCCTTGCCCGAGGGGTACGGCTCGCCCAGGTCCAGCGACTTCAGGGAGATGCCGCGCTTGATGAGCTTGGACTCGAAGACATCGAGGACGGCCTTGACGCGGTCCTCGGAGACGGCCTTCATCATGACCTTCTCGCCCGACCAGGCGATCGAGGCGTCCGTGCCCTTGAAGTCGTAGCGCGAGCCGATCTCCTTGGCCGCCTGGTTGAGGGCGTTGTCCGCCTCCTGCTTGTCGACCTTGCTCACGATGTCGAAGCTCGAATCGCCTGCCATGTGTCATCCACTCCTTCGCGTCCGCCGCGGCCGCTGCTCGTCTTGGGTGTGCGGGGCCGGCCCCCAGCCGGGTCGTCGAGGCGCGGGGCCGGTGCTCGTGCGGCCAGTCTAGGGGCTCGGGGCGGCTGCGGGCTGCGCGGCGCGGTGCGGTGACAGCGGTATGCGCGGGCGCCGGCCCCGCAATTTCACAACGGCCGCGGCGCTATGTATGCTTTCTCTGGTGTTCATGCGGGCTGACCCGCACGAGCGCACCGCGGCAGGTTACCCGAGCGGCCAAAGGGGACTGACTGTAAATCAGTTGGCTTATGCCTACATAGGTTCGAATCCTATACCTGCCACACGGAAGAAGGGCCCCGCCACCAGCGAATACGCTGGGGCGGGGCCTTCGCCGTGGATGCCCGCGCGTGACCGGTGACGGGCGCGCCGCTCGGCGCCGTCGCCCGTCCCAGCGCTGCTGTCCACGCCGTGCCGTCCCTCACGCCGGTGCCGGGATCGAGGCATCGGCACCCCGGGGCCGTGCGGTCGGCTCAGTCGGCGGCGCCCACGCGGCCGAGCGCCTCGGCGGCCCGGATGAGGCCCAGGTGGCTGAACGCCTGGGGGAAGTTTCCCGCCATGCGGCCGGCGCGCCCGTCGTACTCCTCGCTGAAGAGCCCCAGGTCGTTGCCCGCGGCCACGACGCGCTCCATGAGAGCGTGCGCATCCGCGCGGCGCCCGGAGTCCGCGTACTGCTCGACGAGCCAGAAGCAGCAGACGAGGAACGGGTGCTCGATGCCCGCCAGGCCGTCTTGGCCCTGGGCGCGGTAGCGCAGCACCAGGCCGTCGGCGGTGAGCAGGTCGGCCTCGATCCGGGCAACCGTCGCGAGCATCCGCGGGTCATCGGCCGGCACGAAGCCCGTGTGCGGGATCTGCAGGAGGGAGGCATCGACCTCCGCGGAGCCGTAGGTCTGGGTGAACGCCCCATCCTCGTCGACCCCGTGCTCCAGCACCTCCTCCCGCAGCCGGGCGCGCATCCGCCGCCACCCCTCGACGTCCGCGGCGGGCGCGGTGAGTCCCTCGTCCTCGACGGCGCGGATCCCGCAGTCGAAGGCGGCCCACACCATGATCCGCGAGTGGGTGAAGTAGGCGGGCTCCCCGCGCATCTCCCACAGGCCCTGGTCCGGATCGTCGATGTGCGCGGCGCTGTAGCGCAGCAGCTCGCACTGCAGCGCCCAGGACCACTGCGATTCCGCGAGCCCCGCGCGCCGCATGTGCGCCAGTGCGATCATCACCTCGCCCACGACGTCGCCCTGGTACTGCGCGACTGCGGCGTTGCCCACGCGCACGGGCCGCGAGCCGTCGTAGCCGGCCAGGTGGTCGAGCTCGAGCTCGGTGAGGATGCGCTCGCCGCCCACGCCGTACATGATCTGCAGGCGCTCGGGATCGCCGGCGATGGCGCGCAGCAGCCAGTCCCGCCAGCCCGCCGCCGCCGAGGTGTGGCCGTGGGTGAGCAGCGCCTCGAGCGTGAGCGCCGCGTCGCGCAGCCAGCAGTAGCGGTAGTCCCAGTTGCGCTCGCCCCCGAAGTCCTCCGGCAGGCTCGTCGTGGGCGCGGCGACGATCCCGCCCGTGGTGCGGTGGGTGAGGGCGCGCAGGGTCAGCAGCGAGCGCTCCACGAGCTCGCACCACTCGCCGGCGACCTCGGAGCGCTCGAGCCACTGGCTCCACGCCGCGTGGGTGCGCTGCCGTGCCCAGTCCGGATCCGGCGGCTCGGGCGCGGTCGACCACGAGGGGAACCACGTGAGCGTCCACGTCGCACGGGCCTGTGCCTCGGCGCTCAGCTCGTGGCGGCCCTCGTGGACGGAGTCGTGCGGGTGCAGCGCGGGGCCGTGGAGGGCGAGCGCGCTGGGGCCGCCCACCGCGGTGAAGACCTCGGTGCCCGCGGCATCGGCCTGCTGGTGGACCCAGGGGACCACCGAGCCGTAGTCGAAGCGCACGCGCAGCTCCTGTTCGACCACCACGCGCCCGCGCGTGCAGGTCACGGTGCGCATGAGGTCGGAGTTCTCCGCCACCGGGGCGCCGCTGGGCGCGTGCCCGTCCGGGGGCACCGGCGCATCGAGGGCGACGTCCGCCGCGGCGGCCGCGCCGGCCGCATCGCAGTGGTCGCCCGGGGGATGGAGCACCGGCATGAAGTCGTGGACGACGGCGGTGCCGGTGGGGGAGCGCCAGGTCGTCTCGAGGATGAGCGTGCCGGGCAGGTAGCGGCGGGAGAGCACGCGGCCGTCGGCGATCGCCAGGCGCCACGCACCGTTGGACTCGTCGCCCAGGAGGGCCGCGAACGCGGCCGGCGAGTCGAAGCGGGGCAGGCACAGCCAGTCGACGACGCCCTGCGGGTGATGAGCGCGGCCGTCCGGTTGTCCGACAGCAGCGCGTGCTCGCCGATGGGCACGCTGTGCCCGGCCGCCCGCTCATCGCCCGCCGCGGCGCCCGAGTCGCCTGCACCCGCCTCGTGTCCCGAATCGCCCGCGCGCGAGCGCTCTGCGTCCGCGCGCCGGTGCCGTGTGCTGCCCGCTGTCCCATCGCCGGTCATCGTGCGATTCTCCCGCAGGGGTCCGCCCGGCGTCGATGCGTTCCGCCGACCGGTCCTGCGGTGGCGCACCGCAGCGGTACCGCCGTTACCGGGCGGGGGCGTCCCGGCACCCGTCTCAGCCCGCGGTGAGCGGGAGGCGGCCCGCGGTCCGCGGATGGCAGACTGGGACCGGCACGGCCACTGCCCCGCGCCTCGGCGGCGGTGGGCACCGCGCGCCCGAGGCCCGGGTGGCCCGGCCGCTGCCGCGCCCGGCCCAGGCACGCCCGACGAACCGCCGACGAATGGAGAGACGATGGCCCGCGAGTCGATCGACGACCTGCTGGAGCGGGTGCTCGCCCGCAATCCCAACGAGCCGGAATTCCACCAGGCCGTGCGCGAGGTGCTGGGCTCGCTGCGCGCCATGGAAGGCCGCCATCCGGAGTACGAGGACGCGCGGATCGTCGCGCAGATGTGCGAGCCGGAGCGCCAGATCATCTTCCGGGTGCCGTGGATCGACGATGCGGGCACCGTGCAGATCAACCGCGGCTACCGCGTCGAATTCAACTCCGCGCTGGGCCCCTACAAGGGCGGCCTGCGCTTCCACCCGAGTGTCAACCTCGGCATCGTGAAGTTCCTGGGCTTCGAGCAGATCTTCAAGAACGCGCTCACCGGGCTGCCGATCGGCGGCGGCAAGGGCGGCAGCGACTTCGATCCCCACGGCAAGTCCGATGACGAGGTCATGCGGTTCTGCCAGTCGTTCATGACGGAGCTCTACCGCTACATCGGCGAGTACACCGATGTGCCGGCCGGTGACATCGGAGTGGGCGCGCGGGAGATCGGCTACCTGTTCGGCCAGTACAAGCGCATCACGAACCGCTACGAGTCCGGCGTCCTCACCGGCAAGGGCCTGAGCTGGGGCGGCTCGCTCGTGCGCACCGAGGCCACGGGCTACGGCGCGGCCGCGTTCGCGCAGGAGATGCTGGGCACGCTGGGGATGTCGTTCGACGGCCTGACCGTGGGCGTCTCCGGGTCCGGCAACGTCGCGATCTACGCGATCGAGAAGGTCCAGCAGCTGGGCGGGCGGGCCATCACCGCCTCCGACTCCTCCGGCTACGTCGTCGACGAGGCCGGCATCGACTTGGAGCTGCTCAAGCAGATCAAGGAGGTCGAGCGCGGGCGGATCGGCGAGTACGCCGAGCGCCGCTCCGGCGCCCGCTTCGTCAAGGGCGGCTCCGTGTGGGAGGTCCCCATGGACGTCGCGCTGCCGTGCGCCACCCAGAACGAGGTCGACCCCGACGATGCCCGCGCGCTCGTGCAGAACGGCGCGAAGGTCCTCGCCGAGGGCGCGAACATGCCCACGCAGGCCGATGCGGTGGAGATCCTGCGCGATGCGGGCGTCGCGTTCGGCCCCGGCAAGGCCGCCAACGCAGGCGGTGTGGCCACGAGTGCGCTGGAGATGCAGCAGAACGCCGGGCGCGATACGTGGACGTTCGAGCACACAGAGGAGCGCCTCGTGGAGATCATGAAGAACATCCATGCGGACTGCCTCGCCACGGCCGAGGAGTACGGGCACCCCGGCGACTACGTCGCGGGCGCCAACATCGCGGGCTTCCGGCGGGTCGCGGACGCGATGCTCGCGTTCGGCGTGGTGTGAGCCCCGCGGTGTTCGCCGAGTACCTCGAGGCCAGCGGCGCCGAGCGCGTGCCGGGCGCCGATGCGCCGCCGTGGGTGATCGCCCACCGCGGGTACTCCGGCGTGGCGCCGGAGAACACGCTGGCCGCCGTGGACGCCGCCCGGGCGCTGGGCGTCGACCTCATCGAGGTCGACATCAACCTGAGCGCCGACGGCACGCCGATCGTCATCCACGACCAGACGCTCAGCCGCACGACGGGCTCGCACGGGACGATCGCCCAGCTCAGCGACGAGCGGATCTCGCTCGCCGATGCCGGCGGCTGGCTGGGGCCGGGGTATGCCGGGCAGCGCGTGAGCCCGCTGCGCACGGTGCTCGCCGCGCTGCGGGCCCACGGGGGCAGCCTGCTCCTCGAGCTCAAGCACGACTGGTCGCCGGGCGCCGTCAGCCGGGTGGCCGAGGAGATCATCGCCGCGGGGATGTCCGATCGCACGATCGTCCAGAGCTTCTCCGCGCGCACGGTGGGCGCCTGCCGCGACCTCGCCCCCATGGTGCCGCGCTGCCTGCTGCGCATGGTGCCCAAGGAGGGCGACCTGGAACTGGCGGCGGAGCTCGAGGCGATCGGCATCAACGTCTCCATGCGCGGCTACGGCCTGCGCCGGGAGCTCGTCGAGGAGGCGATGCGGGCGGGGTTCGGCGTCTTCGTCTTCACCGTCGACACCGCCCGGGAATGGGAGCGGCTGCTGGCAGCCCGGGTCCACGGCCTCATCACGAACCAGCCGGGGCGCCTGCAGGGCTATCTCGCGGCGAAGTACGAGGCGGTCTGAGGCACCCGCCTGCCGGCTGGGAGAGGGCCGCGGCGGCGGGCCCCGGGGGCGGTGCCGATGGTCCCGGCGAGGTTTTGCCAACAGCCGAGTGGCTCATGTACAGTTCTTTCTCGTTGCCCCGATAGCTCAGTCGGCAGAGCATCTCCATGGTAAGGAGAAGGTCAAGGGTTCGATTCCCTTTCGGGGCTCTCGCACGTTCAGCGTGCCGAGGCGGGGTAGCTCAGCTGGTTAGAGCGCACGACTCATAATCGTGAGGTCGGGAGATCGAGCCTCCCCCCCGCTACCGCCCACACGGCCGCCGGATGCCCTCCGGCGGCCGTGTCCATTCACGGCCGGGCGACCCGTTGGCCGGCAGCCCCCTCAGCGCGAGCGCAGCTCCCGGCGCAGGATCTTGCCGGTCGCGGTCTTGGGCAGCTGCTCGAGCACCTCGACGCTGCGCGGGTACTTGTAGGCCGCCATGTTCGCCCGGCAGTAGTCGACGATCTCCTCCCCGCTGGCCTGTGCGCCCTCCTTGAGGGTCACGTACGCCTTGACCGTCTCACCGCGGTACTCGTCGGCCACGCCCACGACGGCCGCCTCGCTGATCGCCGGGTGGCCGTAGATGACGTCTTCGACCTCGCGGGGCCACACCTTGTAGCCGGCGGCGTTGATCATGTCCTTCTTGCGGTCGACGAGGAAGATCCAGCCGTCGGCATCGGCGAAGCCCACGTCGCCGGTCCTGAGGAAGCCGTCGTCAAACGCCTCTTGCGTCGCCTCCGGGCGCTCCCAGTAGCCGGGCACCACCTGGGGCCCCGCGCACAGCAGCTCGCCGTATTCACCGGCCGCGCAGTCGCGGCCGTCCTCGCCCACGACGCGCACCCGGGTGCCGTAGACGGGCCGCCCGATCGACAGGGCGCCGGAGGCGGGGTCGACCGGGGCGCGCGCGTCGCGCGGCACGCCGATGGCCGCGGAGGTCGTCTCGCTCATGCCGAAGATGTTGTGCACGTAGGCGCCGAAGACGCCCTCGAGCCTGTCCGCCAGCGCGGGGGCCACGGGGGCCCCGCCCGTGTAGACGACGTCGAGGCCGGCGAAGTCCTCGGGTCCGTTCTCACTCGCGTCCGCGAGGGCCATGAGCGCGGTGATGGCACCGATCGTGAAGACGGGGCGATGGGCGCGCGCGGCCTGAAGCATCGCCTTCGGGTGGAACCGGTGTGTCAGCGCGATGGGATGGGCGCCGCGGATGCCGAGCATGAGGTGGGCGACCATGCCGGTGATGTGGAACAGCGGGGCGACGCCCAGGATCGGCTGGCCCGGGCGCAGCCCGGTGAGCGCCTCGAACACCTCGGCGTCGAAGGCCAGGTTGCCGTGGGTGTTGCAGGCGCCCTTGGGCTTGCCCGTGGTGCCCGAGGTGTAGGTGAGCAGTGCGACATCGTCCGGCCGCGCCTGCGGTGGGGCGGGCACCGACGGCGGGTCGGCGAAGACGTCCTCGGCGAGCACGCAGCGCGGCTCGGCGGCGAGCTCGGCCGGGGCTGCGACCTCGGCGACCTCCGTGCCGTCGCCGCGCCATTCGCGGTGCCCGCCCACGATCGTGAGCGCGAGCCCGGCGCTCACGACGACATCGCGGGCGACCTCCGCAAAGAGCCCCGGCAGGGTGATGAGGGCCCGGGCCCCGGAATCGGACAGGTGGTAGGCAAGCTCGCGGGCCGTGTTCATGGGGTTGACGGGCACCGCGATGCCGCCGATCTTCCAGGCCGCGATGAGCCCGGCGACGAACAGGGGGTCGTTCTGTGCGAAGAGGGCGATGCGGTCGCCCGGGCCCAGCCCGGCCCGGGACAGTGCACCGGCCAGGGCGGCGGCCCGCTCGTCGAGTTCGCGGAACGTCAGCGGCTGTGCGAAGTCGTAGAGGAAGGGCACGTCCCCGTATTCCGCCACCGCCGCGTCCCACATGGCGACGGCGGTGGGGAAGCGGGAGCCGAGGGGCTCGTCGAACGGCTGGGCCGCGCGCAGCTCCGGGGCGGGGGTATCGGCGGTCATCGCGCTGCTCCTTCGCTGCGGACTCCGGTGTCCGCCTCGACGCCAGCCGAGCGACCGCTCGGCTCGTGTGAAAGCGTAGCGCAGGACGCCTCAGCGCCGCTGGGCTGAACCGCCCGTGCCCGCATCGCCCGTGCCCCCACTGTCTGCGGCAGAGTCCGGGGACGCGGCAGGGCCCTGGGACGCGGCTGAGCCCGGGAGTGGGGAATCGGCATCGGACCCCGCCCCGTGGCCGCCTGCCCGGTCCCGGCGGGGCGGCGGGGAGCCGATGGGGCGGAAGTCGGAGAACGGGTGGGCCCGCACGGCCTCGCGGGCCTCGCGGAGGCTCCGGGCGCCCACCGTGCGCGGGTCGCGGGCGATCATCATGGCCCGCGCGGTGCTGGGGATGAGCAGCGCGATGACCGCCAGGCCGGCCCACAGGGCAAGCGGCCAGCCGGTGCCGCTGCCGAGCACCTCGGCGGAGCTCCAGCTCAGCGGCACGCACACGGCGGCCAGCACCGCGCAGACCGCCGCCACAGCCCAGTGCGCCCAGGCAACGGCGCGCACGGTGCGCGGCGGGCGCACGAGCGCGCACGCCTGCATGGGCCACAGGAGGAAGAACGGGGCGAACAGCGAGCCCGCCCCCAGTCCCAGCACCCAGGCAAGCGCCCACTCCGGGCGCACGTTGAGCAGGTGGACCATGAGCGGGAACCCGGCGATGGCACCGCCGGCGGCGAGCCCCGCGAGCAGCCACATGCGCCCGGGAGCGGCGACGGTGCGCGCGGCGGCACCGGCCGCCTCAGGCAGCGCGGCGCTCGCACCGGCCAGCTGGGCGAAGCGCTGGGGCTCGATGATGCCCATGTCCTCCCAGCGCAGGCCGGAGCGCGCGCAGAAGCGCTTGACCGCGTAGGCGTGGTAGAGCGGCTGCGGGTCACCGCCCAGGTAGGCCAGCGGCTCCCCGGCCCCATCGAGGACGAACCAGCACCGCCGCCAGGCGGTGCGCCGCGGCTGGCCGCGCTCGGGATCGCCGCTCATGCTCCCGCCCGCGCGCAGGCGCAGGTCCGCGAACCCGATCACCGCGGGGGCCCGCGCACCGGTGCGCGGCAGCTCCACCGCGGGTCCGCGCGGCGGGCGCACGATGAGCGCACCGGCGGTGGCCTCGACGAGCGGGGCGCGCGCGGTGGGCTGCGGCTCGAGCGCGAAGCGGCGATCGGCCACGGCCCCTCCTCTTGCGGCGGCGGCCGGGGCACTCCCGGCGCACGGCACGATTCTCGCACGGCTCCGGCGGGCGGGCTGTGCCGATCGTCTACCCTGGCAGGATGACCTCGTCCCCACCGGGCGGCGCCCGCGACACGATCGGCCAGGGCATCCGCCGCGCCCGCAACGCCCGCGGCCGCACCCTGGAGCAGGTGAGCGAGGAGATCGGCGTGAGCCCGGCAACGCTCTCGCTCATCGAGCGCGACAAGGTCTCCGTCACCCGCGCGCGCCTGAAGGAGATCGCCGCCGCGCTCGGCGCGGATCCCGCGGAGCTGGGCTGGGGGACGGACCCGGAGCACGAGGCGCAGCTGCGGGTGGAACCGGAATCCGAGCGCCCCCACGTGCTCGGGGCGGCCATCGAGTGCTTCACGCGGCGCGGGTACCACGGGACGTCCATGCGCGAGATCGCCCAGGCCGGGCACATGAGCGTGGCCGGGGTCTACCACTACTACGAGTCGAAGCAGCAGATGCTCGTCTCCGCGCTCGAACCCGCCATGGTCGAGCTGCGCGATGCCGTCGTCGCCGCGGGTCAGCGCCACCCGGAGGACGAGCCGGAGAAGCGCTTCGCCGCCATGATCGAGGTGCTCGCGATCTTCCACATCACGGAGCGCGACATCGCCTTCCTGGGCGGCAGCGAGCTGCGCAGCCTGGAGGGCGCGAACCGCGAGCGCGTCGTACAGCTGCGCCGCGGCGTCCAGCACCTCGTGGACGCCGAGGCGCAGGCCGCCGCGGCTGCCGGCGCGTTCGCCAATCCGGACATCCTCTTCGCCAGCCGCATGGTCGTGAACATGTGCGTGTCCCTGGCGCGCTGGTATGACCCGGAGGGCCCCGTGGGCCCCGATGACGCGGTGGCCAATGCGGTCGCCTACGCGCTCGCCGTCATGAAGTCCACCGCCGTGGGCGCCTGAGCGCGCCCCGCGCTGCAGCCCACCCGCGCGCGTTCTGCCCTGAGGTCCTCCCGCCGCTAGACTCGGCCGCGGGAGCCCCCGCGCCGCGTGCCGGCGCCGGCGCCGCGCCGGGCGCGGCCCCCAGCCGTTGAGCGGAGAGGATGAGAATGGCAGTCAACACCGAGCTGCAGGGCACGAGCTACGCCCTGCCGGAGCCCTACGAGGTCTCCCGGGAGGCGATCGCGGCCTTCGCGCGCGCCACCCAGTCACATGATGCCGCGCACACGGACCCGCAGGCCGCCCGCGCCCTCGGCTACGCCGATGTCGTCGCGCCGCCCACGTTCGCCGTCATCCCCGCCCAGCGGGCCGAGGCGCGCTACATCTCCCTGCCCGAGGCCGGCATCGACTTCTCGCGGGTCGTCCACGGCTCCGAGCAGTTCTCCTACACCCGCCCGATCGTCGCCGGGGACGTCCTCAGCGCCGTCTGCCACGTCGACGGCCTGCGCGAGGCCGGCGGCCACGCGATGATCACGACGCGCACGGAGATCGCCGATGCGCACGCCGCGCCCGTCGTGACGGTCACGTCCACGATCGTGGTCCGAGGAGGAGACGATGACTGAATCCGCCGCGCCCCGGGACATGCCCGCCCAGTTCGCCCCCGTGGCCGCCCAGCTGCAGGTGGGCGCGCAGGTCGTCACGGCCGACGTCGAGTTCTCCCGCGCGGACCTGATCCGCTACGCGGGCGCCTCGGGCGACTTCAACACGATCCACTGGAACGAGCGCTTCGCCAAGGAGGTCGGCCTCGACGGCGTGATCGCCCACGGCATGCTCACGATGGGCGCGGTCATCGCCCCGATCGTGGAGTGGGCGGGCGCCCCCGGCGCCGTCCTCGACTACCGCACCCGCTTCACCGCTCCGGTCCTCGTGCCGGATGCCTCCAGCGGCTCGCCGGAGCAGCCCACCGCCTTCCTCACGGTGATCGCGAAGGTCGGCGCGATCGACGAGGACGCGAAGACCGTGCGCCTCGACATCGAGGTCGCCGACGGCGAGGCGAAGGTGCTCGGCCGCACCCAGGCCAAGGTGCGGGTGAAGTGAACTTCTCCGAGCTGACGACCATCCGGGTCGGCGGCCCGGCGGCCTCCGTCACCGAGGCCCGCACGCGCGCCGAGCTCATCGCCTTCTGCCGCGCTCACCCGCTCACCGCAGGCGCCGGCACCGCGCCGCCGGCCCTGTTCGTCGCCGGCGGGTCGAACCTGCTCGTCGGCGACGAGGGCTTCGCGGGCGATACGTGCCTCGTGCGCTCCCGCGGCGTGGACACGGAGCCCGGGGCCGACTCCGTGCTCGTCACTGCCGAGGCCGGCGAGCACTGGGACGACTTCGTCGCCTCGTGCGTCGAATACGGCCTGGCCGGCCTCGAGGCGCTCTCCGGCATCCCCGGCACCGTGGGCGCCGCGCCCGTCCAGAACGTGGGGGCCTACGGCGCCGAGGTCTCGGACACGATCGAGTCCGCGCTCGTCTTCGACCGGCTCACGGGCGACGCGCTGCGCCTCCTCGCGCGCGACCTGCACTTCGGCTACCGCACCTCGCTGCTCAAGCGGACCGCCGCCGAGTTCGGCCAGCCCCGCTTCGTCGTGCTCGCGGTGAGCTTCCGCCTGGCGCGGGCGGGGGAGTCCGCCCCGGTGCGCTACGGGCAGCTGGCCGGCCGGCTGGGCGTCGAGGTGGGCCAGGGCGCTCCGACCGACCGGGTGCGCGCGGCCGTGCTGGAGCTGCGCCGGTCCAAGGGCATGGTGCTCGACGAGGCCGACCACGACACCTGGTCGCTGGGCTCGTTCTTCACCAACCCCATCCTGCGGGGCCGCCCGGTGCCCGAGGGCGCGCCGGCCTACCCGGTGACCGACCCCACGACGGGCCGCGCCGAGGAGGGGGCGGTCAAGACCTCGGCGGCCTGGCTCATCGACCGTGCGGGCCTGGCCCGCGGCTACAGCGTGGGCAGCGGCCGGGCGGCCCTGTCCGGCAAGCACACGCTGGCGCTGACGAACCGGGGCGGGGCCACGGCCGCCGATGTCCTTGAGCTCGCCGCCGCCGTGCGCGACGGCGTCGAGGAGCGCTTCGGCATCCGGCTGGTCCCCGAGCCCAACCTCGTGGGCGCGACCCTGCCCGCGTAGGGCGCGGTCGGACGGCAGGGGGCGGCCGGGCGCCTGGGGCGGCCCGGCCCGGCGGTGCCGGTCTCAGCCGGCCGTCCGTGCCTCCCACGCCTCGATGTCGGCGAGCGCGGCTGCCCGGATCCGCTCCGGCGCCAGCGAGGCGCTAAAGCTCATCCGGGCCAGCTGGGCGAGACCGTGAGCGTCGAAGCCGGCCGCGTGGGCCACTGCGTACTGGTCGGTCAGCCGCGCGTCGAAGATGAGCGGGTCATCGGCCCCCAGGGCAACGGTCGCGCCCGCGTCGACGAGCGCGCGCAGCGGGACATCGCCGGCGGCGGGGTAGACGCCGAGCCGCTCATTGGATACCGGGCACGCCTCCAGCGCGATCCCGGCCTCGACGAGCGCCGCCAGCAGCGCGGGATCCTCGGCGGCCCGCACGCCGTGGCCCAGGCGCGTCGGCCGCAGCTCGCGGACGACCTCGCGGATGTGCGCGGGCCCCAGCAGCTCACCGCCGTGGGGCAGGGCCGCCAGGCCCGCCCGGCGCGCGATCGCGAAGGCGGGGCCGAAGGCGGCCGTCGAGCCGGCCCGCTCATCGTTGGACAGCCCGAAGCCCACCACCTGGCCCGCCCCGCTGCCGGCGTGCTGGGCGGCCAGGCGGGCGAGCGCGCGGGCGTCGAGGGGGTGGCGGGTCCGCGAGGCCGCGACGATGAGCGCCATCCCGAAGCCCTCGTCAGACACGGCCCGGGCCTCGTCGAGCGCGATCTCGAGCGCCGGGGTGATGCCGCCGACGAACGGCGCATAGGAGGTCGGGTCGAGCTGGAGCTCGAGCCACCGGGACCCCTCGGCCCGGTCGAGGGCGGCAGCCGTGCGGATGACCTCGCGCATCGCCTCCTCGCCGCGCACCACGGCGCGCGCAGCATCGTAGAGCCGCTGGAAGCGGAACCAGCCGCGGGCATCGGGCGACACGCGCACCGCCTGGGCACCGCTCAGCGCGGCGGGCAGGCGCACACCGGCCCGCGCGGCGAGCGCAGCGAGGGCCGCGGGGCTCAGCGAGCCCGTGAAGTGCAGGTGCAGGTGGGCCTTGGGAAGCGCGTCCAGCTGGGCTCGGGTCGCCATCGCCCCAGCATACGAGCCCGCGGTGCGAGCCCGCCGAGCCGGCGCGGTTCGACGCGCGCGCCCGGGACCGGTATGCTCGTATGCGTCTCCGGTCCGCGGATGCGCATCCGCGCGCTCCGAGGCGAAGGGGTGTGGCGCAATTGGTAGCGCAACGGTCTCCAAAACCGTAGGTTGCAGGTTCGAGTCCTGTCACCCCTGCTCTGGTCTGCTGCCGGGTCCGGCCGGGCTCCGGCAGACCGAAGCACAACGACGACCGAGTGAGGGCGAGTGGCACAGACACCGGCGCAGGCCGACGGCGCGACGAGCGCCCCCGAGCGCACGAAGCGCGGGTTCTTCGCAACGATCGTGCAGTTCTTCCGCGAGGTCTTCTCCGAGCTCAAGAAGGTCGTCACCCCCACCCGCAAAGAGCTCATCAACTACACCCTCGTGGTGCTGGGCTTCGTCATCACCATGATGCTGCTGGTCACCGTGCTGGACTTCGCGTTCGGCAAGCTGTCGGCCTTCGTCTTCGGCGGCGCGGCCCTGTGGCCGCTCTGGTGACGCACCCCTGCCGCCCGGCGCCCGCCGCCTAGCCGCAGCGCCCGCCCCGCATCACCGAGCACAGACCACAAGGAGAACTGGTGTCGGACAACACCCCGGAAACCGAGAACCCCGACGCGGCCGAGACCGCACAGGCGGACACCGCAGCCGCGGCGGCCCAGCCCGCCGAGGAGGCCCAGCCCGCCGCGCAGGGCGCGGACGAGGCCGGCGCCGGCGGCTCGCTGCCGGATGACGAGGCCTCCGCTGAGGCGACCGGGGCCGTCGAGGGCGAGCAGGCCTCGGCAGAGGCCGACGGCACGGCCGCTGCCGAGTCAGAGGCCGATGCCGATGCGGCCGATGCCGAGCCTGAGGTCGATCCCGCCGAGGAGTTCAAGGCCGAGCTGCGCATGCAGGACGGCGACTGGTACGTCATCCACTCCTACGCGGGCTACGAGAACCGCGTGAAGACGAACCTCGAGAACCGTGCGGTCAGCCTCGACATGGAGGACCACATCTTCGAGGTCCAGGTCCCCATGGAAGATGTCGTGGAGATCAAGAACGGCCAGCGCAAGCAGGTGCGCCGCGTGCGCATCCCCGGCTACGTCCTCGTGCGCATGGAGCTCACCGATGAGTCGTGGGGCGTCGTGCGCAATACGCCCGGTGTGACGGGCTTCGTGGGCAATGCCTACGATCCGGTGCCGCTGCGCCTCGATGAGGTCTTCTCCATGCTCGCCCCCGTCTTCGAGGAGAAGCAGGCGGCCGCGGCCAAGGAGTCCGGCGCCGCCCAGCAGACCGCCGACGGCCGGCCCTACGAGGTCGACTTCGAGGTGGGCGAGTCCGTGCTCGTCAAGGAGGGCTCCTTCGAGGGCCACCCCGCGACCATCCAGGAGATCCGCCCGGATCAGCAGAAGCTCGTCGTGCTGCTGTCGATCTTCGAGCGCGACGTGCCGGTCGAACTGGGCTTCAACCAGGTCGAGAAGGTCTGACCGCCGTCCAAGCTTCCGGGCCGCCCGCGCGGCGGTCCGGCACAGCCCCGCCAGGGGTGCGCGGCGCCCGGGTCCGCCCGGGCGCCGCGCGCTTCCCTTCCGCATGCGTTCGTGGAATAATGGTGTGGTTTGACTGTCGGGATCTCATCGGAGCCCGGCGGGAACGCCCCCGCGGCACGAGCCGCGGGATGTCATACGAACGAGAAGGACCAACATGCCTCCCAAGAAAAAGGTTGCTGGCCTGATCAAGCTCCAGATCCAGGCTGGTGCCGCGAACCCGGCACCGCCCATCGGCCCGGCGCTCGGTCAGCACGGCGTCAACATCATGGAATTCTGCAAGGCGTACAACGCCGCGACGGAATCCCAGCGCGGGAACGTCATCCCCGTCGAGATCACCGTGTACGAGGACCGCTCGTTCACGTTCATCACGAAGACGCCGCCGGCCGCGGAGCTCATCAAGAAGGCCGCCGGAGTGAAGTCCGGTTCCGCGACCCCGCACACCGTCAAGGTGGCCCACCTGTCCAAGGACCAGGTGCGCGAGATCGCCCAGACGAAGATGCCCGACCTCAACGCGAACGACCTCGACGAGGCCGATCGCATCATCGCCGGCACCGCCCGGTCGATGGGCATCACCACCGACATCGAAGTCTGATCGCAGACACCAATCCCGTGGCAGGGTCGGCGGACCCGCACCACGACTGCAAGGAGTTAGCAGATGGCTAAGCGCTCAAAGGCCTACGAGGCCGCTGCCGAGAAGATCGCGGCAGACACCCACTACGAACCGGCCCAGGCGATCGCCCTGGCCAAGGACACCTCCGTGGCGAAGTTCGACGCAACCGTCGAGGTTGCGCTGCGCCTGGGTGTCGATCCGCGCAAGGCGGATCAGATGGTGCGCGGCACCGTCAACCTCCCGCACGGCACCGGCAAGACCGCCAAGGTCCTGGTGTTCGCCGCCGGCGACCGTGCAGAGGCAGCCCGCGAAGCAGGTGCCGACTTCGTCGGCTCCGATGACCTGCTGGAGAAGGTGGCCGCAGGCTTCACCGACTTCGACGCCGCGGTTGCGACCCCGGACATGATGGGCAAGGTCGGCCGGCTGGGCAAGGTGCTGGGCCCCCGCGGCCTCATGCCGAACCCCAAGACCGGCACCGTGACGATGGACGTGGCGAAGGCCGTCAAGGACATCAAGGGCGGCAAGATCGAGTTCCGCGTGGACAAGCACTCGAACCTCCACTTCATCGTGGGCAAGGTGTCGTTCTCGGAGCAGGATCTCGAGGACAACTTCAACGCTGCGATCGAAGAGGTGCTGCGCCTCAAGCCGTCCTCCTCGAAGGGCCGCTACATCTCCAAGGCGACGCTGGCGACGACGAACGGCCCGGGCATCCCGCTCGACACGAACGCGCTGCGTCCGTGAGCTAGCCGCTCACCGCTCACCGCACAAGGGGCCGGGACGATCCGCTGGGATCGTCCCGGCCCCTTGTGCATCCCGGCGCCCGAGGCGCCCAGCAGGCGGGCGCCTCGGGCGCGGGAAAGCGGCGCGGCTAGAGTGGCTGGCGAATCCCCGCGGCGGCCCGCGCCGCGGCCGGCAGGGGGAGTGGCATGCAGCGGTACGCACCGGAGTCCGTCCGAGCCCAGATCGACTCGATCATGGGCGGCCTGGGGGCCGATGAGCACACGCGCGCCGTGTGCACGGAGGTCATGTACGACACGGACCTCATGGGCGTGGACTCGCATGGGATCTCGATGCTCGCCTACTACGCCCACGAGGTGCGCGCCGGCCGGATGGTCCCGGACGCGCGCCCGGAGGTGGTCCGCGACTTCGGCGCCGTGGCCCTCGTGGACGGTCGGCGCGGCTTCGGCCACCCCGCGGCGCACCTGGCCATGAGCCTCGCGATCGAGAAGGCTAAGCGCCTCGGCGTGGGGCTGGGCTCGGTGCGCGAGACCAACCACTACGGCGCCGCCGGCTACTACGCCCGCATGGCCGCTGCGGAGGGGCTCATGGGCCTCTCGCTGTGCTCCACCGCGAACGCCCTGCAGATCCCGCACGCCGCCAGGCGCCCGCTCATGGGCACCAACCCCATCGGCTTCGCCGCCCCCGTGCCCGGTGAGGACCCGCTGCTCGTGGACATGGCGACTTCGGTCGTGCCGCTGAACAAGGTGAAGGTCTACGGCCTCAAGGGCGAGGACCTGCCGGCCGATTGGGTGGCAGATGAGAGCGGCAGCGTGCTCACCGACGCGGGGGAGATCTACCGCAAGCTCGAGATCGACAAGGACGGCGCCCTGGGCCTCCTGCCGCTGGGCGGGGCGACGTTCTTCGAGGGCGGCCACAAGGGCTCCGCGCTCGCGACCATGGTCCAGGTGCTCTCCGCCGCGCTGTCCGGGGCGGCCCAGCCCGGCAATGTGGACGGCTACCAGAGCATCGGCTACTTCTTCCTCGCCATCGACCCGCAGGTGGTCGACCCGGACGGCGACGCCGGCGCCTATGTCCGCGAGCTGCGCGACACGATCCGGGCCATGGCGCCCGTGGACCCCCAGGTGCCCGTCCAGGCCACCGGCGACCGCGACTTCGCGACCCGCGCGCTGCGGTTGGCGGAGGGCGTGCCCCTGGCCCCCGCGCTGGTCGAGCAGCTGCGCGAGATCAGCGCCGACCTCGGCGTGGGCTTCGAGCTGCGCGAGCAGGGCTGACCGGCCGCGCGTGACCGGGCGCGGCTGCGCCCGCGGTCGGCCCGGGCCGGCCGCCCGCCTTGCCCGCCGGTACCTCGCCCGCCGGCCGGCGCCGTCGGCGCCCGAAGCGGGCGAGCCATGCATCGCCCAGACGGGAGAGCAGCGCGCCCAAGAGAAGCGAGACGACGATCGCGAGGCCCACCGTGAGCCATGTGGGCAGCGGGACCCAGCGGCCGGACGCCCAGCCGACCCCCACGGAGTACACCGCCCAGACGAGGGAGGCGGCGACGGCCTGACCGGCGAAGGCGCGTGCGGGCACCGCACCGGAGCCCGCCACCAGCGCGATCGTCGTGCGCCCCAGGGGGATGAAGCGGGAGATGAGGGTGAGCACGAGCCCATGGCTGCTGGCCCGCGCCTCCATCCGGTCGATGCGCTCGCGCGTGCGCTGGCCCGACAGCAGGCGCCAGGACCGGAAGCGCAGCCTGCCCGCCAGGCCACACAGGCCCATATCGCCCAGCCACGAGCCGGTGGCCATGGCGGCGATGAGTGCCCACGCCGAGGGGGCGGCGTGCGCCGCGCTCAGCGCCCCCAGTGCCACGAAGAGCGAGGTGGTGGGGATGAAGGGCGCGATGATCGAGACGAGGACGCAGAGGCCCGCAAGGGGATAGACGAGGGGATCCGCGGCGAAGCCGAGCACCCACTGGGCGAGGTTCTGCATGCGCCCAGGCTAGCCGCGTGCGGCGCGGGCCCCGCCGCCCGCGCCCGCCGGCTTCGGCCGTAGCGGCCGCCGGCGCAGCCCCCGATGGCTGTGGCGCCCGGTTCGATTTGGTCCCGTCGGCCACCTGGTCTATGCTGGTCTCTGCCCAAGACCGTCGGTCTCCGCGGGCACACCCGTTGCGAAGCGATTCGCGCCGGGCACCCGCGGGCGAAGACTCGTGAGAGTGACCTGCGCAGGTGTGAGGAGAATGCAGCCGGAGCAATCCGGTGCCAGCGTTCCGCGCCCCTGTGCGGAGCGCTTTTTTCGTGTCCGAGTCGGACCGGCATTTACGAAAGGACAACCATGGCGAGGCCTGACAAGGCAGCCGCGGTCGCGGAGATCAAGCAGCAGTTCGCTGATTCCCACGCCGCGTTGCTGACCGAGTACCGCGGTCTCACCGTCGCGCAGCTCAAGGAGCTGCGCGTCGCACTGGGTGAGAGCGCCTCCTACGCCGTGGTGAAGAATACGCTGACCGCAATCGCTGCTAAGGAAGCCGGCGTCGAGGGACTCGACGACCTGCTCTCCGGGCCGACGGCAATCGCCTTCGTCTCCGGTGAGATCTCCGATGCAGCGAAGGCGCTTCGTGACTTCGCCAAGGCGAATCCGCAGCTGGTCATCAAGGGAGGCTACTTCGACGGCAGCCTCCTCGCCGCTGAGGATGTAACGAAGCTCGCCGACCTCGAGTCGCGGGAGGTTCTGCTGGCCAAGGCCGCCGGTGCCATGAAGGGCGGCCTGTACAAGGCTGCCTACGTGGTCCAGGCTCCGCTGGTCAAGAACATCCGCACGATCGACGCCCTGCGCGAAAAGCGCCAGGGCGAAGAGGCCGCCTGAGCTTCACCCCGAACAACCACCCGGCCGCCCCGTGCGGCCACCACACGGAAGGACTAAGCCACCATGGCTAAGCTCACCCCCGAAGAGCTCATCGAGGCTTTCAAGGAGCTCACGCTCATCGAGCTCAACGACTTCGTCAAGAAGTTCGAAGAGGAGTTCGAGGTCGAGGCCGCGGCTCCGGTCGCCGCCGCTGCCGCCCCCGCCGCCGGCGGTGCCGATGCCGGCGCCGCCGCCGAGGAGAAGGACGAGTTCGACGTCGTCCTCGAGTCGGCCGGCGACAAGAAGGTTCCGGTCATCAAGGAGGTGCGCGCCCTCACCTCGCTCGGCCTCAAGGAGGCCAAGGAGCTCGTCGACGGCGCCCCCAAGGCCGTCCTCGAGGGCGTCAACAAGGAGACGGCCGACAAGGCCAAGGAGCAGCTCGAGGGCGCCGGCGCGACCGTCACCCTCAAGTGATCCCCCGTCGCTGACGGCTCGCGCCGTCCGCGACCGGCTCACCGCGAACCCCGCCGTGCATCGCACGGCGGGGTTCGCCGCGTCCGCGGGGTTCGCTGCGTCCGCGGGGGTGTGCGGACGCAGAGCCGTGCGGACGTGGAGCCATGCGGACGCCCCGCTCACGAGGCTGTGCCTGCGCCGCCGTGTGCGAGCGGGGAGGGGGCGCCCTCGAGCGCGGCACGCGGTCTTCGCGAGGCTGTGGCAGCGGGGGATATCGCGTGCCTGCGGTCTCCGGGGATCAGGCGATCAGGGGATCACGGGATGGGGCGCACCATGACAGGATGAGGCCATGTCCGCCGCATCGCCCTCGCCGGGCCCCTCGTCTTCCCCCTCCGCTCAGCCCGTGCGCACCGGCCGCGGAGGGCGCCCCGGCGGCGCGTCCACCCGGCTGAGCGCGGTGGCGCTGGCGCTGAGCATCGTGGCGCTGGTGGGATTCGCGGCCGCCGGCGCCGCCATGGGGTTCGTGACCACCCGGTGGCAGCAGTCCTCCGGGCGGTACATGAGCGACCTGCCGCCGGACTACTTCCTCGTGGCCAACGGCATCTGGCTGTCCTTCGCGCTGTGGGGTGCGCTGGGCACCGCCGGGCTCGTGTGCGCCATCGTGGCGCTCGTCAAGCGGCAGCGCAAGGGCCGGCCCATCGTCGCGATCGTCTGCAGCGTCCTGGCGCCCGGGGTGGGCTTCGCGGCCTTCGCGCTGGTGGCCCTCGTGTCGGCCTCCGCCTCGTAGCCCGGAATCACCCGGAACGGAACCGTTCGCGCCGGCCGCCCGAGTGCAGGCGCCCGCTCACCGGCGCGGGGCGCTTGTGGCCGCGGGCCGCATTCCGGCCGGCGCGGCTGGATCCCCGGTCTCGGCACCGCTGCCCCCAGCTCGAGGTGCGACCCCCAGCTCGAGGTGCGATGGGTCCGGTCACGGGGCGGCCGTGCTCCCGGGGACGGGTGTGCTGCCAGAACCGAGCCTGCGGTGCGGGCCCGGGGCCCGGCGCCGCCAGGGCCGCGCCCAGCGGCGACGAGCTCGGCCTGGGCCGCGGCGGCCCCTCTGTGGGCCGTGCGTCCGGCATCGCCCCCCGCGACGGGCGCCTGCCCGGCTCGCAGGCTCAGCGCAGGCGACGCAGGCCGGCGGTGCCCGTCTCCTCCGCCCAGGCGAAGGGCGCGGTGGCGAGCTCGCGCACCTCGGCGGCCGGATCCGCGGCCAGCTCCGCGAGGTTGGCGGCCTGCTCCTGGACGAAGGCCCGGTCGACCGGCTGGCCGTGGCCGGGGCAGAACACCGCGATGCCGGGCAGCGCCAGGACGTCGCGCAGCGCCTGCGCCCAGCGCCCGGGTGTCGCGTCCTCGCCCACGGAGGGCGGGGCGCCCTCCTCCACGAGGTCGCCCACGAGCGCGACATCGTCCACGATGAGCACGAGGTCGCTGTCGGTGTGGCCCGCCAGCTCGCGGGCGACGACGCTCGCCCCGCCCAGCTCGATCGCCTCACCGGCCCCCAGGGGGCGGACGTCCACGATGAGCTGTCCCGGATCCGGCGGCAGGTCGGGCTCGGCCTCGAGCGGCACGGAGTGGTACTGGTACCACGCGGAGCCCGCCTGGTCGCGCACGAAGCCGACGCCGGCGCGGAAGTCCTCCACCCCGGCCGCTCGGAACGTCGCGTTGCCGAAGAAGTGGTCCCAGTGGTCGTGGGTGTTCACCACCGTCAGCGGCAGCTCGGTCACGGCGCGAACGGCCGCAAGGATCCCGGCCGCCTGGCGCGGTCCCGCTCCCGTGTCGACGACGAGGGCGCGCTCCGCACCCACGACCAGGTAGCTGTTGAGGGCGGCCGGGTCGCTGGTGAAGGCGTAGACGCGGCTCACCGCGATTCCTCCGTGGCAGGACCGCCCTGGGTGCCGGGGGGCTGTGCACCGGGGCTCTGCGCTCCGGCACCCTGCGCTCCGGCACCCTGCGCACCGGGATCATGCGCGCCCGGTGCCTGGGTCCCGGGAGCGTGTGTGCCGCTGCCCGGGGCCCGGGGTGTGCCGGGGCGCCGCACTGCGCCCGGGCGCGGGGGAGCGGCCTGCGCGCCCGGGTCCGCCGGAGCCGGGCGCGCACCGGGGTTTGGCTGCCCATCGTCGTGCACGAGGCCGCGGCGGGGATCCATCCCCTGTGGGCGGGGACCCGGCCCCGCCTGCTCACGGTGGTCGGTCCGGTAGGGTGCCGGCGCTCGCCCGCCCGCCAGTCTGGGATCCCCGGCCTGCGGGGGCGCCGGGGGCGGCGTGGGCGGCGTGGCGCCGTGGTGACCGGCGGTCTGCGGATGCTGCGGCGGGTTCGCCCACTCGCCGGGCCGGCCGCTCACCGGCCCGGCGAGGGGGCCGGGTGGGATCTCCGGCGGACCCGCCGACGGCCGCCGAGGCTCCCGCGGGTCTCCGGCCCCTGAGGGCGCCATCCCCGCGGGCGGACCCTGCTGCTGGCCACGATCACCGCCCGGCACCGCACCGCCCGGTCCGCGCGGGGCCGGCGCTGGCGGCCGGAACCCGGGCGCAGGGGCGCCTGCGGGCCGCGGGGCCCAACGAGTGTGAGGATCCTGGCGCGCGCCCCCGGTTGCCGCGGCGGCGTCCCGGCGCGCCTGAGCGCCCCAGTGCGCGGCCCCGCCGTGAGGTCCCCCGGTTCCCCCGCCGGTGCCATCGCTCTGGGGGCCGGGGTCGAAGGCGGGGGGCGACTGCGGCTGCGGCTTGCGCTGTCCGCGCAGCAGCAGCCAGACGACCACCCCGATGAGCACGAGCGCCAGCACGATGAGCGCCAGCCACACGAGGTCGCGCAGGAACCAGACGATGGCCGCGACGGAGGCCGCCAGTCCCCACCACAGCGCCCACGGCCGGGAGCGAAGCGCCCCGTAGACGAGCAGCGCCACGTGGTCGGCGAGGAAGACGACCGTGTACCAGCCGCCGCCGGCCAGTGCGGCGACGAGCCCCAGCAGGGTGAGCGCGGCGAACGGGACGATCAGCCGGACGAGCGCACCGGTGCGCTCGCCCCGCGCTTCGGCGCGCAGTCCCCAGAACCAGGCGACGGCCACGACGAGGTGCCAGCCGATGACGGCGCGCACGTCGACGATGCCGTGGACCACGAGCATCGCGCCGAAGGCCATGACGTAGCTCGCCGCCTCCGGCAGCACGCGCCGGGCCATGGGGCTGCGCATGCGCACGCCGAGCAGCGCGAGCATGAGCGCCGGCGCCATGACGGTGAGCCCGGCGGCCGCCTGCGGCAGGGAGTGCAGCCAGGGCACCGAGGCGCTCAGCGTGAGGGTGGCGAGCACCGCGATTCCCACCGCGCAGAACGCCATGATGAGGAGGGTGAGACTGGGGCGCCCCAGGCGCACGAGCAGCCAGTAGGCGCCGTAGGTGACGGCCCACGCACCCCAGGCGCCCACCAGCAGCTGCACGGACCCGTCATCGGTGATGAGCTGCGCCGGCAGCGTGAACATGATGAGCAGGGGCAGGCCCCCCAGGGCGAAGAGGCCGCCCAGCCGTTCACCCAGTGCCGTCGCGGCGCTGATCGCGACGACCACGCCGCAGGCCACCACGGCCAGCGGCAGGGCGGCGGCCGAGGAGCCGAACACCACGACCGCCGCACCGGCCAACGCGCCGATGCCCAGCGAGAAGGCCGTCGTGTATCCGGTGGCCCCGGCCAGCCGTGGGCGCGGGCCCCATCCGGCCGGCGGCGCCGGTTCGGGCCGTCGCGCGGCCGGCGCCCCCGGCTGCCGCGGAGCGGCGGGCCGCTTGACGGCACCGGGGATGGCCACGGTGGCCGGCGCGGTGGTGAGCACGCGGCGCTGCACCCAGCGCGCGGCCCCCAGGACGGCTACGATTCCCGCCCCGGCGAGCACCGCCTCGCTGGGGGCCAGCTGCGTGCGCGCGGAGATGAGGGACATCGCAAGGCCGGACAACAGCATGGGCTGGGCACCGGCCGTGCACAGCATGGCGGCTGTGGCGCACGAGAGCGCGCGCTGCGCTCGCCCCCTGCGCACGAGGGGCGCGGCGGCCAGGACGAGTCCCGCCGTTATGAGCGTGAGAACGACCGCGGTGATGAGCGCCGTGCGGGCCGGCGCCTCGGACGCGGGGCCGAGCGCGCGCGCAATGCCGCTCCCGAGCGCGAAGCTGAGCGGCATCGCCCCGGTGAGGAGCAGACCGGACTTCGCGGCGCACGCGCACCCCGCAAGCGCGAGCAGGAGCGCGAGGGCGATGGCGGCGGCCACCAACGGCATGCCGGCATCCGGGGCGATCGCCGCGGGCAGGAGGAGGACGAACGGCGCACCGCCGCTCATCCAGGGGATGGCCCGCCGCGTGCGCGGCAGGCGGCGCCCGGCGCGCGAGGCGGCGAAGGTCTGCACGGCGATGACCCCGGCCAGCACGATCGTGAAGCCCGCTGCGGCGACGAGCACCCAGCGGGCCCCGCCGCCCGGCAGTGACGGGGACAGCGGCAGGAGCCTGCCGACCCATGCCACGGCGCCCAGCGCGCAGGCCGCGGCCACACCCTGTGCGGGCGGGAGGTCGAAGGCGAGGGCGATGAGGAGCGCGCATGCGGCCGCGCTCGCGCAGGCGAGGGCGAGCGCGATGGCCAGCGCCGGGACATCGGCGCGCAGCATCCCCTCGGCCGCGAAGTGCGCGGCGATCAGCAGCACTCCGCCCGTGCCCAGGCACAGGAGGGAGAACAGCCGGTTGCGGCGGCGGACGAGCACCGCCTCGGCGCCCACGGCGACGGCGGCGATCAGCGCGGTGACGGCGCCGGCGCCGGTGCGCCCCGCGAAGCCCTCGTGACCGTGAAACCACAGCGCCCCGGAGCACGCCACGACGAGGGCGACGAGGGCGGCGATGGCAGCGGCCTGGGCGGCGGCGATCCGCCACATGGCGGGGAAGAGGAGCGCCGCGACGGCGTAGTGCACGGCGAGCGCGCCGAAAAGCCCAGCCCAGGCCCCCGCGGAGGGGAACGGCATGATCGCCGTCGCGGCGAGCACGGCTGCCGGCGCGACGACCTCGCCGATGAGCACGAGGGGCTCGGTCGTCAGGGCGCTCGCCCGGCCGCGGAGCACCCGCGCTGCCAGCGCGAGGAGCGAGGTGGCGAGGATGAGCACGGCGAAGTACCAGACCACCGGCGCGGCGGTGAGGCTGGCGGCGGACATGAACAGGGAGAGGCAGAACAGCCCGGCGAACCAGGTGATCGTCGCCGAGCGCAGCAGCCATGCGGCGAGGACGAAGCACGCGAAGCCCACCAGCGAGGAGACGAACCAGGCGAGGCTGGGGGAGGTCAGCGACAGGCCGCCCAGCAGGGAGCCCGCGATCGGCACGAGGGCGAGGCCGAGCCCGGTGAGCGCGCTGCCGACGGGCCGCAGGCGCCGGGTGAGCGTGTAGATGAGCAGGCCGGTGCCGTAGACGACGAGGGCAACCGCCCAGATGCAGACCGCACGGATGCCCGGTGAGCGGGCGATGCTCGCGAACACGATCGCGGCGGCGAGCACGAAGAGGCAGGCGACGCCCAGGAGGATGTTCGGGTAGAGGGCGCTGCGGTCGGCGGCGGGGCGGGCAGCCGGCCGCTGTCCCGCGGGCGCGTAGGCCGCGGGCGCGTAACCGGCGGGAGCGGCCGCGGAGCGCGGAGTGCCGAGGGCACGGTCCGAGGGCACGGGCCCGCCCGGGTACGGCTGGCTGGCGATGGGCTGCTGCCCGGGGCCGGGGCCCCAGGCGCGGGATGCGCTCGGCCGTGGTCCTCCCGCTTGGGGCCCGCGAGGGCGGGGGCCCTGAGGCCGTGGACCCTGGGCCGCGGGGTTCGGTGCCGTGGGGTTCACGGCTGCGGGGCGTGGGGGCCCGGGGGCGGCGGCTCGTCGGCTCCCGCGGCTCCCGGGCCCCGCAGCGCGCCCGGCGGCACGCTCGGCGACGCGCCCGCCGGGGCGCCGCGAACCCGTGCCGCCCGTGGGGATCAGCCCCAGGCAGGAGACGCCGATCAGCGCGAAGGCCGCGGCGGAGGCGGCGAAGTGCAACCAGAAATACGACCCGTCCATGCTGGCAAGCTATCAGCGCGCACCGGTTCGCCGGCGAGAATCCACAGGGCCGCCGCCCGTTGTTCCCAAACCGCTACGAGGGACGCGGCGCCGCGCCCTCACCGTGCGCGGACACGCGGGGCAGCGTCCAGGGGCGCGGAGCCCAGCCGGCTCGCACCTCGCATCGGGCCCGCTGCTGGCCGGGTGCCGCCCGCGGCCCTCGCGTCGCCCCCGTGCCCTCGCATCAAACCCGCGCCCGCCGGTACCATCGCGCACATGACGAGAGCGGACGCGGCAGCACAGCCCGTGACGCTGCCGCCGGGGATGCGCCTTTTGCGAACCGCGGACTGCGGCGACCCGCGCCGCCCGGCCGGCCGCGCGCGACTCGCCGCGCTCCTGGACGGCATCGCCGGACTCGACCGGGCGCAGGAGGAGCGCCTGAGCGGCCTGCCCGCCGCGGTGGCCACCGGGGCGGAGCGACTGGCGAGGTGGCTGACGGACACGAGCTACACGCGCACGGGGGCGGTCATCGTCGGCCCCGGCGGGCGTCCCATCGCCGCCGGCCTCGCGCTGTTCTCGCAGCTGGAGAACCTCGACTTCATGGACTCGGAGGTGATCGTCGATCCGCGCGCCGCGCCGCAGCGGGCCGCGGCGGCCGTCGGCGCGCTCGAGGCGTTCCTCACCGCGGCGCGCGAGCGCGCCGGCCGGACGAAGGACCTGCGCTTCACCGAATCCGGTGCGGTGCCCGCGAGCGCGTTCAGCGAGCTCGCCCTGCCCGCGGTCCACCGCACCGGGCCGGTGTGGTGGAGCCCGGGGCTGCGCGGCAGCGGGCCGTCGGAACCCGGTGGCCGTGCTGCCGGTCCGGCCGGGCCGCGGGACCCGGCCGCGCGGGCGGTCCGGCCCGGCTCGGGCGCCGGCGCGCTGGGGGCCGATGCGACGACCGCGAGGATGCTCGCCCTCGGGTACCGGCTCATCCAGGTCGAGCGCCGCTCACTGCTGGCCCTCGCGGCCGTCTCCGCTCCCGAGGCCCCGGCCGGCCTCACCGCGCGCAGCTGGGCCGGCCTGCCGGGGGATGGGGACATGGCGGCACTGCTCGAGCTGCTCACGACGTTCAGCGCGGACGTCCCGGCCGGCGATGGGTCCTTCGAGCACGAGGCCGTTAGCGCCGACCGGCTGCGCAACGACCTCGACGTCGTGCGGGCCCAGGGCGGCGAGCGCTACTGGACGGCGCTGTTCGACACCGCAGGGCGCTGCACCGCGGCCACCGCGTTCGCCGCCGGCCCGCGGCCGGTGGCCCAGCAGGAGGAGACGGTGACGGCGCGCGCCCACCGCGGCCGGGGGCTGGCGGGCACCGTCAAGCGCCTGAATGCGGCGCACCTGCGGGAGCGGCGCCCCGATGTCGCATGGGTGCAGACGTACAACGCGTGCGAGAACGACGCGATGCTCGCCATCAACAACGCGGTGGGCTTCGAACCGGTCGCGTTCACCGGCCTCTGGGAGCGCTCCTGAGCGCCGACGACAGCCTCACCACCGCAAGCGGGGCACCATATCACAGCCGGACTTGCGCGCGGGGGCATTCGGGTCTAATGTAGATCCTTGCGTTGCTGTAGCTTGTGGTGCCTTCAAATAGCGGTGGGCCAGCAAGGACTTCACCTCCGGAGACGATCGGAGCCCGCACACCAGGGCGGGCTCGCGCACTCGATTGAGCCCACGCCGGCAATGCTCCCGGGGTGAGCGCGGCAGCGCAGGAGAGACAACCACGTGGAAGGATCCCATTGGCCGCCGCCAACGAAAACATCAGGACCGCTAACCCGCCCAAGCGCATCTCCTTTGCGAAGATCCACGAGCCCCTCGAGGTCCCCAATCTGCTGGGCCTCCAGACCGACAGCTTCGACTGGCTGATCGGCAACGAGCGCTGGCAGGACCGCGTCGCCGAGGCCATCGAGACGGGCGACGACTCGGTTGCCACCACCTCGGGCCTCGAGGACATCTTCGAGGAGATCTCTCCCATCGAGGACTTCTCCGGCGCGATGAGCCTGTCGTTCCGCGAGCACCGCTTCGAGCCGCCCAAGTACTCGATCGACGAGTGCAAGGAGCGGGACATGACCTACTCGGCCCCGCTGTTCGTCACCGCCGAGTTCATGAACAACAACACGGGCGAGATCAAGAGCCAGACGGTCTTCATGGGCGACTTCCCGCTCATGACCGACCAGGGCACCTTCGTCATCAACGGCACCGAGCGCGTCGTCGTCTCGCAGCTCGTGCGCTCCCCGGGCGCCTACTTCGAGGCCGCCGCGGACAAGACGAGCGACAAGGACATCTACACCGCGAAGATCATCCCCTCGCGCGGCGCCTGGCTCGAGTTCGAGATCGACAAGCGCGACCAGGTGGGCGTGCGCCTCGACCGCAAGCGCAAGCAGTCCGTCACCGTGCTGCTCAAGGCGCTGGGCTGGACTGAGTCGAAGATCCTCGAAGAGTTCGGCGAGTTCGAGTCCATCCGCGAGACCCTCGCGAAGGACACCGTCGAGACCCGCGAGGAGGCGCTGCTCGACATCTACAAGAAGCTGCGCCCGGCCGAGCCCGCGACCGTCGAGGCCGCGGAGACCCTGCTGCGCAACCTCTACTTCAACAACAAGCGCTACGACCTGGCGAAGGTGGGCCGCTACAAGCTCAACCGCAAGCTCGGCATCGACGCGCCGCTGTCGGACTCCGTGCTCTCCGTCGACGACATCGTCGCGACCATCCGCTACATCGTCTCGCTGCACGCCGGCAAGGACTCCATGCCCGGGCGCCGCGACGGCGAGGAGACGGAGATCCGCGTCGCGCTCGACGACATCGACCACTTCGGCAACCGCCGCATCCGCGCGGTGGGCGAGCTCATCGAGAACCAGGTCCGCACGGGCCTGTCGCGCATGGAGCGCGTCGTGCGCGAGCGCATGACGACGCAGGACGTCGAGGCGATCACGCCGCAGACGCTCATCAACATCCGCCCGGTCGTCGCCGCGATCAAGGAGTTCTTCGGCACCTCGCAGCTGAGCCAGTTCATGGATCAGAACAACCCGCTCGCGGGCCTGACCCACAAGCGCCGGCTCTCCGCGCTGGGCCCCGGCGGCCTCTCCCGCGACCGCGCGGGCATGGAGGTCCGCGACGTCCACCCCTCGCACTACGGCCGCATGTGCCCGATCGAGACGCCGGAGGGCCCGAACATCGGCCTCATCGGCTCGCTCGCGTCCTACGCGCGCATCAACCCGTTCGGCTTCATCGAGACCCCGTACCGCAAGGTCGTCGACGGCGTCGTGACGGACCAGACCGCGTACCTCACCGCGGACGACGAGCTGGAGTACAACATCGCGCAGGCCAACGCGCCGCTCGACGACGACAGCCGCTTCGCCGAGGACCACGTGCTCGCCCGCCCCAAGGGCGGCGGCGGCGAGGCCGAGCTCCTGCCGGTCTCCGAGATCGACTTCATGGACGTCTCGGCCCGCCAGATGGTCTCCGTGGCCACCGCGCTCATCCCGTTCCTCGAGCACGACGACGCCAACCGCGCCCTCATGGGCGCGAACATGCAGCGCCAGGCGGTGCCGCTGGTCATGAGCGAGGCCCCGTTCGTGGGCACCGGCATGGAGTACCGCGCGGCCGTCGACGCCGGCGACGTCATCGTCGCGCAGAAGCCGGGCGCCGTCACCGAGGTCTCCGCGGACCACGTCACCGTCATGAACGACGACGGCACCACCTCGACCTACCGGGCCGAGAAGTTCCGCCGCTCGAACCACGGCACGTCCTACAACCAGCGCATCATCGCCAACGAGGGCGACCGGGTGGAGATCGGCGCAGTGCTCGCCGACGGCCCGGCCACCGAGAACGGCGAGATGGCGCTCGGCAAGAACCTGCTCGTGGCGTTCATGTCCTGGGAGGGCTACAACTTCGAGGACGCCATCATCCTGTCCCAGCGCATGGTCCAGGACGACGTCCTCTCCTCGATCCACATCGAGGAGCACGAGGTCGACGCCCGCGACACGAAGCTGGGCGCCGAGGAGATCACGCGCGACATCCCGAACATCTCCCCGGACGCGCTGGCCGACCTCGACGAGCGCGGCATCATCCGCATCGGCGCCGAGGTCACGGACGGCGACATCCTCGTCGGCAAGGTCACGCCCAAGGGCGAGACCGAGCTGACCCCGGAGGAGCGCCTGCTGCGCGCGATCTTCGGCGAGAAGTCCCGCGAGGTCCGCGACACATCGCTCAAGGTGCCCCATGGCGAGTCCGGCACCGTCATCGCCGTCAAGGTCTTCGACCGCGACGAGGACGACGAGCTGGCTCCCGGCGTCAACCAGCTGGTCCGCGTCTACGTCGCCCAGCGGCGCAAGATCACGATCGGCGACAAGATGGCCGGCCGCCACGGCAACAAGGGCGTCATCTCGCGCATCCTGCCGGTCGAGGACATGCCGTTCCTCGCCGACGGCACGCCTGTCGACGTCATCCTCAACCCGCACGGCGTGCCCCGCCGCATGAACATCGGGCAGGTCTTCGAGGTCCACCTCGGCTGGATCGCCAAGCAGGGCTGGAAGATCGAGGGCAACCCCGAGTGGGCCCAGGAGCTCAGCCACCTGCACTTCGAGCGCGAGGCCGAGCCCGGGACGAACGTCGCCACCCCGGTGTTCGACGGCGCCCACGAGGAGGAGCTGCGCGGCCTGCTGGACTCGACGCTGCCCAACCGCGACGGCGACCGCCTCATCGACTCCTCGGGCAAGGCGCGCCTGTTCGACGGCCGCTCCGGCGAGCCGTTCCCGTACCCCATCTCCGTGGGCTACATGTACATGCTCAAGCTGCACCACCTGGTCGACGACAAGATCCACGCGCGCTCGACCGGGCCGTACTCGATGATCACCCAGCAGCCGCTGGGCGGCAAGGCGCAGTTCGGTGGACAGCGCTTCGGCGAGATGGAGGTGTGGGCGCTCGAGGCGTACGGCGCCGCGTACACCCTCCAGGAGCTGCTCACCATCAAGTCCGATGACATCCCGGGCCGCGTGAAGGTCTACGAGGCGATCGTCAAGGGCGAGAACCTGCCGGACCCGGGCATCCCCGAGTCCTTCAAGGTCCTCATCAAGGAGATGCAGTCGCTGTGCCTCGACGTGGAGGTCCTCTCCGCGGACGGCATGTCGGTCGAGATGCGCGATTCCGATGACGAGGTCTTCCGCGCCGCGGAGGAGCTCGGCATCAACCTCTCGCGCAACGAGGCCAACACCGTCGAAGAGGTCTGAGACCCGCTGACACCAGCAAACCCGAACTCACCTGAGATTTACGACGGCCCCGAGGCCGTCAATGAGAAAGAGGTTCTACGTGCCTGACGTCAATTTCTTTGATGAGCTGCGCATCGGCCTGGCGACCGCCGAAGACATCCGCCGCTGGTCGTACGGCGAGGTCAAGAAGCCCGAGACCATCAACTACCGCACCTTGAAGCCGGAGAAGGACGGCCTCTTCTGCGAGAAGATCTTCGGACCGACTCGCGATTGGGAGTGCTACTGCGGCAAGTACAAGCGCGTGCGCTTCAAGGGCATCATCTGCGAGCGCTGCGGCGTCGAGGTGACCCGCGCCAAGGTGCGCCGCGAGCGGATGGGCCACATCGAGCTCGCCGCCCCGGTCACCCACATCTGGTACTTCAAGGGCGTGCCCAGCCGTCTGGGCTACCTGCTCGACCTGGCGCCGAAGGACCTCGAGAAGGTCATCTACTTCGCCGCCTACATGATCACCTCGGTCGACGAGGAGTCGCGCCACCGCGACCTGCCCACGCTGCAGAACCAGATCGACGTGGAGAAGAAGCGCATCGTCGACCGCCGCGACGCGGACGTCGACCGCCGCGCCAAGAAGCTCGAGGAGGACCTCAAGGCCCTCGAGGCCGACGGTGCCACCGCCGCCGCCAAGAAGAAGCTCGAGGCGCAGGCGGAGAAGGAGATGGGCAATCTGCGCCGCAGTGCGGATCGCGAGCTCGACCGCATCGAGAAGGTGTGGGACCGCTTCAAGGGCCTCAAGGTCTCCGACCTCGAGGGCGATGAGCAGCTCTACCGCGACATGGTCGAGCGCTTCGGCATCTACTTCACCGGTGCCATGGGCGCCGAGGCGATCCAGAAGCGCCTGCAGGACTTCGACCTGGACGCCGAGTCCGAGGCCCTGCGCGAGCTCATCAAGACCGGCAAGGGCCAGCGCAAGACCCGCGCGCTCAAGCGCCTCAAGGTCGTCAACGCGTTCATGACCACGGACAACTCGCCCGAGGGCATGGTGCTCGACGCGATTCCGGTGATCCCGCCGGAGCTGCGCCCCATGGTCCAGCTGGACGGCGGCCGCTTCGCGACCTCCGACCTCAACGACCTGTACCGCCGCGTCATCAACCGCAACAACCGCCTCAAGCGCCTGCTCGACCTGGGCGCCCCGGAGATCATCGTCAACAACGAGAAGCGGATGCTCCAGGAGGCCGTGGACTCGCTGTTCGACAACGGCCGCCGCGGCCGCCCGGTCACCGGGCCGGGCAACCGCCCGCTCAAGTCGCTGTCCGACATGCTCAAGGGCAAGCAGGGCCGGTTCCGCCAGAACCTGCTCGGCAAGCGCGTGGACTACTCGGGCCGCTCGGTCATCGTCGTCGGCCCGCAGCTCAAGCTGCACCAGGCCGGCCTGCCGAAGACCATGGCGCTCGAGCTGTTCAAGCCGTTCGTCATGAAGCGGCTCGTGGACCTCAACCACGCGCAGAACATCAAGTCCGCCAAGCGCATGGTCGAGCGCCAGCACCCCCAGGTGTGGGATGTCCTCGAAGAGGTCATCACCGAGCACCCGGTGCTGCTCAACCGCGCGCCCACCCTGCACCGCCTGGGCATCCAGGCGTTTGAGCCGCAGCTCATCGAGGGCAAGGCCATCCAGATCCACCCGCTCGTCTGCTCGGCGTTCAACGCCGACTTCGACGGCGACCAGATGGCCGTGCACCTGCCGCTGGGCACCGAGGCGCAGGCCGAGGCCCGCATCCTCATGCTGTCCGCGAACAACATCCTCAAGCCCTCCGACGGCAAGCCCGTGACCATGCCCAGCCAGGACATGATCATCGGCATCTACCACCTGACGTCGCAGCGCACGGATGTCCCCGGCATCGGCCGCGAGTTCGGCTCGATCGCGGAGGCCATCATGGCCTTCGACCGCGGGGAGCTGGACCTGGGCGCCGAGTGCAAGATCCGCATCGACGACGTGGTCCCGGGCAAGGACCTCGAGGTCCCGGCCGGCTGGGCGCCGGGTGATCCGCTGGTCGTGCAGACCACGCTGGGCCGCGCGCTGTTCAACGAGACGCTGCCGGCGGACTACCGCTACGTCAACCGCACGGTGGACAAGAAGACGCTGTCGAAGATCGTCAACCGCCTCGCCGACCTGTACCCCAAGGTCGACGTCGCCGCGACCCTCGACAACTTCAAGGCCACCGGCTTCTACTGGGCGACCCGCTCCGGCCTCACGGTCGCGATGTCCGACATCGTGTCCCCGGCCGTCAAGGAGTCCATGCTCTCCGCGGCTGAGGACCAGGCGGCGAAGGTCCAGGACCAGTTCGACTTCGGCGCGCTCACGAACGATGAGCGCCGCTCGGAGCTCGTGAAGATCTGGTCGGACACGACGGACGAGGTCGCCGAGGCCATGCAGCACAACTTCCCCGAGGAGAACTCGGTGCTGCGCCTCGTCGAATCCGGCGCCTCGGGCAACTGGACCCAGGTCCGGCAGCTCGCGGGCATGCGCGGCCTGGTGACGAACCCCAAGGGCGAGATCATCCCGCGTCCCATCAAGTCGAACTACCGCGAGGGCCTCTCGGTGCTCGAGTACTTCATCGCCAGCCACGGCGCCCGCAAGGGCCTGGCCGACACCGCGCTGCGCACGGCGGACTCGGGCTACCTGACCCGACGCCTCGTCGATGTGTCGCAGGACGTCATCGTGCGCACGGAGGAGACGGACTCGAACAAGGGCATCACGCTGCCCGTGGCGCAGGAGACCGCCGACGGCGGCCTCGAGCCCCACGAGTACGTGGAGACCAGCGTCTACGGCCGCCTGCTCGTCAGCGATGTCCTCGACGCGGACGGCAACGTCGTCGTCGAGGCCAAGACGGACATCAACGCGGACGTCGTGGACCGGCTCGTCGCCGCGGGCATCCGCGAGGTCAAGGTCCACTCGGTGCTCACCGCCGATTCGGACGTGCAGATCTCCGCGATGCACTACGGCCGCTCGATGGCCACGGGCAAGCTCGTGGACATCGGCGAGGCGATCGGCACCGTCGCGGCGCAGTCGATCGGCGAGCCCGGCACGCAGCTGACAATGCGCACCTTCCACACCGGCGGCGTGGCCGCCGGCGGCGGGGGCGACATCACGCAGGGCCTGCCGCGCGTCACTGAGCTGTTCGAGGCGCGCACGCCCAAGGGCTTCGCGCCCATCGCCGAGGCCACCGGCCGGGTGAAGATCGACGACAGCCGCAAGACGCGCTTCGTCATCGTCGTCCCGGACGACGGCGCCGAGGAGATCGAGCACGCCGTGGGCCGCCGCTCGCAGCTGCTCGTCGAGGACGGCCAGCACATCACCGCGGGAGACAAGCTCGTGGCCGGTGCGGTCGACCCCAAGCAGGTGCTGCGCATCCGCGGTCGCCGGGAGGCCGAGCGCTTCCTCGTCGACGAGGTGCAGAAGGTCTACCGCTCGCAGGGCGTGGGCATCCACGACAAGCACATCGAGGTCATCGTGCGCCAGATGCTGCGCCGCGTGACGGTCATCGAGTCCGGCGACACGAACCTGCTGCCGGGCGAGCTGGTGGACCGCGGCCGGTACCAGGCGGAGAACCGCCGCGTCGTGGCCGAGGGCGGCACGCCCGCCAGCGCCCGCGATGAGCTCATGGGCATCACGAAGGCGTCGCTGGCCACGGACTCGTGGCTGTCGGCCGCATCGTTCCAGGAGACGACGCGCGTGCTCACCGAGGCTGCGATGGAGGGCAAGTCCGACCCGCTGCTGGGCCTCAAGGAGAACGTCATCCTGGGCAAGCTCATCCCGGCGGGCACGGGCATGCACAAGTTCCGCGACATGGTCGTGGAGCCCACGGAGGAGGCGAAGGCGGAGATGTTCAACAACTCCTACGGCGACTTCTACCCGGCGCTGGCCGGCGAGGGCTCGGCGATCGCGCTCGAGGACTACGACTTCGGGGGCTTCTCCGGCGTCTGATCCGCCCGGGGCCGGCCGCCGCGCCGGCCCCGGCAGCCCGAGGGCCCCGCCTCCACTCACGTGGAGGCGGGGCCCTCTCGCCTGTCCGGTGGGGCGCGCGGCGCACGGTTGTGCCCGGTGCGCGGGCGCACCCGGTGTGCCTGCGCCGAAACGGCCTATCCGAGCAGCACCTGCACCTCATCCCAGCGCTGCTGAGGGACGAGCTTGAGCTTGTCCACCGCGGACTCCATGGAGACGGAGACGATGTCCGTGCCGCTCAGGCTGGCCATCTGGCCCCAGCTCCCGTTGGCGGCGAGGTCCACCGCGGCCATGCCCAGGCGGGTGGCCAGCACGCGGTCGTAGGCGGTGGGCTGGCCGCCGCGCTGCAGGTGGCCCAGCAGCGTCGAGCGCGTCTCGATGCCGGTGGCGTCCTCGATCATGGGCGCCAGGTGGTTGCCGATGCCGCCCAGGCGGATCCGCCCGTCGCGGTCGCGGCCCTTGTCGGCGACCTGCTCGTCGGCGCCCGCGGGCATGAAGCCCTCGGAGACGACGACGAGCGGGGCGCGGCCGCGGTCGTGGGCGGAGCGCACCCACGCGTAGATCTGCTCGTAGTCCACGGGGAACTCGGGGATGAGGATCGCGTGGGCGCCCCCGGCCATGCCCGAGTGCAGCGCGATCCAGCCCACGTTGCGGCCCATGACCTCGACGACCATGCAGCGGTGGTGCGATTCGGCGGTGGTGCGCAGCCGGTCGATGGCCTCGGTGGCGATCTCCGCGGCCGTGTCGAAGCCGAACGTGTAGTCCGTGTTGTCCAGGTCGTTGTCGATGGTCTTGGGCACGCCCACCACCGGCAGGCCGTCGTCGCGGACCAGGCGCGCCGCGCCGGCGAGCGTCCCCTCGCCGCCGATCGCGATGATCGCGTCGATCCCGCGCGCGGCGATGACGCGCTTCATCTGCTCGGGCCCGCCCTGCGAGTACGGGTGGGTGCGCGAGGTGCCGAGGATTGTGCCGCCGCGCCCGGAGATGCCGCGCACGTCGTGGGTGGTCAGCGGGGCGATGTCGTCCTCGAGCAGCCCGCGCCACCCGTCGCGGATGCCGCTGAACGTCATGTGCTCCGAGCGCACGCCCTTGCGCACGGCCCCGCGGATCACCGCGTTGAGGCCCGGGCAGTCGCCGCCGGAGGTGAGGATGCCGATGTTCATGTGCGTCCTTTGCGTTGAGTCCACGGGGTCCCAGGTGCGATGCGCGGGCGGTTGGGCCACGGCGGGTGCCTCCTGCGAGCATACGTGCTGAGCGCGGGCCGCGGGCCCCATGCGGCCGGGTCGGGCTGAGCGCCGGGGGAGGGCCTAGGACCGGGCCGGCGGCAGTGCGGCGGCCTCGTCGAGGCGGATGTCGTGGCCCGCCATGATGCTCACGCCCTTGAGCACGAGCGTGCCGTTGGAGCCATCGCCCTTGGCCTCCGGGTGGACGTCGCTGCCGGCCAGGATGTTGACCGTCCGGTCGATGATCCGCACGCCCGGGGGCACGTAGATGTCGTGGCCGGCCATGAGGGCGTAGCAGTCGAGGACGTACTCGACACCGGGGCCCATGGCTTCGGCCAGGTAGATGTCGTCTCCGGCCATGACCGCATAGGCGCGCCGGCTGGTCTCGCCCTCCGGCACGTGGGTGGTGGAGCCCGACAGCACGGCGACCGAGGTGGAGTGCGCTCCCGCGCCCGCGCGGCCCTGCACGGTACCGGGCCCCTGCACCGCCGGTGCGCCCGTCGCTGCGCCGCGGGGCGCGGTGCCCTGAGCTGCAGCGCCCTGAATCGCAGTGCCCGGAACCGCAGGGCCCTGAGCCGCGGGGAGCCCCACGGTGGCGCGCATGTCCGCGGCGAGGCCATCGCCCTCGGGCACGTCGTCGATGGGGGCGATGAGCTCGTGGACGAACCTCGCCCCCAGCACCGCGGACTGGCGCTCGTCGAACTCCCCGGCGTCCAGCCGGCCGTGCGCGTGGGCCTGTCCCAGCACGGCGAGCACCGCGTCGCGGTCCGCGTCCGAGGCGCGCACCCGCCGCGCCGCCGCGTCACCGGCGGGCGCAGGGTCGCCCCCTACGGCGCGCTCGGGTTCAGCATCGCCTCGCTCGGCGCGCTCGGGTTCGGCATCGCCCCGCTCGGTGGGCTCGGGCACGGCACCGTCCTGCTGGGAGCGCTCGGTCGCGGAGTCGCCCTGCCCGGCGCGCTCGGGCTCTGCCGCGCTGCCGCCGGCCGGAGTATCCGGCTCGCGCGCTGCGGCGGTGCCGGGGGAATCGGGATTCTCAGTCGCCATGGTCCCATCCTACGAAGGCCCGGCTCCGCGTGCCGGTGCCACCGTGCCCACCCGGCTGCGGGGATGGACCGCACTGCGCTCCCGCCCAGCATCCCCGCGCCGCCGGCCGCCCACTCACAGCCCCGGCATAGCTGCGCCCCACAGCCGCCCTAAGCCACCGGACTGTACTGAGCGGCATGAAGACGACGCGCGATACCCACCTCGAACGCCAGCAGCCCGATTTCGATGCGCCGGATGCCGCCCCCACGAGCGGCGCGGCGCGGGATCCCGCGGCACGCGGCGACACCTCCGGCCCACGATGGGCGGGCGCACCGGCACGGCGGCCCGGTCCGGCACAGGATCCGGCCCCGGGCGCGCCCCGGACCGCGACCACCGTCGACCTCGTGGTGCCGGTCTTCAACGAGGAGGCCCAGCTCGTCGCCAGTGTCGACCGGCTCCTCGCCGCGACCGCGCACTCACCCCACGCGGTGACCATCGTCATCGCGGACAACGCGAGCACGGACGACACCCCCGTCCTGGCCTCCCACCTCGCCACCAGCCGCGAGCGGGTGCGCTGGGTGCGCCTGGGGCTCAAGGGGCGCGGCCGGGCGCTCAAGCAGGTGTGGTCCGATTCGAGCGCGGACGTCGTCGCGTACACGGACGTCGACCTCGCCACGGATGTCCGCCTGCTCGATCCCATGATCGCGGTCCTCGCGAGCGGGCACAGCGACGTGGCCATCGCCTCGCGCCTGCGCCGCGACGCCCGGGTGGAGCGCGGGGCCAAGCGGGAGATCATCTCGCGCTGCTACAACCGCCTGCTGCGCGGGTTCCTCGACGTCAACTACTCGGACGCGCAGTGCGGGTTCAAGGCGATGTCGCGGCGCGCCGCGGATGCCGTCCTGCCCCATGTGGAGGACACGGGCTGGTTCTTCGACACGGAGGTCCTCACGCTCGCGCAGTGGTCGGGCCTGCGCATCCACGAATTCGCCGCCGACTGGACCGATGACCCGGATTCCTCCGTCGACGTGGTCCGCACGGCCCTCGACGACCTGCACGGGATGTGGCGGATGCGCCGCGAGCTGCGCCGCAACACGGTCCCGCTCGAGCGGATCGCGGCCCTCGTGGGGCGCCCGCCCGCCGTGCCGAACACGGGCACCCAGCTCCTCCACTTCGTCGACGTCGGCATCCTCTGCACGGTCGTCTACTCGCTGGGCTTCCTGGTCCTCGGCCACCTCATGCCGCTGGGGGCCGCGAATCTCACGGCGCTGCTGGGCTCGGCGATCCTCAACACCGCGCTCAACCGCCGCTACTCGTTCGGGGCGCAGAACCCGCGCAACACCCTGGGCCACCACATCAAGGGGCTCGCGGTGTTCGCCCTGTGCTGGGCGCTGACCTCCGCGGCCATCGCACTGACCGCGGGGCAGCCTACGATCTGGGTACTCGTCGCCGTCACCGGCGCAAACGTGCTGGCCACGGTCGTCCGCTTCGCGCTGCAGCGGCTGTGGGTCTTCGCCGATGCCGTCCGCCCGGGCCGGCGGCGCGGCAGCGTCCTGGCCCGCGTGCGCGCCGCGCTCGCCGATCCCAGCCGCGAGGCCGAGGCACAGGTCCGCGCCCGCCAGGCCGGCGCCTCGGGCGCGGATGGGCGCACGGCGACGGGACCGGGCGCACAGGACCGGGAGGCCTGAGATGCTGCAGATGAAGAACGATCACGCGGCCCCCGCCCGCACCCCGGGTGGCAGGCTTGTCCCGTACCGCTCCCGCGCCGCGGGCTTCCTCGCCACCCGCTGGTACGGCATTGCGCTCGCAGTGCTGGCCCTCGGCACGGTCGGCGCGTACCTCCTCAACCTGGCGGCGAACGGGTGGGCCAACGCGTTCTACTCCGCTGCGGTCCAGGCCGGCAGCCAGAGCTGGGAGGCGTTCCTCTTCGGCTCGTCGGACGCCGCGAACGCCATCACCGTCGACAAGCCACCGGCCGCGCTGTGGCTCATGGAGCTCAGCGTCCGGCTGTTCGGGCTGGGCAGTGTGCAGATCCTCGCGCCGCAGGTCATCCTCGCCGGGCTGACCGTGCTCATGCTCGCCCGCTCGGTGCGGGTGGCGCTCGAGGCCAGGGCCGGCACCGCGCCCGCGCGCTGGGCAGCGCTGGGCGCGGGGCTCATCTTCGCCCTCAGCCCCGTCGCGGCGCTCATGTTCCGCTTCAACAACCCGGATGCCCTGCTCGTGGCGCTCATGGCCGCGGCCGTGCTCGCCACCCAGCAGGCGGTCCGCGCCCAGCTCGCACGCGCCGACGCCGGCCGTGCCGAGTCGGCTCGCACCGACTCCGCACGCGCCGAGTCCGCACGTGCCGAGCCCGCGAACCCCGAGCTGCGCGCGGCCGGTTCGCGGCGCGCACCTCTCGTGCGCCGGGCGCTGGGCACACCGGCCCTCTGGCTCGTGCTCGCCGGCGTGGCGCTGGGCCTGGGGTTCCTCACCAAGCAGCTCCAGGTGCTGCTCATCGCGCCGGGGCTCGTCGCCGCATGGCTCGTCGCGGCGCGCCTGCCGCTGCGCCGCCGTATCGCGAGCCTGGGCTGGCCGCTCGCAGGCCTCATCGTCTCCGCCGGCTGGTGGATCGCGCTCGTCGAGCTGCTGCCGGCCTCCCTGCGCCCCTACGTCGGCGGTTCGCAGACGAACTCCTTCCTCGAGCTCACCTTCGGCTACAACGGCCTGGGGCGGCTCACGGGCGACGAGGAGGGCTCCGTGGGCGGGGGCATGGGCGGCGGCTGGGGCACGACGGGCATCGCCCGGCTCCTCACCGGTGAGTACGCCACGCAGATCGCCTGGCTGCTGCCCGCGGCCCTCGCACTCCTCGTCCTCCTCGCGGTCGCCGGCCTGCAGGACCGCGCCGCGCGGCGGACCCGCCCGGCGCTGCCGGGCCGTTCCCCGGCCCCGGCCCACACCCCGCCCGCCGAGCACGTCACCGGCCGTGGGCGGGCAGCCGAGGCGCGACCGGAGCGGGCCGCTGCCCCGCGGCTGCCGCGCGCCGCGGGCGATCCCCAGCTGCGCGCTGCGCTCTTAGCGTGGGGCGGTTGGCTGGTCGTGACGTGGCTGACGCTGAGCTACATGAGCGGCATCGTGCACTGCTACTACACGGTGGCGCTCGTGCCCGCGATCGCCGCGGTCATCGCCATCGGCGCGCCCGCCCTCCTGGCCCGCCGCCGCGTGTGGACGCTGCCCGCGCTCGCCGCGGTCCTCGCGATCACCGGCGGCTGGCAGTTCTGGCTCCTGGCGGATGTCTCGGGTGTGCCGGAGTGGCTGCGCTGGGGCGTCCTCATCGTGGGCGTCGCCGGGGCGCTCGCGCTCATCGTCGCGAGCCTGGCCGGCCCGCGGCTGCGGCGCACGCTGGCAGCCGGAGCGCTCGCCGCAGCGCTCCTGACGGGGCTGGCCGCGCCCGCGGTGCTGACCGCCAATACGATCGGCTCGGCCGCGACCGGCTCGCTCGTCTCCGTGGCGGGCACGGGCGGCATGGGCGGCGGCCCCGGCGGCGGGGGCGGACAGGGCGGCGGCGGCCGGACGGGCACACCACCCGGCCAGACCTCGCAGGGCGGCCAGAACTCCCAGGGCGGCCAAAACTCCCAGGGCGGTCAGACCGCGAAGGGGGGCCAGGCATCCCAGGGCGGCCGCTCCCAGGGCGGACCCGGCGGCGTGGGCGGGCTGCTGAGCGGCTCCGAGCCCAGCGCGGAGCTCACGGCCCACCTGTCGGCGAACAGCGGCGACTACACGTGGATCGCGGCGACGACCGGTGCGAACAGCGCGGCCGGCTACCAACTGGCTGCGCGCTCGCCGGTCATGGCGATCGGCGGGTTCAACGGCACCGATCCAGCGCCCACGCTCGCGCAGTTCCAGCAGTACGTGGCGGAGGGCGAGATCCACTACTACATCGCGGGGCAGTCCATGGCGTCCGACGATTCGGCCGCGGGCCAGATCGCCGACTGGGTGGCGGCGAACTTCTCCTCCACCACCGTCGACGGCACCGTCGTCTACGACCTGAGCGCGGGAGCGCAGTCGTGAGCGGCGGGCGGGCGGCGGCCGCGGCGACCGTGGATAATGAGCCCATGAGCGCCAACCTCGAGCACCCGGACGGCACCCCCATGCGGATCCTCGTCGTCGACGACGAGGCCAACCTCGCCGAGCTGCTCGCGATGGCCTGCACGGTGCAGGGATGGCAGCCCACCGCGGTGGGCACGGGCCGCGAGGCCGTGCGCGAGGCGCGCGCGGAGGCGTTCGATGCGATCATCCTCGACGTCATGCTGCCCGACCTCGACGGCTTCGCGGTGCTCGAGAAGCTGCGCGCCGAGGGCATCGACACCCCCGTCGTGTTCCTCTCCGCGCGCGACGGCGTCGACGACCGCCTCACCGGCCTGCGGCTGGGCGGGGACGACTACGTGACGAAGCCGTTCAACCTCGACGAGGTCATCGCCCGGGTGGCGGCGCGCCTGCGCCGCGGCTCGGCGCCGGTGCCAGAGAAGACCTCGGTGCTCACGGTGGGCGACCTCACCCTGGACGAGGACAGCCACGACGTGGCCCGCGGCGGCACGCCGATCGAGCTCACGGCCCGCGAGTACGAGGTGCTGCTGCTCTTCATGCGCAATCCGCGCGTGGTGCTGTCGAAGTCCCAGATCCTCGACCGCGTGTGGGACTACGACTTCGGGGGCAACGGCAACATCGTCGAGCTCTACATCTCCTATCTGCGCAAGAAGATCGACGCGCCGTTCCCCGACCGCCCGGCGCTGCTCACCACCAAGCGGGGCGCCGGCTACATGCTCCGCGCCGCGGATGACTGAGCCGGGGGTGGCCGCGCAGGCGCCCGCGCGGCCGCGCCGACGCGTGACGCTGCGCGCCCGGCTCATCATCACCACCGTCGCCATCCTCGCCGTCATCGGCGTGGGCATCGGCGCCGCGGCGGTGCTCGCCGTGCGCGGCTCGCTCATGGACGACCTCGACGGCCAGCTCGAGCAGCTGTCCGCGCGCGCCCAGGCCTCGCCCCGCGGCGGCGACGCCGGCCGCCACCCGTTCCAGGACCCCCTGCGCTTCCTGTCGCTGCCCGGCCAGGGCGACGGCACGATCGCCGCGGTGACGGACGGCAGCACGGTGCAGGGCCAGATCGCCCGCGCCGGCCGCGGCGCCTCCGAGTCCCTCGACGCGCAGACCCTGCGGGGGCTCATCGGCGTCTCCCCGGACGGCGAGCCGCGCACGGTGCGCCTGGCGGGCCTGGGCGACTACCGCGTGGTGGCGGTCGAGGCCTCCGGCATGCGCGTCGTCTACGGGATCCCCCAGACGGGCGTCAACGCGGCCATGGGCGCCACGCTGTGGCGCACCGCGCTCGTCGTCGTCATCGGCGTGGCCGCCGCGGCGGTGCTCGCCGGGCTGCTCATCTCCCGGGCCCTGCTGCCCCTGCGCCGGGTGGCGCAGACCGCCGCCGAGGTCTCGCGCCTCGAACTCGAGCAGGGCGAGTCCGCGCTGCGCACCCGCGTGCCGGATGACCTCTCGCAGCCCGGCACCGAGGTGGGCGACGTGGGCTCGGCGGTCAACCACATGCTCGACCACGTCGACGCGGCCCTCCAGGCGCGCTACGACAGCGAGCTCCAGGTCCGCCGGTTCGTCGCCGATGCCTCGCACGAGCTGCGCACGCCGCTCGCGACGATCCGCGGCTACGCGGACCTCACGAAGCCGCTGCGCCCGGACTCCCCGCCCCAGGTGGCGCAGGCCCTCGAGCGCATCGACGCGGGGGCCGTGCGGATGACCGGCCTCGTCGACGACCTGCTGCTGCTGGCCCGCCTCGACGCGGGGCGCGAGCCCGTCGAGCCAGAGCCCGTGGACCTCTCCGCCCTGCTCCTCGAGATCGTCGACGATGCGCACGTCACGGCCCGCGAGCACCAGTTCGCCCTCGACCTGCCGGCCGAGCCGGTCATGGGGATGGCGGTGCCGGCCCGGGCGGTGCAGGTCATCGCCAACGTGGTCGCCAATGCCCGCGTGCACACCCCTCCCGGCACCACCGTGACGGCCAGCGCGGCCTACGAGGGCCCGTGGGCCGTGGTGCGGATCGCCGATGACGGGCCGGGGATCGCCCCGGAGATCGTCGACCGGGTCTTCGACCGGTTCGTGCGCGCGGGCGCCGACCGCGCCCGCTCGAGCAGCGCGCAGGCAGCGGGCGGTTCGAGCGGCCTCGGCCTGGCGATCGCCAAGGCGCTCATGGGCGCCATGGGCGGCGACATCTCCGTGGTCTCGCGCGACGCGGGGGAGGACCGCGGCACCGTCTTCGCGCTCCGCTTCACAGCCGCGGCATAGCTCCGCCTGCCCGGTGCTCTAGGTTGCGCGTCCAGAGTGGGTCCCACACGAGGAACCGACGCACACGAGGAGACGACAGTGAGCGACTCGAACAACCGATACGACGACGCACAGCCCTACTTCGACGGCCACCGCGAAGAGCCCACGCGGGTGCAGCCCACCGCGGACGAGGCGCCCACCCGCGCGCAGCCGGCCGCGGGCACCGCTCGCGACTGGGAAGGCGCGGGCTACGGGCCACGCACGGGCAATGGGGAAGGCACGGGTCACGGGGAAGGCGCGGGCGGGTTCGCCTCGGCGGCCTCCGGCGCCCCCAGCGGTTCCGCGCCTGCAGACGCGGGAGAGTTCGGCGGGGACGGGGGAGCCGGCCGCCTCGCGCACGGCGCCTCGGGTGCTGCCTACGGTGAGCAGCGCGGCCGCGGCACGTCCGGCGGCCCCGAAGCCCACACGGCCGGGGCAGGCGCGGACGGCATCGCCGGCTACGGCGCCGCGGCGGGCCCCGGCACTGCAAGCGGGAGCGCCCCGCAGGGCGCCTACGCCCAGGGCGGTGCCGGTGAGGACGGCGGGTTCGGCGCGACCGGTGGGTACGGCGCGGCCGGTGCCCCCGGGGAGCCCGGCCCATACGGCCAGCCCGGCCCCTACGGTGCGGCCGGGCTGCCGGCCCAGGGTCGGCCCAAGCGCAAGCGCACCGTCCCCATGCTCCCGGCCATTGCGGCCGGAGCCGCGCTCTTCGTCGTGGGCGGGGCGGCGGGCGGTGCGATCGGCGCGGCGGCCGGCCACGCGAGCGGCGCGGACTCCGGCTTCAGTCGGCAGGGCCCCGGCGGCCGCGGCGGTGGAATGCCGGGCGGCGGCCAGGGCGGGATGCCCGGCGGCTCCCAGGACGGCTCCGGTTCCCAGGACGGCTCGGGGACGGATGCCCAGGGCGGCGCCGACTCCGGCACCGGCGCCGACTCCGGGGCGGGCTCCGGTGCCGCCGGCGGCCAGCAGGTGCCCGGCGCTCCCGGCGGCCAGGATTCCTCGAGCGGGGACGACTCGTCCAGCAGCCAGAGCGGCACGGGTGCGCAGGGCGGTTCTGACGGCCAGGACTCCTCCGGTACGCAGGACGGCGCCGCGAGCGCCGACCAGACCGGCGCCTCGGCGGCTCAGACCGCCACGGCGCAGGCGGGTGCGAACCTCGCGGACGCAGCGAACCTCGGCACCGCGGTGGCCTGACCGCACGCGGGAGCCGTCCCGCCGGTCGGCGCCGGCGGGAACCCCAGGGGCCCGGGCCCTCCGATCACGCGGAGCGCCCGGGCCCGCCCGCGCCTCCGGACGGGCACAGCAGGCACGGGCAGGCGCCGACGGGCCGGGAATAGGGGCCGCCACTCCGACGTTCGAGCACCCAGAGGCTGCGCCCCCGCGGCCGACCGCGGACCGGATGCGCACCCGATGCGGACCGGGCGCGGACGAGCCCGGCGCGGCGCGCACCGTGCCCCGAGCATTTTGACCGCGCGCCGATCCCCGTCTACGCTGGACGATGACTGATTGACATCAGCCATGTCCGCGTGCGCGCAATCGAGCGATCGGCCCGGTGCCGCGAAGCCCGATGGGCGAATCGCCCCGTGCGCACGCCGACCGCGCGGAGCTCCGCGTCGGCAGGAGTTCGCTCCTTCCGACACACCCGACCTCGGGTGCGGGGAGCCCGTGCGAATGCTGCGATTGGGAAGGCAGCTTCACCCAGTCGGAGGGGACATGCTCCCCGCCGCTCGGCCCCGGCCGACGGCGGGAAGCTTAGGAACATCGAGAAGCAATGGAGAACTCTTAAGTGCCCACTATCCAGCAGCTCGTCCGCAAGGGACGGCATTCGAAGGCCGCGAAGAATGCGACGCCTGCCCTCAACGGCAGCCCGCAGCGCCGCGGCGTCTGCACCCGCGTCTACACCACCACTCCCAAGAAGCCGAACTCGGCGCTGCGCAAGGTCGCCCGCGTCAAGCTGTCCTCGCAGATCGAGGTCACGGCCTACATTCCGGGCGAGGGCCACAACCTGCAGGAGCACTCGATCGTGCTCGTGCGCGGCGGCCGCGTGAAGGACCTGCCGGGCGTGCGCTACAAGATCGTCCGCGGCTCGCTCGACACGCAGGGCGTGAAGGGCCGCCAGCAGGCCCGCAGCCGCTACGGAGCCAAGAGGGAGAAGAAGTAATGCCGCGCAAGGGACCCGCACCGAAGCGCCCGGTCGTCATCGACCCGGTGTACAACTCGCCCGTCGTCACGCAGCTGATCAACAAGATCCTGCTCGACGGGAAGCGCTCCACCGCCGAGCGCATCGTCTACGGCGCGCTCGAGGGCGTGCGCGAGAAGGGCAACTCGGACCCGGTCCAGCTGCTCAAGAAGGCGCTCGACAACATCCGCCCGTCGCTGGAGGTCCGCTCCCGCCGCGTCGGCGGCGCCACCTACCAGGTGCCGATCGAGGTGCGCCCGGGCCGCGCGACGACGCTGGCCCTGCGCTGGCTGGTCGGCTACTCGCGCCAGCGCCGTGAGAAGACGATGACCGAGCGCCTCCAGAACGAGATCCTCGACGCCTCGAACGGCCTGGGTGCCGCGGTCAAGCGCCGCGAGGACACCCACAAGATGGCCGAATCCAACAAGGCATTCGCTCACTACCGCTGGTAATATCCACGGTCCGGCCGCGGCAGCCCGCCGCGGCCGGACCGCGGGCATCACTTCACACGAGAGAGAGACACCGTGGCACTCGCAGTGCTCAGCGACCTCAACAAGGTTCGCAACATCGGCATCATGGCCCACATCGATGCCGGCAAGACAACCACCACCGAGCGCATCCTGTTCTACACCGGTGTGAACTACAAGATCGGCGAGACGCACGACGGCGCCTCGACGATGGACTGGATGGAGCAGGAGCAGGAGCGCGGCATCACCATCACGTCCGCCGCGACGACCTGCTACTGGGGCGATAACCAGATCAACATCATCGACACCCCGGGCCACGTCGACTTCACGGTCGAGGTCGAGCGCTCGCTGCGCGTCCTCGACGGCGCCGTCGCGGTGTTCGACGGCAAGGAGGGCGTCGAGCCCCAGTCGGAGACCGTCTGGCGCCAGGCCGACAAGTACGACGTGCCCCGCATCTGCTTCGTCAACAAGATGGACAAGCTGGGCGCCGACTTCTTCTTCACCGTGCAGACGATCATCGACCGCCTGGGCGCGAAGCCGCTCGTCATGCAGGTGCCGATCGGCTCCGAAAGCGAGTTCCGCGGCGTCGTCGACCTCGTTGAGATGAAGGCCTACGAGTGGCCGGACACGTTCCCCGTGGACGTCCCCGAGTTCAACGCGAAGGCCGGCGACGAGGCCCGCGGCCAGTACCAGGTCGAGGTGCCGATCCCGGACGAGCTGGCCGACAAGGTCGAGGAGTACCGCAGCAAGCTCGTCGAGGACGTCGCCGAGAGCTCCGAGGAGCTCATGGAGGCCTACCTCGAGGAGAGCGACCTCACCGTCGAGCAGCTGAAGAAGGGCATCCGCGAGCTCACCGTGACCTCGCAGGCCTACCCCGTCTTCGCGGGCTCCGCGTACAAGAACAAGGGCGTCCAGCCCATGCTCAACGCGGTCATCGACTACCTGCCGTCGCCGCTGGACGTGCCGCCCATGATCGGCCACGACACCAAGGACGAGGAGATCGAGCTCACGCGCGAGCCCTCGACTACGGAGCCGTTCTCCGCGCTCGCGTTCAAGGTCGCGACCCACCCGTTCTTCGGCACGCTCACCTATGTGCGCGTGTACTCGGGCCACGTCAAGACCGGCGACCAGGTGCTCAACGCCACGAGCGGCAAGAAGGAGCGCGTCGGCAAGCTCTTCCAGATGCACTCCAACAAGGAGAACCCGGTGGATGAGGCCTTCGCGGGCCACATCTACGCGTTCATCGGCCTCAAGGACACGACGACCGGCGACACGCTGTGCGACCCGGCCAACCCGATCGCCCTCGAGTCGATGACGTTCCCCGAGCCCGTCATCTCCGTGGCCATCGAGCCCAAGACGAAGGGCGACCAGGAGAAGCTGTCGGCGGCCATCCAGAAGTTCGTCAAGGAGGACCCGACCTACCAGGTCGAGCTCGACGAGGAGACCGGTCAGACGGTCATCCGCGGCATGGGCGAGCTGCACCTCGACATCCTCGTGGACCGCATGCGCCGCGAGTTCAAGGTCGAGGCCAACGTCGGCAAGCCGCAGGTGGCCTACCGTGAGACCATCCGCCGCAAGGTGGAGAAGCAGGACTACACCCACAAGAAGCAGACCGGCGGATCCGGCCAGTTCGCGAAGGTGCAGGTCACCATCGAGCCCCTCGAGGTCGAAGGCGACACCATCTACGAGTTCGACAACGCGATCACCGGCGGCCGCGTCCCGCGCGAGTACATCCCGAGCGTGGACGCCGGCATCCAGGATGCGATGCAGGTGGGCGTCCTCGCGGGCTACCCGATGGTGGGCGTCAAGGCCACCCTGGTCGACGGCGCGTACCACGACGTCGACTCCTCGGAGATGGCGTTCAAGATCGCCGGCTCGATGGTCTTCAAGGAGGCCGCGCGCAAGGCGAACCCGGTGCTGCTCGAGCCGCTCATGGAGGTGGAGGTCCGCACGCCCGAGGAGTACATGGGCGACGTGATCGGCGACCTCAACTCGCGGCGCGGGCAGATGCAGTCGATGGAGGACGCTTCCGGTGTGAAGGTCATCCGCGCCCTTGTTCCGCTCTCGGAGATGTTCGGCTACATCGGCGACCTGCGTTCCAAGACGCAGGGCCGCGCCGTGTACTCGATGCAGTTCCAGAGCTACTCGGAGGTCCCGAAGGCAGTCGCCGACGAGATCATCCAGAAGACCCGCGGCGGAGAGTAATCTCCCCGTTTGCCGCGGGGCACACGCCCCGCGGCAGCATCAATAAGGAAAGGCGCGGCGCATGGACCACATGAGCCGCACCAACCACGAGGAGGAACCCAGTGGCAAAGGCTAGTTTCGACAGGACTAAGCCGCACGTCAACATCGGTACCATTGGTCACGTTGACCACGGTAAGACGACTCTGACCGCGGCAATCACCAAGGTTCTGGCTGACAAGTACCCGGATCTGAACGAGGCCAAGGCCTTCGATCAGGTCGACAACGCGCCCGAAGAAAAGCAGCGCGGCATCACCATCAACGTGTCCCACGTTGAGTACCAGACCGAGAAGCGCCACTACGCGCACGTCGACGCTCCCGGTCACGCCGACTACATCAAGAACATGATCACCGGCGCGGCCCAGATGGACGGCGCGATCCTCGTGGTCGCCGCCACCGACGGCCCCATGCCGCAGACGCGCGAGCACGTGCTGCTCGCCCGCCAGGTGGGCGTGCCCTACATCGTCGTCGCCCTGAACAAGGCCGACATGGTGGAGGACGAGGAGCTCCTCGATCTCGTCGAGATGGAGGTCCGCGAGCTGCTAAGCGACCAGGAGTTCGACGGCGACAACGCGCCCGTCGTCAAGGTCTCGGCGCTCAAGGCCCTCGAGGGCGACCCCGAGTGGGTCAAGTCCGTCGAGGACCTCATGGACGCCGTGGACGAGTACGTCCCGGAGCCCGAGCGCGACATCGACAAGCCGTTCCTCATGCCCGTCGAGGACGTCTTCACCATCACCGGCCGCGGCACCGTCGTGACCGGTCGCGTGGAGCGCGGCGTGCTGCTGCCGAACGAGGAAATCGAGATCGTCGGCATCAAGCCGCACTCCTCGAAGACCACCGTCACGGCCATCGAGATGTTCCGCAAGACCCTCCCCGACGCGCGCGCCGGTGAGAACGTGGGCCTCCTGCTGCGCGGCACCAAGCGCGACGACGTGGAGCGCGGCCAGGTCATCGTGAAGCCGGGTTCGATCACCCCGCACACCAAGTTCGAGGGCCAGGTCTACATCCTGTCCAAGGACGAGGGCGGCCGTCACAACCCGTTCTACTCGAACTACCGTCCGCAGTTCTACTTCCGGACGACCGACGTCACCGGCGTCATCACGCTGCCCGAGGGCACCGAGATGGTCATGCCCGGCGACAACACCGACATGTCGGTCGAGCTGATCCAGCCGATCGCCATGGAGGACGGCCTGCGCTTCGCCATCCGCGAGGGCGGCCGCACGGTCGGCGCCGGCCGCGTCACCAAGATCATCGAGTGATGATCTTCGGCTGATCCGCGCGCCTGCGGTGCTGCGGGCCCCGGCAGGATTCGTCCTGCCGGGGCCCGTTCGCATGTCCAGGGCAGGCGCGCCGCGCCTTCGCGGCCCGCAGCCGCCGAGGGGCACCCGGGCAGGCGCGCCAGCCCGGCGGGGCCGCTGATAGCCTGGGGCGCGCGCGGCGGGGCCCGTCCCGCGCGCGGCACCCGTCCGCACGTTGAAGGGATCCCCGCCGTTGAGCGAGTCGCAGGCCCCCTGGTGGGCCGACGCCGTCATCTACCAGATCTACCCCCGCTCGTTCGCCGACTCCGACGGCGACGGGATGGGCGACCTGCCGGGGATCACCGCGCGGTTGGACTACCTGGCCGGCCTGGGCGTGGACGCCGTGTGGCTCTCGCCGTTCTACCGCTCGCCCCAGCGCGACGCGGGCTACGACGTCGCCGACTACCGCAGCGTCGATCCGATGTTCGGCACGCTTGCCGATGCCGAGGCGCTCATCTCCCGGGCCCACGCGCTCGGCCTGCGCGTCATCGTCGACCTCGTGCCCAACCACACCTCGGATGAGCACGCCTGGTTCCGCGCGGCGCTGGCCGCGCAGCCCGGTTCGCCGGAGCGGGCGCGCTATCACTTCGCGGACGGCCGGGGCGCGCACGGCGAGCTGCCGCCCAACAACTGGTCCTCCGTGTTCGGCGGCGGGGCGTGGACGCGGACCGCGGATGCCGCCGGGCGGCCGGGGCAGTGGTACCTCCACCTCTTCGACTCCTCCCAGCCGGACCTCAACTGGGACAGCCCGGAGGTCCACGCCGAATTCGCTGCTGTCCTGCGCTACTGGCTCGACCGCGGCGCGGACGGGTTCCGCGTCGATGTGGCCCACGGCCTCGTCAAGGCCGAGGGGCTGCCCGACCACGCCGGGACCGTCCACATGGTCTCCGGGGCAGACGACGAGCCGGCCGGCCACGATCCGATGGCCGCGGCCCCGTATTTCGACCAGGAGGGCGTCCACGCGATCTACCGGGAGTGGAACGCGGTGCTCGCCCAGTACCCGGGGCAGCGGATGCTCGTCGCCGAGGCGTGGGTCGAGCCGGTCGAGCGCCTGTTCCGGTACGTCCGGCCGGGGGAGATGCACCAGGCCTTCAACTTCGGCTTCCTCGTGGCCGGCTACGACGCGGCGGCGATCGACGCCTCGGTGCGGGCCACGCTCGAGGCGGCGCGCAGCGTCGGCGCGCCCGCGACCTGGGTGCTGTCGAACCACGACACGGTGCGCCACTCGGCGCGCTTCGGCCTGGCCCAGGCCCCGGCGCAGCAGCGGGGGATCGGCGCGGGGGACCCGCAGCCGGACCACGGCCTCGGGCGCCGCCGCGCGATCGTCGCTGCGATGATCGAGCTCGCCCTGCCGGGCTCCGCCTACCTCTACCAGGGCGACGAGCTGGCCCTCACGGAGCACACCGTGCTCGCCGACGAGCTGCGCCAGGACCCCGCGTACTTCCGGACGGCCGGCGCGGACCTCGGCCGGGACGGCGCCCGCATCCCGCTGCCGTGGGACTCCCAGGCCCCCGGCCTGGGGTTCGGACCCGGGCGGCCGGGCGACGCCGCGCCGTGGCTGCCGCAGCCCGCGGAGTTCGCGGCGCTGGCCGTGGACCGGCAGGAGGCCCGGCCCGGCTCGGCGCTGCACCTCTACCGGACCCTGCTGCACGTGCGGCGGGCCCGCGGGATGGGGCGGGCGCGGCTGCGCCCGGGCGCCGAGCACGATCCGGCAGGCGGGCTCATCCACTACGTCCTCGACTCGCCGGAGGGGACCACCGAGGTGCTGGCGAACCTCTCCGCGCGCGCCCGGGAGATCGCACCGCGCGCGGTGCTCGCGGCATCCTCGCCCGAGGCGCTGCGGGGCACGCTGCTGCCGGCCGACGCGGCCGTGTGGGCGGCCGCGGACTGAGCGCACCGCCCGCCCGAGCCAGCGGCCGAATCCGCGGCGCCACCAGCCCGAACGCCCAACCTCTGAGAATTCTTGGCGGTTGCGCAGAAGAGCGTGGGAACAGGGGTAGTCTGTCACCACGATTCGAACGGCGGAACTGGTGGTACGACGGCAATGACGCTCACAACCTCGCGCGGTCGACGGCGGCTGCGCCGCCTGGCGACCCGGCTGACGGCGGCGGTGACCGCCGTCGCCGCGCTGTCGCTGGCCGGCTGCGGCTCCGACACCGGCACCCCCCACGCTCACGTGGTACATCAACCCCGATGACGGGGGCCAGGAGACGATCGCGCAGAAGTGCACGGACGCCTCGGGCGGGAAGTATCGGATCAAGACGAGCCTGCTGCCCAGCGACGCCCCGGGCCAGCGCGAGCAGCTCATCCGCCGCCTCGCCTCGCACGACTCCTCCATCGACATCATGAGCCTCGACCCCGTCTTCGTCGCGGAGATGGCGCAGGCCGACTACCTCGCCCCGGTGCCCGCGCGGTACGAGCAGGAGTTCACCGAGGGCGTCAACGAGGCCTCCGTCGACTCCTCGACGCGCCAGGACCAGCTGGTGGCGGCCCCGTTCTGGGCCAACACGCAGCTGCTGTGGTACCGCAAGTCGGTGGCCAAGGAGGCGGGCCTCGACATGTCGAACCCCGTGACGTGGGACCAGGTGATCGCGGCCGCGCAGAAGTCGGACAGGCTGCTGGGCGCCCAGGGCATCCGCGCCGAATCGCTGACGGTCTGGGTCAACGCGCTCGTGGAGTCCGGCGGCGGCCACATCGTGGAGAACCCGGACGTCGAGCGCCCCGAGGACGTCAAGCTCGGCCTCGACTCCGAGGCGGGCAAGAAGGCCGCGGAGGTCGTGGGCACCATCGGCAAGGAGGGCCTGGCCGGCCCCACGTTCTCCAACCTCGACGAGAACAACACGATGCTCGGCTTCCAGGGCGACGACGGCGGGTTCATGGTCAACTGGCCGTTCGTCTACGCGGCGATGAAGAAGGGCGCGGAGGAGGGCACGCTCGACAAGTCCGTGCTCGACGACGTGGGCTGGGCGCTCTACCCCCGCGTCGACGCCGACCGCGCCTCCGCGCCGCCGTTCGGCGGGATCGAGCTGGGCGTCGGGGCGTTCGGCGAGCACCAGGCCGAGTCCTTCGAGGCGGTCAAGTGCATCCGGTCGAAGGACAACCAGATCGAGTACTTCCTCACCGACGGCAACGCGCCCTCGCTGCTGGCCGCGTTCGACGACTCCCGGATCCGCGAGGAGCTGCCCGCGGCCGCGACGATCAAGCAGTCGCTGGCGATGGCCAAGGCCCGCCCCACGACGCCGTACTACAACGAGGTCACCGGCGGCGTGCAGAAGACCTGGCATCCGCCGCAGGACGTCAGCCCCGACTCGACGCCGGCGGACGCGGCGAACTACATCTATGAGGTGCTGAGAGGGGAGCGGCTGCTGTGAGTGCGACCGATCGCGCGAAGTCCGAGGCCAAGCTCGGCTGGATGCTCTCCGCCCCGGCGGTCATCATCCTCCTGGCGGTCACGGCCTATCCCATCGTGCAGGCCATCTACTTCTCCCTGTTCAACTACCGGATGACGGATCCGGACAACCGGTCGTTCAACTGGGGCCACAACTACATCGTCATCCTCAGCGACCCGCAGTGGTGGCAGACCCTGGGCGTCACGGTGCTCATCACCGTCATCACGGTCGCGGTCGAGCTCGTGCTGGGCTTCGCGCTCGCGCTCGTGATGATCAACGCGATCCGCTCGGTGCGGCCCTGGGTGCGCACCGTCATCCTCATCCCCTACGGCATCATCACCGTGGTCTCCGCCTTCGCCTGGAAGTACGCGTTCGACCTGCCCACCGGCTTCGTGGGCACGTGGACGGGCAACAGCGACTTCGACTGGTTCGGCCACTTCGGCTCCTCGATCGTCGTCATCTGCCTCGCGGAGATCTGGAAGACCACGCCGTTCATCTCGCTGCTGCTGCTCTCCGGCCTCGCCCAGATCCCGGGCGACATGCTCGAGGCGGCCACGGTCGACGGCGCCAGCTGGTGGCAGCGGATGACGAAGGTCATCCTGCCCAACATGAAGGCCGCGATCCTCGTGGCGCTGCTGTTCCGCACGCTCGACGCGTTCCGCGTCTTCGACTCGGTCTTCGTCATGACCTCCGGTGCGCAGGACACGGCGACGGTGTCGTTCCTCGCCTACGACCAGTCGATCTCGCAGCTGCAGGTGGGCATGGGCTCCGCGCTGTCGGTCATGCTCTTCCTGTGCGTGGCGATCATCTGCTTCATCTTCATCAAGGGCTTCAAGGTCGATCTCGGCCAGGTGCGGGGAGACTGATATGAAAGCGAATCCGAAGAAGACGATCCTCTGGGTGATCGTCGGCCTCCTCATCGCGGTGTACGCGCTCTTCCCCATCGTGTGGATCGTGTCGCTGTCGATGAAGTCCGCCAGCGACATCGCCAACCGGCACTTCTGGCCCACGAACATCTCGTGGGAGAACTACCAGCTCATCTTCACCGGGGACGCGCACGACCTGTTCATCCCCGCGCTCATCAACTCGATCGGCATCTGCCTCATCTCCACCCTGGTGGCCGTGGTGCTCGCGACGCTGACCGCCTACGCGGTGGCGCGGCTGGACTTCCCCGGCAAGAGCCTCATCCTCACGATGGCGCTGGGCGTGTCGATCTTCCCCGTCATCTCGCTCGTCACACCGCTGTTCAACGTGTGGTCGAAGATCGGCCTCTACGACACGTGGCTGGGCCTCATCATCCCGTATCTGTCGCTCACGCTGCCCATCTCGATCTGGACCCTCGCGGCCTTCTTCCGGCAGATCCCGTGGGAGCTCGAGCAGGCCGCGCAGGTGGACGGGGCGACGCCGTTCCAGGCGTTCCGGAAGGTCATCGTGCCGCTGGCCTCGCCCGGCGTGTTCACCACCGCGATCATCGCGTTCTTCATCGCCTGGAACGACTTCCTCTACGGCATCTCGCTGACCTCCACCTCGGCGGCCCGCCCGGTGCCGGCCGCGCTGTCGTTCTTCACCGGCGCCAGCCAGTTCGAGGAGCCCGCCGGCGCCATCGCCGCGGCCGCGATCGTCGTGACGATCCCCGTCATCATCATCGTGCTGCTCTTCCAGCGCCAGATCGTCAGCGGCCTCACCTCCGGAGCCGTCAAGGGATGACGTCCGCACCCCGCCCCCACGCACACCGCCCCACCGCGCGCCCAGCGCCGCGCCGCCCCGAAGGAGCCGAGCATGTCTGAGATCGTCCTGGAGCACATCGTCAAGAAGTACGGTGACGGCTTCCCGGCCGTCAACGACGTGAGCCTGACGATCGCCGACGGCGAATTCGTCATCCTCGTGGGCCCCTCGGGTTCGGGCAAATCGACGCTGCTGCGAATGATCGTGGGCCTCGAGGACATCAGCGACGGCAGCCTGAGCATCGACGGCAAGCGGGTCAACGACGTCGCCCCCCGCGAGCGCGGGCTGTCCATGGTGTTCCAGAACTACGCGCTCTACCCCCACCTGACGGTCTACGAGAACATCGCGTTCCCGCTGCGCCTGGCCAAGGGGCAGTTCTCGGACCAGGAGATCGACCGCCGGGTCAACCAGGCGGCGCAGATGCTCGAGCTCGGCGAGCACCTGCAGCGCAAGCCTGCCAACCTCTCCGGCGGCCAGCGCCAGCGCGTGGCCATGGGCCGGGCGATCGTGCGCGACGCGAAGGCGTTCCTGTTCGACGAGCCGCTGTCGAACCTCGACGCGAAGCTGCGCGGGCAGATGCGCACGGAGATCTCGCGCATGCAGCGCACGCTGGGGACCACCACGGTCTACGTCACCCACGACCAGACCGAGGCGATGACGCTGGGCGACAAGGTCGCGGTCCTCAAGCGCGGGGTGCTCCAGCAGTACGCGAGCCCCAAGGAGCTCTACGACGAGCCCGTCAACCTCTTCGTCGCGGGCTTCATCGGATCCCCGCCCATGAACTTCCTGCCCGTCCAGAACCGCGACGGCGCCCTGCACTCCCCGTTCGGCTCGTTCTCCCTCCCGGAGGGCCGTGCCCGGGCGTTCGACGGTGCGCCGGAGCTGCTCATCGCTGGCATCCGGCCCGAGCACTTCCGCGACTGGGAGCTCGTCGAGCCGGAGGACCAGGCGCGCGGGGCCGAGTTCACCGCCAAGGTCGACGTCACCGAGTGGCTGGGCCACGAGCTCTACGTCTACCTGCCGTTCGAGGCCGATGCGGAGGTCCGCGAGGCACTCGAGGAGCTCGACCGCGACCTCGACGGCGAGTCGCTGCGCACGCAGATCGTCGCGGCGCTCGAGCCGGGCTCGCTCGTGCGCGAGGGCGATGACATGTCGCTGTGGTTCGACCCGGCCAACGTCATGGTCTTCGACCCGAAGACGGGGGACAACCTCACCCGGGACCCCGCCAACGCCCGGCGCCTGGCCGAGCGCTCGGAGCAGATGCGCCAGCGCGCGCTCGAGCGGGCGCAGGCCGAGGGCGCCTCGGTCGTCGGCGGCAAGGAGTAGGCCGTCCGCGCGCCCGTGGCGCGCACGTCCGAGGGGGCGGGACCGGAGCGCCGGTCCCGCCCCCTCGGGCCTGCGGTGGCAAAGCTCACATGGCAGTCGCTCGAGATGTGAGCTGTGCCACCGCAGGCCCCGACACGCCGTGCGACACGCCCGGGCGCAGGTGCTTTCGGCCCGCGGATTTGCGCGGCCCGCGCAGTCCGTGCCAAGATGGTCAGGTTGCATTTCGGACGATGACCCCTGCACAGCGGCCTCGCCGCGAACGGTCCGAAAGCCTCCGGAAAGAATCTGCGCACAGCGGTTTCGATGTACCGGGCAGCCAATGAAGAAGCGCGGAGTTCTGTCGGAAGACACGGACGACACGCCCGACCTCGGGGGTCGGTCAGCTCAGCCGGCGCAGACCGCGCGATCCGCACAGGACCGCGGTTGATGGCCGGGAAGATCAACGGAAAGAGATACGACGCCATGGCGGGACAGAAGATCCGCATCCGGCTCAAGTCGTACGACCACGCGGTGATCGACAGTGCAGCACGCAAGATCGTGGACACTGTGACCCGCGCGGGCGCTACGGTGGTGGGCCCCGTGCCGCTGCCGACCGAGAAGAACGTGTACTGCGTCATCCGGTCGCCGCACAAGTACAAGGACAGCCGCGAGCACTTCGAAATGCGCACGCACAAGCGGCTCATCGACATCGTCGACCCGACGCCGAAGGCCGTTGACTCGCTCATGCGCCTCGACCTCGCCGACGACGTCAACATCGAGATCAAGCTGTAAGGGGGAGCCATGGCAAACACCCGTTCCAAGCCGCTCCCCACCACGCGCAGCGTCAAGGGCCTGCTGGGCACCAAGCTCGGCATGACCCAGGTGTGGGACGAGAACAACGTCCTCGTGCCGGTCACCGTCATCAAGACGGGCCAGAACGTCGTCACGCAGGTGCGCAGCGCAGACACCGACGGCTACCCCGCGGTCCAGATCGCCTACGGCGAGATCGACCCGCGCAAGGTCAACAAGCCGCTCACCGGACACTTCGAGAAGGCCGGCGTCGCGCCGCGCCGCCACCTCGCCGAGCTGCGGACCGCGGACGCCGCGGACTACTCGCTCGGCCAGGAGCTCGGGACCGAGGTCTTCGAGCCCGGTGTGAAGGTCGACGTGACCGCCAACACCAAGGGCAAGGGCACCGCGGGCGTCATGAAGCGCCACGGCTTCAAGGGCGTCGGCGCCTCGCACGGCCAGCACCGCAACCACCGCAAGCCCGGCTCGATCGGCGGAGCGTCGACTCCCAGCCGCGTGTTCAAGGGCATGCGCATGGCGGGCCGCATGGGCAACGTGCGCCACACCACGCAGAACCTCACCGTTCACGCAGTCGATGCGGACAACGGCCTGCTGCTCGTCAAGGGCGCCGTCCCCGGCCCCAAGGGCGCCGTCGTCCTCGTCCGCTCCGCTGCGAAGGGAGCATGAGCACAATGACTGAGACCAAGACGATCGACGTGCTCGACGCCGCTGGCAAGAAGTCCGGCACCGCGTCCCTTCCCGCCGAGGTCTTCGGCGTGGAGGCGAACATGCCGCTCATCCACCAGGTCGTCGTGGCGCAGCTGGCAGCAGCGCGCCAGGGCACGCACAAGACCAAGACCCGCGCCGAGGTCCGCGGCGGCGGCAAGAAGCCGTACCGCCAGAAGGGCACCGGCAACGCCCGCCAGGGCTCGATCCGCGCGCCGCAGTACGCCGGCGGCGGCATCGTGCACGGCCCCGTGCCGCGCGACTACTCGCAGCGGACGCCCAAGAAGATGAAGGCGGCCGCGCTGCGCGGCGCGCTCTCGGACCGCGCCCGCCTCGACCAGGTGTTCGTCGTGTCCGGCCTCATCGAGGGCGATGCGCCGTCCACCAAGCAGGCCCGCCTCGCGCTGGGCAAGCTCTCGGACCGCGCCAACAAGCTCGTCGTCGTGGATGCGGCGGACGAGCTCACCTACCGCAGCGTTCGCAACCTGCCGAAGGTGCACGTGCTCACCCCGGGCCAGCTCAACACGTACGACGTGCTGATGGCCGATGACATCGTGTTCACCCAGGCCGCGCTGGACTCGTTCCTCGATTCGGCCGCAGCGGGCGCAGCACGCTCGAGCAGCGAGGAGGACGCCAAGTGAGCAGCGTGACGATCAAGGACCCGCGCGACATCATCATCGCGCCGGTCGTCTCGGAGAAGACCTACGGGCTCATGGACGAGGGCAAGTACACGTTCCTCGTCGATCCCCGGTCGAACAAGTCCGAGATCAAGTACGCAATCGAATCCATCTTCGGCGTGAAGGTCGCCTCGGTGAATACCCTGAACCGTCAGGGCAAGCGCCGCCGCACCCGCTCCGGCTGGGGCAAGCGCAATGACACCAAGCGTGCCATTGTCGCCCTGAGCGAAGGATCGATCGACATCTTCGGCGGATCGCTCTAAGCGATACACCTCGGTAGAGAAGGATCAGGACTCATGGGAATCCGTAAGCACAAGCCGACAACGCCGGGCCGTCGCGGCTCGTCCGTTGCCGACTTTGTCGAAGTGACCCGGTCTACGCCGGAGAAGTCGCTTCTGCGCCCGCTGCCCAAGAAGGGCGGCCGCAACAGCAATGGTCGTGTCACCACCCGCCACCAGGGCGGCGGGCACAAGCGCCAGTACCGCGTCATCGACTTCCGTCGCCATGACAAGGACGGCGTGCCCGCCAAGGTCGCGGAGATCGAATACGACCCCAACCGCACCGCGCGCATCGCGCTGCTCCACTACGTGGACGGCGAGAAGCGCTACATCATCGCCCCGAACCGCCTCAAGCAGGGCGATCGGATCGAGGCCGGCATCGACGCGGACATCAAGCCGGGCAACAACCTGGCGCTGCGCAACATCCCGGTCGGCACCGTCATCCACGCAGTCGAGCTGCGTCCGGGCGGCGGCGCGAAGATCGGCCGCTCGGCGGGCGCCTCCGTGCAGCTCGTCGCGAAGTTCGGCCCCTACGCCCAGCTGCGGATGCCCTCGGGCGAGATCCGCAACGTGGACGTGCGCTGCCGCGCGACGATCGGCGAGGTCGGCAATGCCGAGCAGTCGAACATCAACTGGGGCAAGGCCGGCCGCATGCGCTGGAAGGGCAAGCGCCCGACCGTCCGCGGTGTCGTCATGAACCCCGTCGACCACCCGCACGGCGGCGGCGAGGGCAAGACGTCCGGCGGCCGCCACCCGGTGAGCCCCTGGGGCAAGCCCGAGGGCCGCACGCGTCGCCCCAACAAGGAAAGCGACAAGCTCATCGTCCGTCGCCGGCGTACCGGCAAGAAGCGCTGATAGGGAGCCTGAGAAATGCCTCGCAGTCTGAAGAAGGGCCCCTTCGTCGATGAGCACCTCTACAAGAAGGTCGCTGCTCAGAACGAAAAGGGCACCAAGAACGTCATCAAGACGTGGTCCCGCCGCTCGATGATCGTCCCGGATTTCCTGGGCCACACGATCGCCGTGCACGACGGGCGCAAGCATGTCCCGGTGTTCATCACCGAGTCCATGGTCGGGCACAAGCTCGGCGAATTCGCACCGACGCGGACGTTCCGCGGCCACGAGAAGGACGATCGCAAGGGCCGTCGCCGCTGAGGCGCCGACCCGCGGTCATCAAAAGAGAGAAGGAAACGATGGAAGCCAAGGCGAAGGTGCGCTACCTGCGCGTCACGCCCCAGAAGGCTCGGCGTGTCGTTGACCTCATTCGTGGTCAGCAGGCAACCGAAGCCCTCGCGGTCCTGAAATTCGCAGAGCAGGCCGCCTCCGAGCCGGTCTACAAGCTCGTCGCGTCCGGCATCGCGAATGCCCGCGTGCAGGCCGACAGGTTCGGCGAGGCGTTCAACGAGGATGACCTGGTCATCTCGGAGGCGTACGTCGACGAAGGCCCGACGATGAAGCGGTTCCGGCCGCGCGCACAGGGCCGTGCCTACCGCATCAACAAGCGCACGAGCCACATCACCCTGGTGCTCTCCTCTGAGGAAGCCGGCGCTTCACGGAAGGAGAACGCCTGATGGGCCAGAAGATCAACCCGAACGGATTCCGCCTGGGAATCACGACCGACCACAAGTCGAAGTGGTTCGCGGACTCCAACAAGCCCGGCCAGCGCTACGCCGACTACGTCGGCGAAGACGTCCGGATCCGCCGGCTGCTCAAGAGCAGCCTCGAGCGCGCCGGCCTCTCGCAGGTCAACATCGAGCGCACCCGCGACCGCGTCCGCGTGGACATCCACACGGCGCGTCCGGGCATCGTGATCGGGCGCCGCGGCTCCGAGGCCGACCGCCTGCGCGGTCAGCTCGAGAAGCTCACCGGCAAGCAGATCCAGCTCAACATCCTCGAGGTCAAGAACCCCGAGGTCGACGCCCAGCTCGTCGCGCAGGGCGTCGCCGAGCAGCTCGCCAGCCGCGTGGCGTTCCGCCGCGCGATGCGCAAGGCCATCCAGTCCGCGCAGCGGGCCGGGGCCAAGGGCATCCGCGTGCAGTGCGCCGGCCGCCTGGGCGGCGCCGAGATGAGCCGGTCGGAGTTCTACCGCGAGGGCCGGGTGCCGCTGCACACGCTCCGCGCGAACATCGACTACGGCTTCTACGAGGCGCAGACCACCTTCGGCCGCATCGGCGTGAAGGTGTGGATCTACAAGGGCGACCTGACCGACAAGGAACTCGCCGCCGTCGAGGCGCAGCAGCCGAACAACCGCGGTCCCCGCGGTGCCGGCCGCGGCCGCGGACGCGCGGGAGGCCCCGGCCGCGGCCGCGCGCCGGAGCGCCAGGGCGCCCCCCAGAAGAAGACTGAGAACTCTGCCGACGCCGCGTCTGAGGCGCCGGCCGGATCGGAGGGCTGACCCGTGCTGATCCCGCGTCGCGTCAAGTACCGCAAGCAGCACCATCCCAAGCGCCGTGGCGTCGCCAAGGGCGGCACCGAGGTGTCGTTCGGCGACTGGGGCATCCAGGCGCTCGAGCACGCCTACGTGACCAACCGGCAGATCGAGGCCGCGCGTATCGCCATGACCCGCCACATCAAGCGCGGCGGCAAGGTCTGGATCAACATCTACCCGGACCGCCCGCTGACCAAGCGCCCCGCCGAGACCCGCATGGGCTCCGGCAAGGGCTCGCCCGAGTGGTGGGTGTCCAATGTCAAGCCGGGCCGCGTCATGTTCGAGCTGGCCGGCGTGTCCGAGGAAGTCGCTCGCGAGGCCCTGCGCCTGGCGATCCACAAGCTTCCGCTCAAGGCGCGCATCGTTTCGCGCGAAGGTGGTGAGTGATCATGGCGATCGGTTCGAAGGACCTCTCCATGGACGTGCTCGACGGCTATGACGAGCAGCGTCTGGTCGAGGAGCTCAAGAAGGCCAAGGCCGAGCTGTTCAACCTCCGCTTCCAGTCGGCCACCGGCCAGCTGGAGAGCAACGGCCGGCTCAAGGCCGTCCGCCGGGACATCGCCCGGATCTACACCGTGCTCCGAGAGCGCGAGCTGTCGATCCGCACCAACCCCGCCGAGGCGAAGGAAGAGGATAAGTGATGTCCGAGCAGACCCAGGCCGCCGAGCGCGGCTCGCGCAAGGTGATGCGCGGCTACGTCGTCTCCGACAAGATGGACAAGACCATCGTCGTCGAGGTCGAGGACCGCAAGAAGCACCGCCTCTACGGCAAGGTCTTGCGCACCACCAGCAAGATCAAGGCGCACGACGAGGAGAACACCGCCGGCATCGGCGACCTCGTCCGCGTCGCCGAAACCCGCCCGCTCTCGGCTTCCAAGCGCTGGCGGCTGCTCGAGGTCGTCGAGCGCGCCAAGTGATGTGAAGCCCGCCCGGTCCCTCCCGGTCCCGCCTGTTCCGCGGCGGCCACCGGGAACCCGGGCGGGGCAGTTGACCATGACCGTTCCGCAAGGCTCGCCCCAGGCGAGAACCCGCGTGACGACAGGAGAATGAACAGTGATCCAGCAGGAGTCGCGACTCAAGGTCGCCGACAACACCGGAGCGAAGGAAATCCTCGCGATCCGGATCCTCGGGGGCTCGGGCCGGCGCTACGCCGGCATCGGCGACACGATCGTCGCCACCGTCAAGGACGCCATCCCCGGGGGCAACGTCAAGAAGGGCGATGTGGTCAAGGCCGTCATCGTCCGCACCGTCAAGGAGCGCCGCCGCAGCGACGGCTCCTACATCCGCTTCGATGAGAACGCGGCCGTCATCCTCAAGAACGACGGCGAGCCCCGCGGCACCCGCATCTTCGGACCCGTGGGCCGCGAGCTGCGCGACAAGAAGTTCATGAAGATCGTCTCGCTCGCGCCGGAGGTGCTGTGAACATGGCGAACAAGCTCAAGATCAAGAAGGGCGACCTCGTCCAGGTGATCTCCGGTGCCCGGCAGGCCCGCGGCGGCGACCGCGGCAAGCAGGGCAAGGTCCTCGAGGTCTACCCGGAGCGCAATCGCGTGCTCGTCGAGGGCATCAACCGCGTGACCAAGCACAAGAAGGCCGGCCAGACCGCCAACGGCGCCACCGCCGGCGGCATCGAGGTCGTCGAGGCGCCCATCCACGTCTCGAACGTCATGCTCGTGGATCCGAAGGACAAGAAGCCCACCCGCGTGGGCTACCGCGAAGAGGTCGTGGAGCGCGACGGTCGGCAGAAGACCGTGCGGATCCGCATCTCGCGCCGCACCGGGGAGGACATCTGATGACCGAGAACACCGTGTCCAACCGTCCCGCACCGCGCCTCAAGCAGGTCTACCGCGATGAGATCGTGGCCAAGCTGCAGGACGAGTTCGGCTACGCCAACCCCATGCAGGTGCCGACGCTGACCAAGGTCGTCGTCAACATGGGCGTCGGGGACGCCGCCCGCGACTCGAAGCTCATCGAGGGCGCGATCAACGACCTCACGCTCATCACGGGCCAGAAGCCGGTCGTGACCCGCGCACGCAAGTCGATCGCGCAGTTCAAGCTGCGCGAGGGCCAGCCGATCGGCGCGCACGTCACGCTGCGCGGCGCGCGCATGTGGGAGTTCCTCGACCGCGTCGTGTCGCTCGCGCTGCCCCGCATCCGCGACTTCCGCGGCCTGTCGGACCGCCAGTTCGACGGCAACGGCAACTACACGTTCGGCCTCACGGAGCAGTCGATGTTCCACGAGATCGACCAGGACGCGATCGACCGGGTGCGCGGCATGGACATCACCGTCGTGACGACCGCCAAGTCGGACGAGGACGGCCGGGCACTGCTCCGCCACCTCGGCTTCCCGTTCAAGACCAACTGATCTCTACGCTGCAGGTCCCCCGCGCGGGGAAACCTCAACGAGGAAGGGCACGAGCCCAATGACTATGACCGATCCCGTCGCAGACATGCTCACGCGTCTGCGCAACGCCAATTCGGCGTATCACGAAGAAGTCAGCATGCCCCACAGCAAGCTGAAGACGAACATCGCCGAGATCCTCAAGGCCGAGGGCTACATCGCCGACTACCGCGTCGCGGACGCGGAGGTCGGCAAGAGCCTCGAGCTCGACCTCAAGTTCGGCCCGAACCGCGAGCGGTCGATCGCCGGCCTCAAGCGCGTGTCGAAGCCGGGTCTGCGGGTCTACGCGAAGAGCACGAACCTGCCGAAGGTCCTGGGCGGACTGGGCATCGCGATCCTGTCGACGTCCTCCGGCCTGCTCACCGATCGTCAGGCCGCCAAGAAGGGCGTGGGCGGAGAAGTCCTCGCCTACGTCTGGTAAGGAAGGAGAGAGCACATGTCACGCATTGGCAAGCAGCCGATCTCCGTTCCCTCGGGCGTGGAGGTCGCGATCGACGGGCAGCACGTGTCCGTCAAGGGGCCCAAGGGCGAGTTCGCCGTCACGGTCCCGGAGCCCATCCGGGCGACCCTGGACGACGGCGTCATCACGGTGACCCGCCCCGACGACGAGCGCGAGTCGCGTTCGCTCCACGGGCTGAGCCGGACGCTCATCAACAACGCCATCATCGGCGTCACCGAGGGCTTCAAGAAGTCCCTCGAGATCGTGGGCACGGGCTACCGTGTGCAGGCCAAGGGCGCGAACCTCGAGTTCGCCCTGGGCTACAGCCACTCGATCACCGTTGAGCCGCCGGAGGGCATCACGTTCTCCGTGGAGGGTCAGAACAGGCTGACCGTCTCCGGCATCTCGAAGCAGCAGGTCGGCGAGGTTGCGGCGAAGATCCGCAAGCTGCGCAAGCCCGAGCCGTACAAGGGCAAGGGCGTTCGCTACGCCGGCGAGAACATTCGCCGCAAGGTCGGAAAGGCTGGTAAGTGACCATGGCCTTCGGAAAGAAGCAGAGCTACGGCAAGGGCAAGGCCGCCGCGCGCGCCCGTCGCCACACCCGTCTGCGCAAGCACATCTCCGGCACCGCGGAGCGCCCCCGCCTCGCGGTCACCCGGTCCTCGCGGCACGTGTTCGTGCAGGTCATCGACGATGCGAAGGGCCACACGCTGGTCTCGGCGTCGACGATGGAGCCCGAACTGCGCGCCGACGCGGGCGACAAGACCGCCAAGGCCCGCAAGGTGGGCTCCCTGGTGGCCGACCGCGCGAAGGCCGCCGGCATCGACTCCGTGGTCTTCGACCGCGGGGGCAATGCCTACCACGGCCGCGTTGCGGCCATCGCCGAAGGCGCACGTGAAGGAGGGCTGAGCCTGTGAGCGAAGAGAACAAGGACCAGCAGCAGACCGCCGACCAGGCCCAGGGCCAGAACCAGGGCCAGGGGCAGGGCCAGAACCAGTCCCAGGGTCAGGGCGACGATCGCGGCCGTGGCCGCGGCGGCCGTGGCCGCGGGGACGGCGGCAACCGCCGCGGCAACCGCCAGGACCGCGACGACAAGAACCAGTTCGTCGAGCACGTCGTGACGATCAACCGCGTGTCCAAGGTGGTCAAGGGCGGACGTCGGTTCTCCTTCACCGCACTGGTCGTCGTGGGCGACGGCAACGGCATGGTGGGCATGGGCTACGGCAAGGCCAAGGAAGTTCCCGCGGCCATCGCCAAGGGCGTGGAGGAGGCGAAGAAGAACTTCTTCCGCGTCCCCCGCATCCAGAAGACCATCCCGCACCCCGTCCAGGGCGAGGAAGCGGCCGGCGTCGTCCTGCTGCGCCCGGCCGCACCCGGCACCGGCGTCATCGCCGGCGGCCCCGTGCGCGCCGTCCTCGACGCAGCGGGCATCCACGACATCCTGTCGAAGTCGCTGGGCTCCTCGAACGCGATCAACATCGTGCACGCCACGATCGCCGCGCTCAAGGCCCTCGAGACGCCGCAGGCCGTCGCCGCCCGCCGCGGGCTGCCCGTGGACGAGGTCGCACCGCAGGCCATGCTGCGCGCAGAGGAAAGCGGGGCGAACGCCTGATGGCCAAGCTGAAGATTACCCAGACCAAGTCCGAAATCGGTGGCAAGCGCAACCAGCGCGAGACGCTCCGGACCCTCGGCCTCAAGCGGATCAGCGATTCCGTCGTGAAAGAGGACCGTCCGGAGATCCGCGGCATGGTGAATGTCGTGAGCCACCTCGTGAAGATCGAAGAGGTGGACTGATATGGCAGATCAGCGCTCGCTCAAACTCCACCACCTGCGCCCTGCCCCCGGCTCGAACACTCCCAAGACCCGCGTGGGTCGCGGCGAGGGCTCGAAGGGCAAGACCGCCGGCCGCGGCACCAAGGGCACGAAGGCCCGCTACCAGGTGCCCCACGGCTTCGAGGGTGGGCAGACGCCGCTGCACATGCGGCTGCCCAAGCTGCGCGGGTTCAAGAACCCGAACAAGGTGACCTTCCAGGTCGTCAACCTCGACAAGCTCTCCGCGCTGTTCCCCGAGGGCGGCACCGTGGGCATCGAGGAGCTCGTCGCCAAGGGCGCCGTGCGGGCCAACCAGCCCGTCAAGGTGCTCGGCACCGGTGAGATCACCGTGAAGCTCGACGTCACCGCGAACAGGTTCTCCGGCTCCGCAGCGGAGAAGATCGCGGCGGCGGGCGGTTCGACCACCACCGTGTGATCGAACGCCATTCGCACTCCGGAGGGGAGGACGGCCGCTCGGCCGTCCTCCCCTCCGTGCGTGCGCGGAGCCCCGCGCACCGGCGCGGGCGGGCTCACGCGCCTCGGGCCCCGCATCGGCCGCACCGGGCCGGTGGGCGGCCGCGCGATTGCCGCCAGACCCGCCCACCCTGGTAAGGTTCCACTGGTACCCGGCCGCGCCATGCCCCGGGACCCACCTGCATCGCACTGATCATCTACCGAGGAGGACGCTTGCTCGGCGCTATTGGGCGGGCTTTCAGAACGCCCGATCTGAGGAAGAAACTCCTCTTCACTCTCAGCATCATCGTGCTCTACCGCGTGGGCTGCTACATCCCCTCGCCCGGCATCGACTTCAAGCGCGTGCAGGAGTGCGTGGCCTCGCCGGAGCTCACCCAGGGCGCGTTCGGGCTCATCAACCTGTTCAGCGGCGGGGCCCTGCTCCAGCTGTCGATCTTCGCGCTGGGCATCATGCCCTACATCACCGCGAGCATCATCACCCAGCTGCTGCGCGTGGTCATCCCGCGCTTCGAGGCCCTCCACAAGGAGGGCGCCTCCGGCCAGGCGAAGCTCACGCAGTACACCCGCTACATGACGATCGGGCTCGCGATCCTCAACGCGACGACCCTCGTCTCGACGGTCCGCTCCGGCGCGCTGTTCGGCAACAACGAGTCGTGCACGAACCTCATCGTCAACGACGAGTGGTGGGGCATCGCGATCATCATCGTGACGCTGACCGCGGGCACCGGCCTCATCATGTGGCTGGGCGAGCAGATCACCGAGCGGGGAATCGGCAACGGCATGTCGCTGCTCATCTTCACCTCGGTGGCCGCGGGCTTCCCCTCGGCATTCGGCGCGATCCTCAAGACGAAGGGCCCGGACACCTTCGCGATCGTCGTGCTCGTGGGCCTCGCGATCGTCGCCCTCGTCGTCTTCGTCGAGCAGTCCCAGCGCCGCATCCCCGTCCAGTACGCCAAGCGCATGGTGGGCCGGCGGATGTTCGGCGGCACCTCGACGTACATCCCGATCAAGGTCAACCAGGCCGGCGTCATCCCCGTGATCTTCGCATCCTCGGTGCTCTACCTGCCCTCGCTCATCGCGCAGTTCGGACCCAAGGACGCGGGCTGGACGCAGTGGATCCAGACCTACCTGACCCGCGGCGACCACCCGATCTACATGATCGCCTACGCGGTGCTCACGATCTTCTTCGCCTACTTCTACGTGGCGATCACCTTCAACCCGGAGGAGGTCGCGGACAACATGAAGAAGTACGGCGGCTTCATCCCGGGCATCCGCGCCGGCCGGCCGACCGAGCGCTACCTGAGCTTCGTGCTCACGCGCATCACGTTCCCCGGTTCGATCTACCTGGCGTTCGTCGCCATGATCCCGCTCGTCGCGCTCGTGCTCGTCGGCGCCAGCCAGAACTTCCCGTTCGGCGGCACCTCGCTGCTCATCGTGGTGGGCGTGGGCCTCGAGACCGTCAAGCAGATCGACTCGCAGCTCCAGCAGCGCCACTACGAGGGCCTGCTGCGCTGAGCACACCGGCCGCGGCCGTCTACGAAAGGATTCCCATGAGCGAGCGCATCATCCTCATCGGCCCTCCCGGGGCCGGCAAGGGCACGCAGGCCGAGCGCCTGAGCGAGGAGCTGGGCATCCCCGCGATCTCCACCGGCGACATCTTCCGCGCCAACGTCAAGGGCGAGACGGAGCTGGGCACCACCGCCAAGCGCTACATGGACGCCGGCGAGTACGTGCCCGACGAGGTCACGAACAAGATGATCGCGGACCGCCTGGCCCAGGACGATGCCGCGGACGGCTTCCTGCTGGACGGCTACCCGCGCACCGCGGCCCAGGTCGAGGAACTCGACCGCATGCTCTCGGCGCAGGGGCACGGCCTCGACCACGTCGTCGAGCTCACCGCCGACACCGATGAGGTGGTCGCCCGCCTGCTCACCCGCTCGCAGCTGCAGGGCCGCTCGGACGACACGGAAGACGTCATCCGCCACCGCCTGGACGTCTACGCGGAGCAGACGCAGCCGCTGACGGACATCTACGCCGACCGCGGGCTGCTGCGCCGCGTCGACGGCCTGGGCGAGGTCGAGGAGATCACCGCGCGGATCCTGGCCGCCCTCGGCCGCTGATGTTCTCCCCGCGCGTCGAGCTCAAGAGCCCGGACCAGATCCGCACCATGCGCCGCGCCGGGCTCGTCACCCGCGCCGCGCTCGAGGCCGCGCGCGCGGTCTGCGTGCCCGGCGCCACCACCGACGATGTGGACTCCGCCGGGGCCGCCGCGATCGCCGGGGCGGGCGCCGCCTCGAACTTCCTGGGCTACATGGGCTATCCCGCGACGCTGTGCGTGTCCGTCAACGACGTCATCGTCCACGGCATCCCCGGGCCGCGCAACCTCGAGCCCGGCGACGTCGTGTCGATCGACGGCGGCGCGATCGTCGAGGGCTGGCACGGGGACGCCGCGATCACGGTCATCGTGGGCGGCGATGCGGCCGCCGATCCCGTGGACCTGGCCCTGAGCAGGGCCACCGAGGGTGCGATGTGGGCCGGCATCGCCGCATTCGCCTCCGCCAAGCGGGTGGGGGACATCGGCGCGGCCATCGACGACTTCGCCGCGCGCGAGGCCCCGGAATTCGGCCTCGTCGAGGAGTACACCGGGCACGGCATCGGCACGCAGATGCACATGGAGCCCGAGGTCCTCAACTACCGGGCGAGGAACCTGGGACCGAAGGTCCGGCCCGGCATGGTGCTCGCCATCGAGCCGATGCTCACCTCCGGCGGCATCGCGAGCCACACCCTCGCCGATGAGTGGACCGTCATGACGACGACGGCTCGCGGGCCGCGCACTGGGAGAACTCCGTGGCCCGCCACGCGGACGGGATCTGGGTGCTCACCGAGGACGACGGCGGCGCCGCGGGGCTCGCGCCCTACGGGATCGCCCCGGTTCCGCTCGACTGAGAGCCGCGCTCCCGCTCGGGCCGGCTGGCGGCCGTGGGCCTCAGGCCCCGGGGGCCCGACGTTCGCGCGAACGGGCAATCAGCAGCGTCGGGGCGAAGGTGGCGCCGAAGGCCAGCAGGCCCAGCGCGAGCATCCACACGAGGGTGGCGTCGATGCCGAATCCCATGAGCATGAAGAGCCCGAACGACAGCACCAGCGCGAACGAGGCGCCCAGCAGCGCCGACTGCGCCGCTGCCGCCAAGGCGGCGGGACGGGGTGCGGGGGGACGGCCACCCGGGTGCTGCGGGTCAGTGGTCATGGGGAGTCCTTCCGGGTCACGGGCGCTGCGGCGGGCGCCGCATGGCCCTCACAGTAGGATCGGGTGAACCGGATCACCATTTCCTCACGAACCGCGGTGAAACTGTGTCACCATCTCAGCGCTACCGCCTCACCCGTCCTGCCTTCGACATCGTCTCCGTCTTCGGCAGCCTGCGGGCGCATGCCCTGCCCACCTCGGCGTTCATTGCGGTCCTCGCCGCGCGCGGATACTCCGAGACCAACGTGCACACCCAGCTCAACCGGCTCGTGCACCGGGGCCTGCTCGTCCGCGCGCCGCGCGGCGGCCGGGCCGTCTTCTTCCTGGGCGCGCGCCTGCTGGTCTCCTTCGATGCGCTGTCCGGCGCGGGCGACCGTGCGGTCTACGCCGGGCGCCTGACGCTGCTGCTCACCGCCGTGCCCGAGTCCGACCGGGCCGCCCGCGACCGCCTCGACTACCTGGCCCGGCGCCACGGCTTCGGCCGGCTGCGCCCGGGGGCGTTCGTCTCCGCCGCCGCCGAGGCGCCCGCCGCGCTCGTCCCCGAGCTCGCGGCACTGCCCGCGGCGGCATGGGCCGACACCAGCGCGCTCGTGCCCCGCTGCCACGAGCACGCGCGCGAGCTCATCGCCCGCGCCTTCGACCCGGTCGGCCTGCGGGCGGGCCTCAGGGCCGCCGCCGCGCGCACCCCCGCCCTGGGCGACGCGCTGGCGGCGGGTCCGGCGCCCTCCGACGCGGCGCTGCGCAGCTTCGGCGAGCACTTCTTCCGGGCGGCCGCGCTCGTCCTCGACACCCCGGCCCTGCCCGCCGAGCTCACGCCCGGGGTCGATCTGGCCGCGGACGCCGGTGCCCTCATGTGCGGCTTGCGCGCCCTGCACGCCGCGCACATCGCCGATCGCCTGCGGACGCTCGTCGCGGACCTGCCCGGTGCCGAGCACATCGAGTGGGCCGGCTGCTAGCCATGGCGGTCGAAAACCTCGATCACGACCGCGTGCCTCGGCCGCTCGCGAGGCGGGGGGGGGGGAGGGGGCTGGGGCACCGTCTCCCATGGTCGACCAGTGCCCCCGCCCCCCGCCATCGCCGATCGCCCATCGACGGACCTGGGCCGGCGAGATACATTCGGCTCATGCCCACCGTGAGCGCTGACATCCTGGCCGCAGCCCGTGCCTGACCACCGCGGGCGCAGGGCCATGCGCATCGGCGCATGGGCAGCGAGCGCGATGCTGCTGCTGTCGCTGGGTCTCTGGCTGACACCGCGCGCTTTCGCTGCGAGCAGGCTCCACGGCGCCGTCGGAGACCCGGAATCCTACTGCCCCGGTGGGGCCAGCGGGATCGACGTCGCCTACGACGAGCGCACGCAGAGGATCTACTGCGAGACCACGGGTGAGAACAACCCGAGCCGGTGGCTGCAGGACGACATGAGCCGGCTCTTCCACGACACCGGCGCCGCGCTGCTCCTCTTCGCCTCGCTCGCCGTATGGGTGGCACTCCTCTTCGCGACCTCGCGCGCGAAGCGCCGGGCGCGCGGCGATCGACCGGCCAGGGGCAGCCACCGGTAACGCGCTCGCAATCCAATCCCGGCCCGCCTCATCGGGCCGCCTTGTCGGACCCGCGTCGCGAGCGCTGCCCGATTCGGATCGCGCAGGCGGCCGCGAGCCGAGCCGGAAGAGCGGACCCGTCCCGACTGCCTTCTCCCTGGGCCGCACGGGCCCCGGCGCTCACGGGCGCGCCGCCAGCACCGGCCCGACATTCACGCTGAGGAACGCGCGGCGCAGCTGGCGGGCCGAGAGCCAGAGGTCCGCGCCGGCGGCCGGCCCGCTGCCGCCCAGCGGGTTGCGCAGCCGCGCCCGCGGGGGCTGCCGGGGATCCGGGCGGCCGTCCTCGTCCGTGCGCGCGACGCCGAGCACCGCATAGACGTGTCCGTCCATGATCGGCACTGCGGTGCGCCCATCCTCGCGCGGCAGGCGGAACGAGCCGCGCGGCCGCACGAGAGTCGAGGCGACGACCGGGCGGCCCGCGCGCAGCGCGCGGTCCAGGCCGTCCAGGCGTCGCGGCACGGGCCGTGCCGGTGCCGCGCGGCCCGTGAGCAGCCAGAGCGCGACGTCGGCAAGATTGGATTCCAGGCGCCGATACGAACCGCCCAGCGCCACCGCGACCGCCTTCTCCACGATGCTCGCGGCGGTGGGAGCCAGGCCCCCGTCGCCACAGCGGTGGGCGACGGGCAGGCGGTCGGAGACCACGATGCGCCGGCGCGCCGGCGCCCACAGGTCCACGGCCCAGAAGCCGATCGCCGGGTGCGCCCCGGCCGGCGGGCCGTCGGCGCCGGCGGCCGCGGTGGGTCCGAGCGGGGTGAGCTGGGAGCGCGCAAAGCCCGGGCGCGCAGCCTCGCAGGCGATGAGGACGGCGACGAGCCAGCAGTCGCCCAGCCGGCCCTGGCGCAGGTCCGGAACCACGCCCCTCGGCGACCGGTCGACGGTCTCGACCGCGCGACCGGCCGGCTCCGCGCAGCCGCCGCCCCGCGCCGCCGGCTCGAGGGCCGGCAGGCGGGGGAGCAGGGTGCCCAGCGCATCGGGTCCGAGCTCGGCGAGCAGGGGGCCGAGGAGGCGGGGCGCGGTGCGCACGCCGAGGGCGGCGCGCAGGCGCTGCGCGGGCGTCGTCGGGGCGGGCAGCAGCTCGGCGCTCAGCGCTGCGAGATCGGCGCGGCAGGCGCCCGGGTCTGCCAGACAGGCGCGCAGTCGCGCTGCGAGGGCCGCCGCGGAGTGCGCGCCTCGGCCCTCGGCCACGGTGCCGTGCGCGTGTCCGTGGGGCAGGCGTGACCCGCGGGGCGGGCAGGGCCCGTCGGGCGATCGCAGGGGAGAGCGGCGGACTGGCATCGCGGCCCGATTCTGTGTAATGTAGACGATTGGTCTGTGATCGTCGGGGAGACTGCACCCACCGTGGCACGAGCGAGCCTATCGTATCGGGCGCGGAGAGTGTGGGAACCGCGGCGCTTCGGGCCGCCGGTACCGGCCCCCGCATCAGGGGGCAGGCACATTCGATGCGCAGTCGACGGGCTGCGGGAAACTGAGGTTGACGAAGGATATGGCCAAAAAAGAAGGGGTCATTGAGATCGAAGGCAGCGTTGTCGAGGCCCTCCCGAACGCAATGTTCCGGGTGGAGCTGACCAACGGCCACAAGGTGCTCGCGCACATCTCCGGAAAGATGCGCCAGCACTACATCCGCATCCTCCCCGAGGACCGCGTCGTCGTGGAGCTCTCCCCGTACGACCTCACTCGAGGGCGCATCGTCTACCGGTACAAGTAAGTTCGGCATTTCGGCACCTCTCGCCGCGCGGCCCCGCAGGCTCAGCCCTGCAGGGGTCTTCGCTGTGAGGAGAAGGAAGAGCGATGAAGGTTAAGCCCAGCGTCAAGCCGATCTGCGAGAAGTGCAAGGTCATCCGCCGCAACAGCCGCGTCATGGTGATCTGCGACAACCCGCGCCACAAGCAGCGTCAGGGCTGATCGGCCACTTCCGGCAGATCCGGAGTTCGGCACCCCGCAGGGGCGCGCGAACCCACACCCAAGCAGGCCCCGCCCCCCGTCCAGGGGACGGGACGACACCCCCGGTCGGAGGCCGGGGACCCGCCTCACGATGAGGCGGGACGGGCCTGAGCAAGCACCTCCGTATCGACAATTGGAGTAGACACATGGCACGTCTTGCCGGAGTCGACCTCCCGCGCGAAAAGCGCGTGGAAGTCGCCCTGACATACATCTACGGTGTGGGCCGCACTCGCGCGAGCCAGACCCTGACCGACACGGGCGTGAGCCCCGATACCCGCGTGAAGGACCTGAGCGACGACGAGCTCGTCCGCCTGCGCGACTACATCGAGGGCACGTTCAAGGTCGAAGGCGATCTCCGCCGCGAGGTCACCGCCGACATCCGCCGCAAGGTGGAGATCGGCAGCTACGAGGGCCTCCGCCACCGCCGCGGGCTGCCCGTGCGCGGCCAGCGCACGAAGACCAATGCGCGCACCCGCAAGGGCCCCAAGCGCACGGTCGCCGGTAAGAAGAAGTAAGCCCTCAGCTTTCGATCAGGAGTTTTCACACTATGCCTCCCAAGTCACGCGCAGCAGCCGCGCGCAAGCCCCGCCGCAGGGACAAGAAGAACATCGTCAACGGCCAGGCGCACATCAAGTCGACGTTCAACAACACGATCGTCTCCATCACGGACCCCACGGGCGCCGTCATCTCCTGGGCCTCGTCCGGCGAGGTGGGCTTCAAGGGCTCGCGCAAGTCCACGCCCTACGCCGCGCAGATGGCCGCCGAGTCGGCCGCGCGCCGCGCCCAGGAGCACGGCCTCAAGAAGGTCGACGTCTTCGTCAAGGGCCCGGGTTCGGGCCGCGAGACCGCGATCCGCTCGCTGCAGGCCACCGGCCTGGAGCTCGGCACCATCCAGGACGTCACCCCGACGCCCCACAATGGCTGCCGTCCCCCCAAGCGCCGTCGCGGCTGATCAGCCTCGTCCCAACCCACCCGCCAGCGTCACGCAGGCCCCGCCTCGTGAAGTGCAGTGCGAGCGTCAGATAGCGGATGCTCGCTGAAAGGAAGCCCACGTGCTGATTGCACAGCGCCCCACGCTTACGGAAGAGGTCGTCGACGCCCATCGGTCGCGGTTCGTCATCGAGCCGCTCGAGCCCGGCTTCGGCTACACCCTCGGCAACTCGCTGCGCCGGACCCTGCTGTCCTCGATTCCCGGCGCGGCCGTGACGAGCATCCGGGTCGACGGTGTCCTCCACGAGTTCACCACCGTGCCCGGTGTGAAGGAAGACGTCACCGAGTTCATCCTCAACCTCAAGTCGCTCGTCGTCTCCTCGGAGTTCGATGAGCCGGTCGTCGCCTACCTGCGCAAGCAGGGACCGGGCGAGGTCACGGCCGCGGACATCTCCGCGCCCGGCGGCGTCGAGATCCACAACCCGGAGCTCTTCATCGCCACGCTCGACGAGAACGCGCGCCTGGACATGGAGCTGACGATCGAGCGCGGCCGCGGGTACGTGTCCGCCGCCCAGAACAAGAACATCGACGCGGAGATCGGCCGGATCCCGGTCGACTCGATCTACTCGCCGGTGCTCAAGGTGACCTACAAGGTCGAGGCGACCCGCGTCGAGCAGCGCACCGACTTCGACCGCCTGGTCGTCGACGTCGAGGCCAAGCCGTCCATCAGCCCCCGCGACGCGGTGGCCTCGGCCGGCAAGACCCTCGTCGAGCTCTTCGGGCTGGCCCGCGAGCTCAACGTCGAGGCCGAGGGCATCGACATCGGGCCCTCGCCGGTCGATGCGGCGATGGCCGCGGACCTCGCCCTGGCGATCGAGGACCTCGACCTCACCGTGCGGTCGTACAACTGCCTCAAGCGCGAGGGGATCCACACCGTGGGCGAACTCGTGGGCCGCAGCGAGGCCGACCTCATGGACATCCGCAACTTCGGCTCCAAGTCAATCGACGAGGTCAAGCAGAAGCTCAGCGAGCTGGGTCTGAGCCTCAAGGACAGCCCGGCCGGCTTCGGCGAGTCGGTCCCCGCCGACGGCGACGACGAGTCCTTCGTCGAGGACGAACAGTTCTAAGAATTCCAAGGAGACAAACCCATGCCTACGCCTACGAAGGGACCCCGCCTCGGCGGCTCCCCGGCGCATGAGCGGCTCATGCTCAACAACCTTGCCGCACAGCTGTTCGAGAACAAGTCGATCACGACGACCGTGACGAAGGCCAAGCGCCTGCGCCCGGTCGCGGAGCGCCTCATCACGTTCGCGAAGCGCGGCGACCTCGCCGCTCGCCGCCGCGTGCTGGGCCGCATCTCCGACAAGGGGATCGTCCACGAGCTGTTCACCTCGATCGCTCCGGCCGTCGCCGAGCGCCCGGGCGGCTACACCCGCATCACGAAGATCGGCCCCCGCAAGGGCGACAACGCCCCGATGGCCGTGATCGAGCTCGTGCTCGAGGCCTACTCGCCCAAGCAGGCGACGGTCAAGGAGGCCGAGGCGGTTGCCCAGGCCAACTCGACCCCGGCCCGGGACGAGCCGGCCGAGCCGGCTCAGACCGAGGCGCCGCAGGAGACGCAGGAGCAGGCGCCCCCCGCCGAGCCCGACGTCGCCGACGGCCCCCACGAGGACGAGGCGCAGGAGGCCGCGGACGACTCGAAGGAGTGATCCGCAGCCCGGCGCACCGCGCCGCGCACGCCCACAGCAGGCCCCGCCGCACCTCGAGTGCGGCGGGGCCTGCTGTGCTGCGGGTGGGGCTGCGGCCTAGCTGAAGACGACCGTGCGCTTGCCGTCGAGGATGACGCGGCGCTCGGCGTGCCAGCGCACCGCGCGGGCGAGGACCGATGCCTCGACCTCCTGGCCCTGCTGGACGAACTCGGCGTTGGACTGCGCATGGGTCACGCGGGTGACGTCCTGCTCGATGATGGGGCCCTCGTCGAGGTCCGCGGTGACGTAGTGGGCGGTCGCGCCGATGAGCTTGACGCCGCGCTCGTGGGCGCGCTGATAGGGCTTCGCGCCCTTGAAGCTGGGCAGGAACGCGTGGTGGATGTTGATGATCCGCCCGCCCATGGCCTCGGTGAGCTCGGGGGAGAGGATCTGCATGTAGCGCGCGAGCACCACGAGCTCGGCGTCGAGCTCGTCGACGAGTTCGAGCATGCGCGCCTCGGCCCCGGCCTTGTCGTCCGGGCGCGCCGGCACGTGGAAGAACGGGACGCCGTAGAACTGCGCCATGGGCTCGAGGTCCGGGTGGTTGCCGATGACGCCGACGACGTCGATGGGCAGCATGCCGGCGTCCCGGCGGAACAGCAGCGTGTTGAGGCAGTGCGCGGTCTTCGAGACCATGATGAGGGTGCGCATGCGGCGCGCGGCGGGCGCGAGCTCGAACTCCATGTCCAGGCGCTGCGCGTTCGGCTCCAGCGCCGCGCGGATCTCCTCCTCGCCGGCATGGGTGCGGAACTGCAGGCGCAGGAAGAAGCGGCGGGTGTCCGGTGAGCCGAACTGCTGGGACTCGGTGATCGTCGCGTCGAGGGCGACGAGCGCACCGGTGACGGCGTAGACGATGCCGCCCTGATCGGGGCAGGAGAGGGAGAGGATCCATTCGGGGGCGGCGGCCGGATCGGCCGGGGTGCTGGCGCTGGTCATGCCCTCATCCTAGGGATCGCCGGCTGGTAGTCTGAGCCCAGGTCGTGACTGGCGAGACAGTGGAGCCCACCACGGGGAGCGACCGCGGGGCGCGGCAGCGCTGCCCCGCCACCGGAGGCCGTTCGCCTGGGCCGAGCAGAGTTGAACACCGCAGCGCTGCCGTGCTGCAGACCGCAAGGAGCCGTTTTGCCGACTAGCCCGCATTCCATGGACGCCTCGCTGGGCGCCATCGACCCGGAGATCGCCGCCGTCGTCGACGACGAGCTCAATCGCCAGCGCTCGACGCTGGAGATGATCGCCTCGGAGAACTTCGTTCCGCGCGCCGTGCTCGAGGCGCAGGGCTCCGTCCTGACGAACAAGTACGCCGAGGGCTACCCCGGGCGCCGCTACTACGGCGGCTGCGAGTTCGTCGACGTCGCCGAGGAGCTCGCGATCGACCGTGCGAAGTCGCTCTTCGGCGCGGCCTACGCCAACGTCCAGCCCCATTCCGGCGCGAGCGCGAACGCCGCCGTCATGCACGCCTTCGCCCGCCCCGGCGACGGCCTGCTCGGCCTCGACCTGGCCCACGGCGGGCACCTCACCCACGGCATGAAGCTCAACTTCTCCGGCCGCCTGTTCGACGTCTCCACCTACGAGGTGGACCCGCAGACCTACCGCGTCGACATGGACATGGTCCGCGAGCGCGCGCTGGCGCACCGGCCCAAGGTCATCGTCGCCGGCTGGTCGGCGTACCCCCGCCAGCTCGACTTCGAGGCGTTCCGCGCGATCGCCGACGAGGTCGGCGCGGCCCTGTGGGTCGACATGGCCCACTTCGCGGGCCTCGTGGCCGCCGGGCTGCACCCCAACCCCGTGCCGCTTGCCGACGTCGTCTCCTCCACCGTGCACAAGACGATCGGCGGCCCCCGCTCCGGCTTCATCCTCAGCCGCGACGAGGCCAACGCCAAGAAGCTCAACTCGGCCGTCTTCCCGGGGCAGCAGGGCGGCCCGCTCATGCACGTCGTCGCGGCCAAGGCCGTCGCCTTCAAGCTCGCCGCGAGCCAGGAGTTCAAGGACCGTCAGGAGCGCACGGTGCGCGGCGCCCGGCTCCTCGCCGAGCGCCTGCTGGCCTCCGACGTCGCCCAGGCCGGCGCCAGCGTGCTGACCGGCGGCACCGATGTCCACCTCGTCCTCGTCGACCTGCGCGAATCCGCGCTCGACGGCAAGCAGGCCGAGGACCTCCTCCACGAGATCGGCATCACGGTCAACCGCAACGCCGTGCCCTTCGACCCGCGGCCCCCGATGGTCACCTCCGGCCTGCGGATCGGCACGCCGGCGCTGGCCACCCGCGGCTTCGGCGATGCGGAGTTCGCCGAGGTCGCCGACGTCATCGCCGAGGCGCTCAAGCCCGGCGCGGACGCCCAGGCGCTGCGCGGCCGGGTCGCGAAGCTCACCGCGGACTTCCCCCTCTACGACGGACTGGAGCAGTACTGATGGCACAGGTCCTGGACGGCAAGGCCACGGCCAAGGCGATCAAGGGCGAGCTCGCCGCGCGCGTCGAGGCGCTCGCCGCGGCCGGCCGCACGCCCGGCCTGGGCACGCTGCTCGTGGGCAAGGACCCGGGTTCGCAGTGGTACGTTGCGGGCAAGCACCGCGACTGCGCCGAGGTGGGCATCGCCTCGATCCGCGAGGACCTGCCCGCCACCGCCTCGCAGGCCGATATCGAGGCGGCGGTGCGCCGGCTCAACGAGGACCCGGCCTGCACCGGCTTCATCGTCCAGCTGCCCCTGCCCGACGGGATCGACGCCAACCGCGTGCTCGAGCTCGTCGACCCGGACAAGGACGCCGACGGGCTGCACCCGACGAGCCTCGGACGCCTGGTGCTGCGGGTCAACGGCCCCATCGACACGCCCCTGCCGTGCACCCCGCGCGGCATCGTCGAGCTCATGGAGCGCCACGGCATCGACATGGCCGGCAAGCACGTCGTCGTCCTGGGCCGCGGCGTCACCGTGGGCCGGCCCATCGGCCTGCTGCTGACCCGCAAGGCGGTCAATGCGACCGCCACCCTCACGCACACCGGCACGCGGAACCTGGCCGACCTGGTCCGGCAGGCCGACGTCATCGTCTCCGCCGCCGGGGTCAAGGACATCGTGAGCGCGGACATGGTCAAGGACGGGGCCGTGCTCATCGATGTGGGCGTCTCCCGCGAGGAGGATCCGGAGACCGGCAAGTCGAAGGTCGTGGGCGATATCTCGCGCGAGGCCCGGGAGCGCGCCTCGTGGTACTCGCCCAACCCCGGGGGAGTGGGCCCCATGACCCGGGCCATGCTGCTGGCCAACGTCGTCGACCTCGCGGAGGCGCAGGCGGACCGCGCGTAGGCGGCGCACTCCTCCCACAGCGCCCGAGGCGCGGCCCGAGCGATGCTCGGACCGCGCCTCGGGCGCGTCTGCAGTGCGGGGACTGCGAGTGCGGCGACTGGGAGTGCTGCGTCTGCGAGTGCGGGAGGCTCAGCTCTCCACGGTCAGGGAGCGGGTGAACAGCACGCGCGGGCGCTCGGGGCCCGCGTAGTCGCTGATGAGCTCGCTCTCGAAGCCCAGGTCCGTGTGGAAGGCGATCGCCCCGGTGTTCTCCGGCTCCGTGGTCGCCTGGACCTCCTGCTTGCCCAGCTGCCGGGCGCGGTCGACGAACGCGGCGTAGAGCGCGCGCCCGATCCCCAGGTGCCGGAAGTCGTTGTGCGCGGCGGCGAGGTGGATATAGCCCGGCCCCTCCTGCGGGACGACGCCCAGCAGGTAGCCCACGATCTGGTTCTGGTAGCGGGCCACGAGGCCGGACGAGTCGAGCTGGCGGAACCAGTAGGGATCATGGCTCGAGGTCAGGTCGCGCTCGCCCCAGAAGTCCTCCTGGGCGGTGACGAGGAAGTCGCGCAGCTCGAGCGCATCGATCTCGTCCAGGGGGCTGATCGTCAGGCGATCGGCGTCGTAGTCGGTCGAATCCGCCATGGCTCCTCCTCGTGGTCGGCGTTGGTTCAACAATACGCCCCCGTGAAAGGATGGAGCCATGATTCGCATCGCAGGCGTCAACGTCAACGGCATCCGCGCGGCCATGCGCAAGGGCATGGAGCCGTGGGCACGCGAGGCCGGGGCCCACCTCATGACGCTGCAGGAGGTCCGCGCGCAGGACGACGTCGCCCTGAGCGCCATGGAGCCGCTGGGCATGCACGCCCACAGCGCGGACGCCGAGGCCAAGGGCCGCGCAGGCGTCGCGGTGCTGGGCCGGGTGCCCGCCCGCGCGGTGCGCCGGGGGATCGGCGATGAGTACTTCGACCGGGCCGGGCGCTGGCTCGAGGCCGACTACGAGCTCGCCGACGGCTCGCTGCTCACCCTCGTCTCCGCCTACGTGCATTCGGGGGAGGCGGGCACCCCCAAGCAGGAGGACAAGTACCGGTTCATGAACCGGATGCTCACGCGCCTCCCGGAGCTGCGCGAGCACGCGGACTTCGCCCTCGTGACGGGCGACCTCAACGTGGGGCACACGGAGCTCGACATCAAGAACTGGAAGGCCAACCGGAAGAAGGCGGGCTTCCTGCCGGAGGAGCGGGCCTACTTCGACCGCTTCTTCGGGGAGCTGGGCTGGGTGGACGTCCACCGGCTGCTCGCCGGTGAGGTCCCGGGGCCCTACACGTGGTGGTCGATGCGCGGGCAGGCGTTCGACAACGACGCCGGGTGGCGGATCGACTACCAGCTGGCCACCCCGGAACTCGCCGCGCTGGCGCGCACGGCTCGCGTCGACCGGGCGCCCAGCTGGGGAGAGCGCTGGTCGGACCACGCCCCCCTCGTCATCGACTACGACCTGCCGGACCTGCAGGGCTGAGCCCGGGCGCCGCCCCAGCTCCCACTCCACCGCCACCTGGAAGGTCTTCGGGACCGACGCCTCGAACCCCAGCGCGTACCTGGGGCTCTACAAGGTCGTCGCCACCGCCGACGGCGAGAAGCTGGCCGATAGCTTCCGCGTCACCGACACCCCCCACAAGGGCGGCAGCGATGACGACGGCGACAACGGCAACGGCGGCGGCAACGGCGACAACGGGTCGGGCGACGACTCGAACGGCGGTGGCAACGGCAGCCTGCCGCGCACCGGTGCCGAGCTCGGCGCGCTCGGCCTGGGCACGGCGCTGCTCGTCATCGGCGGCGCGACGGTGTTCGTCACGCGCCGGCGCATGAACGGCTGAGCGGGCGGCACCGCTCACCCGACCGCGGGCGCTCCCCGCGCCAGCTGGGCCCCGGAGGCATCCGCCTCCGGGGCCCAGCTGCGTGTATGCGGAACTCTGCCCGCGTCCCGCGCCGCGCGGTCTCCCACGCCGTGTGCGAAGCCCATGCGCAGGGCTGTTCCGCGCCGCGGCTCCGCCCTGCGGTACCGGCCTGCGGCGGGCCGCCCCTGCGCGGAGCCCACACGGCCAGCGGCTCCGCTCGGGGGCATGCGCGAGGGCCGGGGCCCTCCGATCGGAAAGCCCCGGCCCTCGGGGAGTGGTGCGGACGGCACCAGGCGGTTCAGTGCCGCCAGTGCAACCGCCTCAGCAGCAGCGCGCCTTCGGATCGCGGTCCTGCGCGTCGGTGAGGTCGCGCCAGAACTCGCGCTCGCCCATCGCGCCCTCGCGGGTGCCGTGCCGGCGCTCGAAGGACTCCAGGTAGTGGACGTAGGCGTTCTCGCCCATCACCTCCTTGAGGTACCACCACGCGGCCGTGAAGGGCCGCGCGGCAAGCGCCAGCGCGCGGGGCATCAGTGCGCCCCTCCCACCCGTTCGGGGGCCTTGCCGCTGGCCGCCCACTCGGCGGCCACCTCGCGCTCGGCCTTCGTGGAGATAAGGCCCGCAGGCGCGAACATGCGCGTCTCGACGAACGGCTCCTCGGAGGTGGAGAAGACGTGCGTGCGGATGGCCTTGATCGACACGTAGAGCGCCATGAGCACGACGAGGAGCACGAGCGCGGCGAACACGATCGACAGGGTGCCCTGGATGAACGTGTTGCGCACGACCGCCTCCATCTGAGCGACCCCCTTCGTGGTGCCGAGCTCGGTCTGGCCGGCGTCGAGCGCCTGCTTGTACGCGCTGTGCTGCGCCCAGTAGCCGAGCTTCGGGTTGGAGGAGAAGATCTTCTGCCACGACGCGGTCATCGTGACGATGAGGTCCCACGCGAGCGGCAGGCCCGGGATCCACGCCCACTTGGCCAGGCCGGACTTGCACACGATCGCGAAGATGACGGCCAGCGCGATCGCCGCCAGCAGCTGGTTGGAGATGCCGAACAGCGGGTAGAGGGTGTTGATGCCGCCCAGCGGGTCCGTCACGCCCATGATGAGGATCGAGCCCCAGCCGCCGACCATGACGAGCGTGGTCAGCCACGCGCCCACGGTCCACGACGGGTCGCGGAACTTCCGGTGGAAGTTGCCCAGCAGGTCCGAGAGCATGAAGCGGGCGACGCGGGTGCCGGCGTCGATCGTCGTGAGGATGAACAGCGCCTCGAACATCACCGCGAAGTGATACCAGAAGCTCTGCCAGGCCGGGCCGCCGAAGACGCCGTGGAGGATGTTGGCCATGCCCATCGCCAGGGTGGGCGCACCGCCGGTGCGCGAGACGATCGAGGGCTCGCCCACATTGGCCGCCGCCTGCTGGAGGAACTCGGGCGAGGTCGTCACACCCGGCATGCCGAGCTTCGTGTTGATGAACTCGGCGGCTCCCTGCGCGGTGCCGCCGGTCAGCGGCTCGGCGGCGTTCATCGCGAAGTACAGGCCCTTGTCCAGGCTGATGGCCGCGACGAGCGCCATGATCGCCACGAACGACTCCATGAGCATGCCGCCGTAGCCGATGAGGCGGATCTGCGATTCCTTCTCGATGAGCTTGGGGGTGGTGCCCGAGGAGATGAGCGCGTGGAACCCGGACAGGGCGCCGCACGCGATCGTGATGAAGAGGAACGGGAACAGGGTGCCCGCGAAGGCCGGGCCGTTCGCGTTGCCGGCGAAGACGGTGACCGCCGGCATCTGCACGGTGGGGTTGGCGATGATGATGCCCACGGCGAGCAGGAGGATCGTGCCGATCTTCATGAACGTCGACAGGTAGTCGCGCGGGGCCAGCAGCACCCACACCGGCAGGACCGCGGCGAAGAAGCCGTAGATCATGAGGCACCAGGCCAGCGTCGTCTTGTCCAGGTGGAAGACCGCCGACCACGTCGGATCGCTGTGCACCCAGCCGCCGGCGACGATCGCGAGGATGAGGAGGACGACGCCGATGATGGAGACCTCGACGACGCGGCCCGGGCGCAGGAAGCGCATGTAGATGCCCATGAACAGCGCGATCGGGATGGTGCACGCGATCGAGAAGACGCCCCAGGGCGATTCGGCGAGGGCGTTGATGATGACGATGCCGAGCACGGCGATGAGGATCACCATGATGAGGATGATGCCGATCGAGGCGATGATGCCGCCGGTGCGGCCCAGCTCGTCGCGGGCCATCTGGCCGAGCGAGCGGCCGTTGCGCCGGGTGGAGAAGTACAGGGTCATGTAGTCCTGGACACCGCCGGCGAGGATGACGCCGAAGATGATCCACAGGGTGCCGGGCAGGTAGCCCATTTGGGCGGCGAGCACGGGGCCCACGAGCGGGCCGGCGCCGGAGATCGCGGCGAAGTGGTGGCCGAAGAGCACGCGGCGGTCCGTGGGTGCGAAGTCCCGGCCGTTGTCGTTGATCTCCGCCGGGGTGGCTCGGCGGGGGTCCGGACGGCAGACCTTCCACTCGATGAACTTCGCGTAGAAGCGGTAGGCCACGAGGTAGCTGCCGACCGCCGCGGCGACGAACCAGCTGGCGCTGAGGTTCTCTCCGCGCACGAACGCGACCATGATCCAGCCGAGCGCGGCGATGATGGCGATGGCGGCCCACAGCGCGATCTTCGCGGGGGTCCACCGGGGCTTCTCGACGACCGCCACCGGCGGCAGCGACTCCTCGGTTCTGACGATTTCGACCGACATCGGGGCTCCTTTGCTCCTACATCCATGGGGATCCGCAGCAGGCGGGGCCCTGGGGCCGGGAGCGTGCCCGCGGAGGTGTGGGAAGTCTGTGAGTTGGCTTACGACCCTCTTAGGGTGAGGCCTGCGCCCGGTGGTGTCCAATGCGTCACACTCCGGGCGGGGCTTTGACGCCCGAAATGTTATGAACGCACCCGGTTCACCCGCCCCGGCCGCACAGCGTCGGCGCCGTTCCCGCGCCCGAGGTGCGGGCCGGCGCCCGCACCTCGGGCCCGGGCGCGGGCGGGCCCGCAGCGGCGAGCCGCGGCGCGGCGGGCGCGGGTGGCAGAATGGGGCCATGACCGCAACCGCGCACGCACGTCCCCGCTCGCTCTCCGGAATCCAGGCCACCTCGGACTCGCTGCACCTGGGCAACTACATCGGCGCCCTCCAGCAGTTCGTGGCCCAGCAGGAGACGAGCGATGCGTGGTACTTCATCGCGAACATGCACGCGATCACGGTGCCTCAGGATCCGGCCAAGCTGCGCGAGCGGACGCTGCTCACCGCCGCCCAGTTCATCGCCGCGGGCGTGGATCCGGAGCGCTCGGTCCTCTTCGTCCAGTCCCAGGTCGACGCCCACCCCAAGCTGGGCTGGATCATGGAGTGCGTGGCCTCCGAGGGCGAGGCGCGGCGGATGACCCAGTTCAAGGACAAGTCCGCGAAGAACGAGCAGGTGTCCCTGGGACTGCTGACCTACCCCGCGCTCATGGCAGCGGACATCCTCCTCTACCAGGCCGACGTGGTGCCGGTGGGCGAGGACCAGCGCCAGCACCTCGAGCTCACGCGCAACCTGGCCGAGCGCTTCAACAAGCGCTTCGGCCACACGTTCACGGTGCCCGAGCCCGGGATCGTGAAGGAGACCGCGAAGATCTACGACCTGCAGGACCCCACCGCCAAGATGTCGAAGTCCGCGCAGTCCCCGGCGGGGCTCGTGGGCATCCTCGACGAGCCCAAGGCGATCGCGAAGAAGTTCAAGTCCGCGGTCACCGACGACGGCACCGAGGTCGCCTTCGACCGCGAGGCGAAGCCGGGGGTGAGCAACCTCCTCACCATCTACTCCTCGCTGGCGGGCGTGGACATGGCCACCGCCGTCGAGCACTTCGAGGGCAAGATGTACGGCCACCTCAAGGGCGAGCTCGCGGACCTCGCCGTCGAGACGCTGGCGCCCGTGCGCGAGCGGACCCTCGAGCTGCTCGCCGACCGCGCCGAGCTCACCCGCATCCTCGCGGCTGGCGCGCAGCGGGCCGCCGAGGTGGCCGACCCGACCGTCGCCGCCGCCTACGAGCGGGTGGGGTTCCTGTGATCGGCCGGAGGCGCTCGCGGGGCGCGAAGCCGCGCAGCCTTGCCCCGGAGATGCTCCACACCGCCGCGCGCTTCGAGGACAAGTGGCACGCGTGGGCGGGGGAGAAGGTGCGGGCGCGCGGCTGGAAGCGCACCGTCATCGCCTACGACTCCTACGGCTCGGAGACGAGCGCGCGCGTGCTCGCCCGCATCGTGCTCACGAAGACCGGCCAGCCCGCCGCCGATACCGAGGCGAGCATCCGGGGATTCCGCTCGTTCGGCAACGTGCCCCTGCCCGGTGAGACCGCGTGGGTGCGCATCGCGGGCGCCGAGCACATGGTGACCGCGGACCGCGGGGGGATCGTCGACGCGATCATCCCCGGCGACTTCCGGCCCGGCAAGCTCGACATCCAGATGTGGACCGAGGGCTCGCGGGTGGACACCGCCACCGTGCACATCGTGGGCGCCGACCAGCAGTTCGGGATCATCTCCGACATCGACGACACGGTCATGGTCACCGCGCTGCCCCGGCCGTTCCTCGCCGCCTGGCACACGTTCGTCCTCGACGAGCACGCGCGCTCCCCGGTGGCGGGCATGTCCGTGCTCTACGACCGCCTCGTCTACATGCGACCCAATTCGCCCATCATCTACCTGTCCACCGGCGCCTGGAACACGGCGCCCACGCTCAAGCGCTTCCTCAGCCGCAACCTCTACCCCGACGGCCCGCTGCTCCTCACCGACTGGGGGCCCACCGCCACCCGCATGTTCCGCTCCGGCCAGGAGCACAAGCGCATCCAGCTCGAGCGCCTGGCCCGCGAGTTCCCGCAGATCAAGTGGCTGCTCATCGGCGATGACGGGCAGCACGACGAGGAGCTCTACGGCGAATTCATCGAGAACCACCCGGACAACGTGGCCGCGGTGGCCATCCGGCAGCTGACCGTGGGCGAGGCCGTGTGGGCCGGCGGCCGCTCGAAGAAGAGCGGCCGGGGCCAGGGCGTGCCGTGGGTGTATGCGAACGACGGCGCGGGACTGGCCTCGAAGCTCACCGAGCGGGGCATTGTCTCCGGGTTCTGAGCCGCGCCGCGAGCCGCCTGGGCGCCGTGCGCCGGTGCTGCGCCTTGGGCCCCTGCCGCGCAGGCGGCGGGTCAGTCCTCGCGGTCCCAGTCCTCGGTGGTCTCGCCGCGGTCGTAGTCGGCCCGCGGTCCGCGACCCGCGCCCGGCGCGCCGCTGGGGGCGTCAGCGCCGTTTCCAGCATTGGTGGCCGAGGAGAACTCCGGGCGCCGGCGCCGGCGCCGCAGCACGGTCACCGCGGCAATGAGGACAATGACGACGAGGAGTGCCGCCGCCGTCGACCAGATAGCGGCTGCATCGCCCGCGGGGCCGGCGGCGGGCGTCGCCGCCCCCTTGTCACCGGGCCCCTGGCCGACCTGCGGGGCACCCGGATCCGACGGCGCGGGCTCGGAGCTGGGCGGTGCCGAGCCCGACTGGCGGGCCGCGCTCAGATCGATCGTGCCCGCTTCGGGCGCCTGCCGCTGGTTGAGCGCCCACCCGATGAGGTCCATGCACGGCTGCCGCGGGTTCGGCACGGACGACAGCACGGCCGCCGCGAACGTGCGGCCGCCGCGTTTGACCGCGCACACGAACGAGCCCTTCGCGGCGATCGTGTAGCCGTTCTTCAGGCCCAGCCCGCCGGGGTAGGCGCCGACGATCTTCGTGTGGTTCTGGATCTCGTAAGGCTTGACCTTCTTCTTCGTCCGGGGGTCCTTGCCGCCGGGGAACGTGTAGGTCTGCGTGCCGATGACCCGCATGAGGTAGGGGCTGCCGACGACCGCCCGGGCGATGATGAAGAGGTCGTGGACGGTCATCGACTGGTTGGGCGCATCGAGCCCGTTGAGCGTCATGGGCACGGTTCCGGTCAGCCCGAGCTGCTTGGCCTTGGCGCGCATGAGGCCCAGCGCCCTGTCCTGGCCCCCGGCGGCGTTGCCCAGGGCGAACGCAGCGTCGTTGGCGCTCGACATGAGCATGGCGTGGAAGAGCTGGTCGACCGTGTAGGCGTTGCCCTCCATGAGGCCCACCTTCGTGCCGTCGACGCTCGAGTCCGCGGGCCTGGCCGTGTAGCGCTTGCGCTTGTCGGAGAGGACGTCGACGAGTGTGACCCCGGTCAGCAGCTTCATGACCGAGGCGGGCGCGAGCCTGCGGTCAGGGTCGTGCGAGGCGTACAGGCGCCCGGAGTCCAGGTCGCCCACGAGGTAGGCCCGGGCATCGAACGACGGTGCGGGCCTGCCGTTGTCCAGCGGCGGGCTCGTGTACTCCTTCGAGGGCGTGGGCCCCGGTTTGGCCTGGGCGGCGCTCGGCGCCAGCGCGAGCACGAGGGCGAGCAGCAGGGCCAGGGCGCCGCGGGCGCTCGACTTCCCGCGGCGCGGCGCTGGCCGCTGCGGGCGAGGATCGGAGGCGGTCACGAGGCACGAGTCTACTCGGCGCGGAGGCAGGCGCAGGAGCCTGTGAGGCCCCGTCTCGCCCGCGCGCCAGGGCCACACGCGGGTCCATCGCAAGGCCGGTTGTCGGGTCGAGCCACCCGGTTTGTCGGGTCGAACAGCCCGTTGAACCCGAGCACGGAGCGGCGTCATGGGCGGCACCGGGGACCGAGCGCATCGACACGGCAGGCCTTTCCCCAACTGCGCTCACAGTAGCGCTCCGCAGCCGGCGTGCGAGTCAGGGCGCGGGCCTGCGGGGCCGGACGGGCAGAGAAAAGCGGCGGGCCCGGGACTCTCGTCCCGGGCCCGCCTACGGTGCGGAGCGCGAATCAGAAGGCGCGTTCGAGCAGCGCCTGCTTGACCTCGGCGATGGCCTTCGTGATCTGGATGCCGCGGGGGCAGGCCTCGGTGCAGTTGAAGGTCGTGCGGCAGCGCCACACGCCCTCCTTGTCGTTGAGCACCTCGAGCCGCAGATCGCCGCCCTGGTCGCGCGAGTCGAAGATGAAGCGGTGGGCGTTCACGATCGACGCGGGGCCGAAGTACTGGCCATCGGTCCAGAACACCGGGCAGGACGTCGTGCACGAGGCGCACAGGATGCACTTCGTGGTGTCGTCGAAGCGCTCGCGGTCCTCCGCGGACTGCAGGCGCTCACGGGTGGGCTCATGGCCGCTCGTGATGAGGAACGGCATGATCTCCCGGTAGCTCTGGAAGAACGGGTCCATGTCGACGATGAGGTCCTTCTCCAGCGGCAGCCCCTTGATCGCCTCGACGGTGATCGTCTTGTTCGTGTCGAGGTCCTTGAGCAGGGTCTTGCAGGCCAGGCGGTTGCGGCCGTTGATGCGCATGGCATCCGAGCCGCACACGCCGTGCGCGCAGGAGCGGCGGAAGGACAGCGAGCCGTCCATCTCCCACTTGATCTTGTGCAGGGCATCGAGCACGCGGTCCGTGCCGTGCATCGTGACCTTGTACTCCTCCCAGTGCGGCTCCGAGTCTTCTTCGGGATTGAAGCGCGCGATGAGGAAGGTGCAGTCGAACGAGGGGATCTCGCCGGCTCCGCCGCCCAGGTGATCCGGGATGTCGACCTTCGAGGCCGGCTCCGCGGTCTCCTTCGTCGCTGTGTCTGCGCTCATCAGTACTTACGCTCCATCGGCTGGTAACGGGTGACGACGACGGGCTTCGTCTCCAGGCGCATGCCGGGCACTCCCTCGGCCTCGGAGTCCGGATCCGCGTACGTCATCGTGTGGTGCATGAAGTTCTCGTCATCGCGCTTGGGGAAGTCCTCGCGGAAGTGGCCGCCGCGCGATTCCTTGCGGTGCAGCGCTGCGACGACGACGACCTCGGCGATCTGGAGCAGGAAGCCCAGCTCCACGCCCTCGAGGAGGTCGAGGTTGTAGCGCTTGCCGCGATCCGAGATGCCCACGTGCTTGTAGCGCTCGCGCAGCTTCTCGATCTCGTCGAGCGCCTCGCGCAGCGTCTCCTCCGTGCGGAACACCTGGACGTTGGCGTCCATGATGTCCTGCAGGTCCTTGCGGATGGCGCCCACGTGCTCGGGGCCGTCGGCATGGCGCATCTCGTCGATGAGCTTGATCGTGTCATCGGCGGCGCCCTCGGGAAGCGGGGGCAGCTGCGCCGTCTTCGCGAACTCCGCGGCGGCGATGCCGGCGCGCTTGCCGAAGACGTTGATGTCGAGCAGCGAGTTGGTGCCCAGGCGGTTCGAGCCGTGGACGGACACGCACGCGCACTCGCCGGCGGCGAAGAGGCCGGGCACGACGTCGTCGTTGGAGCGCAGCACCTCGGAGGCGATGTTCGTGGGGATGCCGCCCATCGCGTAGTGCGCGGTGGGGAACACCGGCACCGGCTCCGTGTAGGGCTCGACGCCCAGGTAGGTGCGCGCGAACTCGGTGATGTCCGGCAGCTTCGCGTCGATGTGCGCGGGCTCCAGGTGGGTGAGGTCGAGCAGGACGTAGTCCTTGTTCGGCCCGGCGCCGCGGCCCTCGCGCACCTCGTTGGCCATCGAGCGGGCGACGATGTCGCGCGGCGCGAGGTCCTTGATGGTGGGCGCGTAGCGCTCCATAAACCGCTCGCCGTCGGCATTGCGCAGCACGGCGCCCTCGCCGCGGGCCGCCTCGGACAGGAGGATGCCCAGGCCCGCGAGCCCGGTCGGGTGGAACTGGAAGAACTCCATGTCCTCGAGCGGCAGGCCGTTGCGGTAGGTCACGGCCACGCCGTCGCCGGTGAGCGTGTGGGCGTTCGAGGTGGTCTTGAAGACCTTTCCGAAGCCGCCGGTGGCGAACACGATCGACTTCGCGCGGAAGATCTGGATCTCGCCGGTCGCCAGCTCGTAGGAGACGACGCCGGCGGGGCGCAGCTCGCCCTCGAACTCCGTCATGATGAGGTCGAGCACGTAGTACTCGTTGTAGAACTCCACCGAGTGCTTCACGCAGTTCTGGTAGAGCGTCTGGAGGATCATGTGGCCGGTGCGGTCCGCGGCGTAGCAGGCCCGGCGCACCGGGGACTTGCCGTGGTCGCGGGTGTGGCCGCCGAAGCGGCGCTGGTCGATCTTGCCCTCGGGCGTGCGGTTGAACGGCAGGCCCATCTTCTCGAGGTCGAGGACCGCGTCGATGGCCTCCTTGGCCATCACCTCGGCGGCGTCCTGGTCGACGAGGTAGTCACCGCCCTTGACGGTGTCGAACGTGTGCCACTCCCAGTTGTCCTCCTCGACGTTGGCGAGGGCCGCGCACATTCCGCCCTGGGCGGCCCCCGTGTGCGAGCGGGTGGGGTAGAGCTTGGTCAGCACGGCGGTGCGCGCGCGCTGGCCGGCCTCAATGGCTGCGCGCATGCCCGCGCCGCCTGCGCCGACGATCACGACGTCGTACTCATGTACCTGCATGGAAGGGGTGTCTCCTTGGAATCGGATTGAGGCGCTGCGGCGGGGCGGGGATCAGGCCTTGCAGAAGCTGGCGAGCAGGCTCGGGTCCGCGCCGGTGGGGCACGGGTTGAACGTGAAGACCACGAGCGTGCCGAGGACGACGACGATCCCGGAGGCGATGTAGAGCGTCAGCTGCAGGGCCACGCGGGTGCCCGGCTTCTCCGTGTAGTCGCTGATGATCGTGCGCATGCCGTTCGTGCCGTGGAGCATGGCCAGCCACAGCATGACGAGGTCCCAGATCTGCCAGAACGGGTTCGCCCACTTGCCGCCGACGAACCCGAAGTCGAGCTGGTGGACGCCGGAGCCGGACCACAGGTTGACGAAGAGGTGGCCGAAGATGAGGATGACGAGCACGACGCCGGAGAGGCGCATGAAGAGCCAGGCGAACAGCTCGAACTGCGAGCGCGTGGTCTTGTGGCGGTCGTATTCGGCGCGGGGCGCGGGAATCGTGGGGGTTGCCATGGCTCAGCCTCCGAACGTGTGCATCAGCTGGCGGGGGATGAACGCGAGCATCATGAGCGCCCACAGGATCAGGACGATCCAGAACATCTTCTTCTGGTTCTTGGGCCCGCCCTTCCAGAAGTCCACGAGGACGATCCGCACGCCGTTGAAGGCGTGGAAGACGATGCCCGCCACTAGGCCGATCTCGCCGAACGCCATGATCGGGGTCTTGTACGTGCCGATGACGGCGTTGTACGCCTCCGGCGAGACGCGGACGAGAGAAGTGTCGAGCACATGGACCAGCAGGAAGAAGAAGATGCCGACGCCCGTGACGCGGTGAGCGACCCAGGACCACATCCCCTCGTTGCCGCGGTACAGAGTGCCCGTTGACGCTTTGGCCACGGGTCATCCTCCAATGGTGACGAGCAGATCGATACCCCATGAAAGTACGCCGAAAAAGTGGGCGGTGCCAATCGCCTCGCCCTCGGTTCCCGCAAGGCTGCGCGTATATTGCCCGCACCCTGCGAAATGGGCTCCGGGAAGCGTCGTGGATCACCTTCGAGGGGCCCCCGTGCGCAGCGCCCGGCTTTTAAGCAAAGACTGCGTGACGTAATTCCGGCCGGTTTGGCTCCCAAACGGGGCGGGCGTGCGTGTCCTGCGGCCGGGGCCGCGCCCGGGCTGAAAAGATGGGGCCATGATCTCCTCGTTCCACGCCGTCATCCCGGCGGGGGGCTCCGGCACGCGGCTGTGGCCGCTGTCGCGCTGCTCGTCGCCCAAGTTCCTCCACGATGTGCTCGGCACCGGCCGCTCGCTGCTGCAGGCCACGTGGGATCGCGTCGAGCCGCTGGCGGGGCCCGAGCGGACGTGGGTCGTCACCGGCGCGGCCCACGCCCGCGCCGTGGCGGACCAGCTGCCGCAGCTGTCCGAGGCCAACCTCGTCACCGAGCCCTCCCCGCGGGACTCGGCCGCAGCGATCGGGCTGGCGGCGATGCTCATCCACGACCGCGAGCCCGATGCCGTCATGGGCTCGTTCGCCGCGGACCACTCCATCACGAACGAGTGGGAGTTCCGGCATGTCATCGAGCAGGCGGTGGCCGCCGCGGCCGGCGGGGACATCGTGACGATCGGGATCACCCCCACCTATCCCTCCACCGCCTACGGCTACATCCGCACCGGCGAGGCGCTCGGGCTGCCCGGGGCGCCCACCGCGCGCCGGGCCCGCGAGTTCGTCGAGAAGCCGGCCGCGGGCCTCGCCCGGCGCTATGCCTACTCCGGGCGCTACCGCTGGAACGCGGGCATGTTCATCGCGCGCGCCGACGCGCTGCTCGACCAGTTCGCCCGTCGCGCCCCCGAGCTGTCCGCGGCCCTGCGCACGATCGCCGACGCGTGGAACACCCCCGAGCGCGAGGCGGTGGTCGCCCAGGTCTGGCCGCGCCTGGAGAAGAAGGCGATCGACTACGTGCTCGCGGAAGGAGCGGCGGCCGAGGGGCAGGTCGTCGTGGTGCCCGGCGACTTCGGCTGGGACGACGTGGGCGACTTCGACTCCGTGGCGAAGCTGCGCCAGCCCCTGCCGGGTGAGCCGGACTCCGTCCACGCGATCGGCCGCGGCGATGTGGTCGACATCGAGTCCTCCGGCATCGTCTTCTGCGATGAGCCCAAGGTGGTTGCGCTCGTGGGCGTGGACGACGTCATCGTCGTCGACTCCGGCGATGCCCTCCTCGTCGCCTCGCGCGCGCACGCGCAGGACGTCAAGCGAGCGGTCGCGCGCGCCAGGGAGATCGGCCGCGCCGACGTCCTCTGAGGACGCCCTCTGAGCGTGCCCCGGGTGCGTGAGCCCCGCCGCGCCCCGCCGCTCCGGCCAGCGCCGGTGCCCGGACCGGGCCGGTGCCGGTGCCCCGCGCCGGGCCCGCGTGCACGGCCGGCCGCGGGGCGCCTCGGCGGCGGTGTGTCACATTGCGACGCCCGCCGCGCCGGGCCGCGGGCGCGGTCCTAGACTGTCGGCACCGACCGGGCGCGGTGCGCCCGCGCCGCGCTCCCCACTGCCCACCCGAAGGATGCCGGAGACCGTGATCGCCCCGCCCCTGCACCGCCTGCTCGACGAACTCGCGGACTTCCGCCACGACATCCACGCCCACCCCGAGCTGTCCTATGCGGAATCGCGCACGACCGAGCGCGTCGTGGCCCGCCTCGAGGAGGCGGGCCTTGCCCCGCGCCGCCTCGAGGGCTCGGGCTGCGTCGTGGAGGTGGGGCGCGGCGACATCGCGGTGGCGCTGCGGGCCGACATCGACGCGCTGCCCATCGACGACCTCACGGACACGCCCTTCGCCTCGACGGTGCCCGGCGCCTGCCACGCGTGCGGGCACGATGTGCACCTGACCGCGCTGCTGGGGGCCGCGCTCGTCCTCCACGAGCTCGACGGCCAGCTGCCCGGCGGCCTGGGCGGGCGCGTGCGATTCATCTTCCAGCCGGCCGAGGAGGTCACGCCCGGGGGCGCGCTCAAGGTGATCGGCCAGGGCGCGCTCGACGACGTACCGTGCGTCTACGCGATCCACTGCGACCCGAACGTCGACGTGGGCCGCGTGGGCTCGCGGATCGGCGCGATCACCGCCGCCGGCGACACCGTCGTCATCCGCCTCACCGGCCACGGCGGCCACACCTCGCGCCCGCACCTGACCGAGGACCTCGTCTACGCGCTGGCCAAGCTCGCCACCGACCTGCCCGCGACGCTCTCGCGCCTCATCGACCCACGGCACGCGATCTCGCTGGTGTGGGGGCAGGTCACCTCCGGCCACGCGCCCAACGTGGTGCCCGGGGACGGGATGCTCCAGGGCACCCTGCGCTGCCTCGACGTGGACGGCTGGAACCAGGTCGCCCAGGTGCTGCCCGACCTCGTCGACCGGATCGCGGGGCCCTACGGCGTCGACGTCGAGCTCGAGCACCGCCGGGGGGTGCCGCCCGTGGTCAACACCGAGGACGAGGTGGCGCTGGCCGAGGCCGCGGTGCGCCGCGAGCTGGGGGAGGGGTCCGTGCTGCTGACGCCGCAGTCGATGGGCGGGGAGGACTTCGCCTGGTACCTCACCCACGTGCCCGGTGCGCTCGTGCGGCTGGGCACGCGCACTCCCGGCGGGATCACCTACGACCTGCACCAGGGCGATCTGCTCGTCGACGAGCGCGCCCTGGAGATGGGCATCCGCGTGTTCGCAGCGATCGCCCTGCGCGCGCTGGGGATCGAGGAGGAGCGGGCCGGCGAGCGCTAAGCTGAGGACGTGGATACGCGACTCTTTCCGACGCCCGCCGGCGTCGACCCCCATGACCCCATCCTGAGCCTGCCGAAGGTCTCGCTGCACGATCACCTGGACGGCGGCCTGCGCCCCGCCACGATCGTGGAGCTGGCCGCCGAGGCGGGCCATGAGCTGCCCACGACGGATCCCGAGGCGCTGCGCGCCTGGTTCCGCGACTCGGCCGAGTCGGGTGACCTGGTGCGCTACCTCGAGACGTTCGAGCACACCGTCGCCGTCATGCAGACAGCCGTTGCGCTCACCCGCGTGGCGCGCGAATGGGTCTGCGACCAGGTCGCGGACGGCGTCTTCCTCGCCGAGGCGCGCTGGGCGCCCGAGCAGCACCTGCGGGAGGGCCTCGACATGGACGAGGCCGTCGCCGCCGTGCAGCGCGGCCTGGAGGAGGGCGTGGCGCTCGCCGCGGACAACGGCCGCGTCATCCGCGTGGGCCAGCTCATCACCGCCATGCGCCATCAGGACAACTCGCTGGCCGTGGCCGAACTCGCCCTGCACTGGCGCGAGCACGGCGCGGTGGGCTTCGACATCGCAGGGCCCGAGGAGGGCTTCCCGCCCTCGGCGCACCTCACGGCCTTCGACCTGCTGCACCGCGAGTGCTTCCCGGTCACCATCCACGCCGGTGAGGCCGACGGCCGCGAGTCCATCCTCGAGGCCGTCCAGGTCTGCCACGCGCAGCGCCTGGGCCACGGCGCCCGCATCGTCGAGGACATGGACGTCGTCGACGGCGAGGGCACGCTCGGCAACCTCGCCGCCTGGGTCCTCGACCAGCAGGTGCCGCTCGAGCTGTGCCCGTCCTCGAACGTGCAGACCGGTGCGGCCCGCTCGATCGCCGAGCACCCCATCACCGGCCTCAAGGACCTGGGGTTCCACGTCACGGTCAACCCGGACAACCGCCTCATGTCCGCGACCTCGATCAGCCGCGAGATGCGCCTGCTCGTCGACGAGGCGGGCTGGGACCTGGGAGACCTGGAGCTCGCCACCGTCAACGCGCTCTCCTCGTCCTTCACGCCCTACGACGTCCGCGACCGCTTCATCGACGAGATCCTCATTCCCGGCTTCGACCGGGTGGAGCTGTGACGCAGGAGTCCTCGCGGGAGTCTCCGCAGGAGTCCTCGAAGGCCGGTGGGCCGGGGGACCGCGCGCGCGGCCCCTGGACCCTCCTGCTGGCGGTCGCCATGACTGCGCTCGAGGCGCTCGCCCTCACCGTGGCCGCCGTCGCCTACGTGGTGGTCGCCGTGGGCCAGCGCGCGGACCCCGTGCCGCTCATCGCGCTGGCCGCGATGTTCCTGCTCCTGGCGGTCGGGCTCGTGGGCGTCGCGATCGGCCTGGCCCGCTTCGGCCGCTGGGCCCGCCCGGCGTGCGTGGCGTGGCAGGTCCTCCTGCTGCTCTTCGCGTTCAACGTGGGGCCCGCGGCGGGCCTCATGTTCTGGGCGGCTCTCATCCCCGCCGTCCTGTCCCTCGTGGGGATCTTCCTGCCGCCGAGCCTGCGCGCCTACGACGGCGCGCTCGCCGACCAGGAGGCCCGCCTGCGCGCCGCCCGCCAGGAGGATGCGGCCTAGGAGCGCCCGCGAGGCGATGGGCGGTGGGCGGCGTTGGCGGATGTAACCGCTGGGCGTCGCTGCGTGCTCTATTGCCCGAGGTGAGAGGACGATTCCGTTCGGTCTCACTGCGCCACAGCGAACAGGATCGACCTTTCGGCCAGCTGCGCGGCCGGTCGGGATTGCCAACTGCTCAGCCAGCGCGGTCCCCTTCCGGCCGGTTGCCTCGTGGGGGTCAGCCCCTGGGCAGCCGACTGCTCAGCCGGCCTCCATGTACTGCTCGCACGCCTCCGTGAAGAAGTCGCCCTGCGCATCGCCGTTGGACTGCCGCAGGCTCGCCGCGGTGGCCTGGATGGCCCACCAGACGGCCGGCGAGCCGCCCCACTGCAGCCGCATCTCCGCGCGCTTGCTCGGGTCGTCGGCCAGATTCTGCGCGGCCAGCTGGAGGCGGTCTCCCGCGTCCGAGGCGGTGCAGCGGGCCTTCGTACTCGGGCTCTTGGGATTGAGCTCGGGCTGTTCCTTCGTGTTGACGGTCTTCAGTGTGAACGCGGAGTCCGCGGTCTTCTCCACGTCGAACGTGCCGAGGATGCGGTAGAACGGCGCATCGGACTTCTCCACCGCCTTCGAGTCGACCGTGACGCTCACGCTCTCGGCCGCGTCCGGGGTCAGCGTGACCTGGCCGGAGTCGGCGAGCTTCGAGTCGTAGTGGATCCAGGCGGACAGATAGGCCCGCTGCTTGCCCTCGGCCGCCTTCTTCAGCCCCTGCCATAGCGGGTCCTGGTCCTCCGGCCCACCGGGGGAGGCATCGACGATCGCCACCTCGTCGCCCGTGGCCGTGGGCACGGGGGTCGCGGACTCGGGGCTCACGGAGATGGACGGGAAGCCCTCATCGGGGCGCTTCTCGCCCTTGGCGGTGCATCCGGACAGGGCGAGGGCTGCGCACACGGCGGCTGCCGAGGCGCTCAGGGAGGCGTGCTTCATGGTGACCTCACGGGGGAAGGGGCGGTCGGCTGGTTCACGGTGCTGCTGGTTCACGGTGCTGCTGCGCCGAGTCTACCGGCGCCGCCGGCTGAGCGGCCGACCCCGGGCTCAGTCCTCACCCGTGTGCTCGAAGCCGTGGGAGAGCACGCGCAGCAGCTCGGCGAGCCGGCGGCGCTGGGCGGGGCTGAGCTCGGAGAGGAGGTCGGCCTCCTGCTCGAGCAGCTGCGCGAGCGCGGCATCGACCGTCGCCCGCCCGGCGGCGGTGAGGCCCACGAGCACTCCGCGCCGATCATCGGGGTCCGGGCGCCGCGAGACGAGGCCCGCGTCGAGGAGGCGGTCGATCCGGTTCGTCATGGTGCCCGAAGTCACCATCATCTCGCCGATGAGGCGCGAGGGGGAGAGCTCGAACGGCTCGCCCGCGCGGCGCAGGGCGGAGAGGACGTCGAAGGCCCAGACCTCGAGGCCGTGTTCGGCGAACGTGGACTTGCGCGCCTTGTCCAGCTGCTTGGCCAGCCGCGACACGCGGGAGAGCACCTCCATGGGCGCGACGTCGATATCGGGGCGCACCCGCTGCCACGCCGCGACGATCCGGTCGACCTCATCCATGAGGACATGATATGTCTCGCCGTCGAGATACTTGTCCAGGAAGTATCTTGATGAGCCCGCGTGTTCGCGGGCGGCGAACGCGCGGTGCGATGCGCGGTCGGCAGGCGCCCGCATCCGGGCCAGGGACTAAGGTGGGCATCGGTCGGGTGTGCTCCACCCTCCCATCCGTCACCGGTGCGAGCCCGCGCGGAGCACGATCTGTGCGCGCGGGCAGCGCCCCGAGCTAAGGAAGAACACGTGGATCTTTTCGAGTATCAGGCCCGCGACCTCTTCGAGAAGCACGGCGTGCCCGTGCTGCGCGCGAAGGTCGCCGAAACCCCCGAGGAAGCCAAGCAGGCCGCCGAGGAGCTGGGCGGCGGCACTGTCGTCGTCAAGGCCCAGGTCAAGGTGGGCGGCCGCGGCAAGGCCGGCGGCGTCAAGCTCGCCAAGAGCCCGGACGAGGCCGCCGAGAAGGCCAAGGAGATCCTCGGCCTCGACATCAAGGGCCACGAGACCAAGAAGGTCATGATCGCCGAGGGCGCGGACATCGCGGAGGAGTACTACTTCTCCGTGCTCCTCGACCGCTCCGAGCGCACCTACCTCGCCATGTGCTCGAAGGAGGGCGGCATGGAGATCGAGCAGCTGGCCGTCGAGCGCCCCGAGGCGCTGGCCCGCGTGCCCGTCAACGCCCTCACCGGAATCGACGAGGCCAAGGCCCGCGAGATCGTCGAGGCCGCCGGCTTCGATGACCAGGTGGGCCCCAAGATCGTCCCCGTCCTGCAGAAGCTGTGGGACGTGTTCAAGGAAGAGGACGCGACGCTCGTCGAGGTCAACCCGCTGGTCAAGACCGGTGCCGGTGACATCGTCGCGCTCGACGGCAAGGTCTCGCTCGACGACAACGCGGACTTCCGCCACAAGGACCACGAGGAGCTGCGCGACATCAGCGCGGAGGACCCGCTGGAGCTCAAGGCGAAGAAGCTCGGCCTCAACTACGTCAAGCTCGACGGCCAGGTGGGCATCATCGGCAACGGCGCGGGCCTCGTCATGTCGACCCTCGACGTCGTCGCCTACGCGGGCGAGAAGCACGACGGCGTGAAGCCGGCGAACTTCCTCGACATCGGCGGCGGCGCCTCGGCCGAGGTCATGGCCAACGGCCTCGACGTCATCCTGGGCGATGACCAGGTCAAGAGCGTCTTCGTCAACGTGTTCGGCGGGATCACCGCGTGCGACGCGGTGGCCAACGGCATCGTCAAGGCCCTCGAGATCCTGGGCGACAGCGCGACCAAGCCGCTCGTCGTCCGCCTGGACGGCAACAAGGTCGAGGAGGGCCGTCAGATCCTCAAGGACGCGAACAACCCCCTCGTCACGCTCACCGACACCATGGACGCGGGCGCGGACAAGGCCGCCGAACTCGCGGCCGCCAACTGACCGCCCGAAAGGACTAGGACAACCACCATGTCGATTTTCCTCAACCAGGATTCGAAGATCATCGTCCAGGGCATCACCGGCAGCGAGGGCGCCAAGCACACCGCGCGCATGCTCGCCGCCGGCTCGAACGTCGTGGGCGGCGTCAACGCGCGCAAGGCCGGCACCACGGTCAGCCACCAGGACAAGGACGGCAAGGACGTCGAACTCGACGTCTTCGGCTCCGTGTCCGAGGCGATGGAGAAGACCGGCGCGAACGTGTCCGTGGCCTTCGTGCCGCCTGCGTTCACGAAGGACGCCGCGATCGAGGCCATCGATGCCGGGATCGGCCTGCTCGTCATCATCACCGAGGGCGTGCCGGTCCAGGACTCCGCCGAGGTCTGGGCCTACGCGACCGACAAGGGCAACAGGACCCGCATCATCGGGCCCAACTGCCCCGGCATCATCTCGCCCGAGCAGTCGCTGGCCGGCATCATCCCGGCCAACATCACGAACCGCGGCAAGCTGGGCCTCGTGTCGAAGTCCGGCACGCTGACCTACCAGATGATGTACGAGCTGCGGGACCTGGGCTTCACCACCGCCATCGGCATCGGCGGTGACCCGGTCATCGGCACGACGCACATCGATGCGCTCGCGGCCTTCCAGGAGGACCCGGAGACCGAGGCGATCGTCATGATCGGCGAGATCGGCGGCGACGCCGAGGAGCGCGCGGCGGAGTACATCAAGGACAACGTCACGAAGCCCGTCGTGGGCTACGTGGCCGGCTTCACCGCCCCGGAGGGCAAGACGATGGGCCACGCCGGCGCGATCGTCTCCGGCTCGTCCGGCACCGCCGAGGCGAAGAAGGAGGCCCTCGAGGCCGCCGGCGTCAAGGTGGGCAAGACGCCGTCTGAGACTGCGCAGCTCATGCGCGACATGCTCAAGTGACTCACTGAGGCGCAGCCGGGCGGTATGCCTGGCCACGGCTGACGGGGCGCCGCGCGGGGGACCGCGCGGCGCCCCGCGCGTGTCTGCGGGTCCCTTAGCGCTCCTAGACTGGGGCGCATGTCGCGATCCCTGCTGCCCGATCCCGCCCTGCTCGCCCCCCTCGCACAGCGCCTGCGCAGCGCGTCCGCCCCCGCCCTGCCCGCCTGGCCCGATGGGGCACCCGAATCGCGGATCCTCGCGGAGTACCTCGTGGGCCGGGCCCACGGTGTGCTGGACGTCTCCGGCCGCCGGTCCGGTGGTGCGGACCAGGACGGCGCTGTTCAGCGGGACGCCGAAGGGTTCGCAGACCTGCCGCTGCTCGTGATCGACGACGACGAGGCCGGCGCCCTGTGGGCCGTGGCCGCCGGCGTCGCGGTTGGCTCGACCTCTCTGGCGGCCGAGGGCCTGGCAGTCGAGGGCCTCGCGGCGGACATCCCGGGGACCCACGGCTGCGCGGCCGACGACCGGGCGGGCAAGGGTGCGGTGCCGGCGGGTGGCCGCGTCCTTGCGTACAACGACCGGGTGAGCGCAGATCCGGCCGCGCGGGCCGCGGGCGCCGAGCTCGTCGGCGCGCTGCCGGCCGACGTCGTCGAGCGCGCACCGCTGCGCTGCATCGTCTCCGCTCCCAAGGCCGTCGATGCGCTGAGCGAGACGCTGCAGGCGCTTGAGGGGATCGCCGCCGAGGTCATCGTCGTCGGCCGCGACAAGCACCTCACGCCCTCCGTCAACGCGGAGCTGGCGCGACGCTTCCGGCGCGTGGACGTCTCGCCGGGCATCGCGAAGTCCCGGCTCATCATCGGTAGCGAGCCGTTCGCGCCCGCGGGGGAGCCACTCTCTGTGGAAGGCGAAGGGGCCGCCGAGGTGGCCGGGGCCCAGGCGGGCGCGCCAGGCGTCGCTGCAGGCGACTCCGCCTCCCGGGAGACGAACGACGTCCTCTTCCCCGGTTGGGCCAGCAGGGCCTCGGGCATCCCCGGCGTGCCCGATCTGGATGTCGCCGCGCACGGGGCGTGCTTCGGCGGCAGCGCCGTTGACCCGGGCTCGCAGCTCCTCGTGCGCGCACTCGCGCAGCGGCGGGCGGAGGTCGCACCGGGTGCGCGCACGATCCTGGACCTGGGCTGCGGCAACGGCTGGCTGCTCGCCGCGGCGGCCGCACTGCTGCGGCCGGCGGAAGCGGTTGGCACCGATGCGTCGCGAGCTGCGTGCGCCTCCGCAGCTGCGACGCTGCGTGCGGCGCGGGCGGCCGGTGCCGTGGATGCCCCGTGGAGGGTGGTGCTCGCCGATGCGGGGGAGGGGCTTGCGGATGGCTCCTTCGACCTTGTGCTCCTCAACCCTCCATTCCATGCCGGCACCGTGGTGACCACGGAGGACGCACATCGCATGATCGACGCCGCGCACCGGCTCCTGGCCCCTGGCGGGCTGCTTGTGTGCGTCTACAACTCGCACCTGCGCTACCGCTCGCACCTGAACGCGGCATTCGGCGGCAGCGAGCAGTGGGCGCGCAACGCGAAGTTCACGGTGGTCGCTGCGCGTAGGGGCTGAGGGACCGGGGTGCGCGAGATGAGACTTGAACCGACTGGCTCCCCCTCGCGTGCATGATCGCGTATCGGCGTTCTGCCGCATGATTCCGCGGTTTCCGCGAGGCTTGCCAGTGGAAAACTCCACCGCGATACACATGCCTACGCGGTCGGTACCACATGAGATTTCACACCCGGGAGCTGCAGAGCACGCGAGACGCCGACACCTGGACCCTCACACGATGCACCTGGCGGGCAGTGACGCCGGTAGCGGATCGGACTTGCGCACATGTATCTGCGGAAACTTCTTGACGCCTGACCATCTTGGGGTGCCCATCCGGCACGTCCGGATCCGGTGACGATGGATTCGTTCGTCTCACCGATGAGGAGTGCCATCTCTCGCACTCGCAACATGGAGAGGTCCACCAGTAGCGCCGGCACCGAGAATCACCGATCTCTTGGTGCGCAAACTGATCCTGACAGCGTCAGAGACAACCGCAGCGACCGTGTGACGTGTTCTCGTTGCTTGTGCTCGTCTCGCCCCTGCTCCATGCTCGATTGGCCCGCGACTTCGTCATTCTGATTCGCTCTCACCGCCGGGCCCTGACCCCGGGTCTTGGACACGTGGAATCCAGCAGTTGCTGGAGGAAGCGAGATGATCAGGACTATGGCCAGGAAGAACTACTCCGATGAGTTCCGTCGGCAGGCCGTCGACTTGTACGAGT
>NZ_WWEQ01000019.1 GCF_009857845.1 Brevibacterium rongguiense | reverse complement strand
GCGCCCGCGCGCCTCGGGCGCGGCGGACTTCCGGGCCTGCCGGGCCGCCTGAGCGCCAACCGGCCGCCTGCGTGCCCGGGCGGCCGGGGCGCGGGGCGGCTCAGACCTCGCCGGTCGCCTCGTAGTCGGCGATGATGCTCAGGCGGCGCACGTGGCGCTCGTCGTCGCTGAACGCGGCGGCGAGGAACGCGTCGACGATGGCGAAGGCCTCGTCCTGCGGGTGCTGGCGCGCTCCCACCGCGACGATCTGGGCGTCGTTGTGCTCGCGGGCGAGCTTCGCGGTCTCCGTGTTCCAGGCGAGCGCGGCGCGGGCGCCGGGCACCTTGTTGGCCGCGATCTGCTCGCCGTTGCCGGAGCCTCCGATGACGACGGCGAGCGCGTCCTGGCCCGCGGCGCGCTCGTCCACGGCCGCCTGGGCGGCGGCGATGCAGAACGCCGGGTAGTCGTCCTGGGCGTCGAAGGCCTCCGCGCCGTGGTCGATCACCTCGTGACCGGCCTTGCCGAGGTGCTCGCGCAGCGCTTCCTTGAACTCGAATCCTGCGTGGTCCGTTCCGAGATGGACTCTCATGTCCGCCTTTCTGCCCGACCGTGCGTGCGGCCGGGATGTGGGTGTGTCGTGCGGGTGCAGGGGCGGGCGGGCCGCCGCGCACCGGGCTGGGCCGGGAGGTGATGCCATCGTCGGCGGCGCCTGCGGCTCAGTCGAAGACGGGGCCGGTCGTGCGGGTGCGCTTGAGCTCGAAGAACCCGGGGACGCCGGCGACGGCGAGCACGCCGTCGTAGAGGCGCCCGGCCTCCTCGCCCTTCGGGGCCGGCGAGACGACGGGGCCGAAGAACGCGACGTCGCCCACGGCGATGACGGGGGTGCCCACGTCCTCGCCCACCTTCTCGATGCCCTCGCGATGGGAGGCGCGCAGCTTCTCGTCGTACTCGTCGGAGTGGGCGTACTGTGCCAGTTCGGCCGGCAGGCCCACCTGGGCGAGCGCATCGGCGATGACGCCGTCCCAGTCGTCGCGGCCGCCCGGGTGGATGAGCGTGCCCATGGCGGTGTAGAGGGGCTCGATGACCTCCTCGCCGTGCTGGTCGGCGGCGGCGATGACGACGCGCACCGGGCCCCAGACGGCATCCATCTTCGCCCGGTACTCCGCCGGCAGCTCGCGGCCCTCGTTGAGCACGGACAGGCTCATGACGTGGAAGCGGACCGTGACGTCGCGGACCTTCTCCACCTCCAGGGCCCAGCGCGAGGTCATCCACGCCCACGGGCAGATCGGGTCGAACCAGAAATCCATCGTGCTCTTCGCCATGGGGCCTCCTTGAAGCGGTGGGCGGGTGCCGGGTCTGCGCGGACAGCGGCCCGGTGGACGGGCCGACGCCGTGCGTACGTGGAACAATGGGATCGCCCCCATCATTTCAAACGGCGGGCAGAATCCGGAAAATGCGGGAAGGGTCTCAGTGCCACAGCACAATCTCACACGCGTCGAAGCCGCGGAGCGCGCCTCGCTCCTGTCCGTGACGTCCTACGACGTCACCCTCGTCCTCGACGGGCAGGGAGAGACGTTCCGGTCCGTGACCACCGTGCGCTTCACCGCGCACGAGGGCGCCTCCTCGTTCATCGACGCGATCACCGCGTCCGTCGACCGGCTGATCCTCAACGGCGAGGAGCTCGACGCGGCGGTGCTGCGCGGGGACGCCCGCATCGAGCTGCCGCACCTGGCCGCGGAGAACGAGCTCGTCGTCGACGCCCGCTTCTGCTACATGAACACCGGCGAGGGAATGCACCGCTTCGTCGATCCGGTCGACGACGAGGTCTACCTCTACTCGCAGTTCGAGGTCCCGGACTCCCGCCGCGTCTTCGCCGTGTTCGAGCAGCCGGACCTCAAGGCGAGCTTCTCGTTCACGGTGCTGGCCCCGCAGGCCTGGACGGTGGTGTCCAACGCGCCCACCCCGCAGCCGGAGGACGCCGGTGCTGTGGCGGAGGCGCTCGGGATCTCCGGCGAGGGCCTCGCGGCCTGGATCTTCGCCCCCACTCCCCCGATCTCCAGCTACATCACCGCCATCATCGCCGGACCCTACCGGGGCGTGCACGATGCGGTGCGCAGCTCCGACGGGGAGGAGGTCGCACTGGGCGTCTACTGCCGGGCCTCGCTGTTCGAGTACCTGGATGCCGAGGCGATCATCGGCATCACGAAGGCCGGCTTCGAGTTCTACGAGGCCGCGTTCGACACGCCCTACCCGTTCGAGAAGTACGACCAGCTCTTCGTCCCCGAGTTCAACGCGGGAGCCATGGAGAACGCCGGGGCCGTGACGATCGTGGAGAACTACGTCTTCCGTTCCCGCCCCACGGAGGCGATCGTCGAGCGCCGGGCCGTCACGATCCTCCACGAGCTCGCGCACATGTGGTTCGGCGACCTCGTCACGATGAAGTGGTGGAACGACCTGTGGCTCAACGAGTCGTTCGCGGAATTCATGTCCACGCTCGCCACCGCCGAGGCCACCGAGTTCGCCTCCGCGTGGACGACGTTCGCCTCGCTGGAGAAGTCGTGGGCCTACCGCCAGGACCAGCTGCCGAGCACCCACCCCATCGTCGCGCCCATCGAGGACCTCGCGGACGTGGAGGTCAACTTCGACGGCATCACGTACGCGAAGGGCGCCTCCGTGCTCAAGCAGCTCGTCGCCTGGGTGGGGCGGGAGAACTTCTTCGCCGGGCTCAAGGCCTACTTCGATGCGCACAGCTGGTCCAACACTGAGCTTCCCGACCTGCTGCGCGCGCTGAGCGAGGCATCGGGCCGCGATCTCGACTCCTGGACCCGCCTGTGGCTTCAGGAGTCCGGCATCAACGTCGTGCGCCCGCTCGTCGAGGCCGATGAGGAGGGCCGGCTCACCCGCCTGGCGCTCGTGCAGGAGCCGTTCGCCATCGCCGGGCAGCCGGTGCCCTCGCTGCGTCCCCACCGGATCGGCGTGGGCCTCTACGCGCTCGAAGGCCGCACCCTGGTCCGCACGGGGTTCGCGGAGGTCGACCTCGACTCCGCACTCGCTGAGGTGCCGCTCGAGCTGGGCGGGCCGCGCCCGGACGCGATCATCGTCAACGACGCGGACCTGTCCTACGCCAAGGTCCGCTTCGACGAGGCCACCCTCGCGACGGTGCTGGCCCGCCTCGACGGCTTCGAGGACTCGCTGACGCAGGTCATCGTGCTCACCACGCTGTGGGACATGGTCCGCGACGGCGAGCTGCCGGTCAGCGACTACATTGCCGCGCTCACCCGCCACCTGCCCTCGATCGAGCAGTCCACAGCCCTGCTCGTCCAGTTCCGCCAGCTCGCCACCGCACTGGGCTCCTACCTGGCGCCCGAGGCGCGCCCCGCCGCCCGCGCGCGACTCGCCGAGGCACTGTGGGACATGCTCGCCACCGCCCCCGCCGGCTCGGACCAGCAGTTCCAGTGCTTCCAGGCCTTCGTCAAGCACGCCCAGACGCCGGACCAGCTCGACCGCCTCGCGGCGATCCTCGCCGGTGCCGCCGAGGCGCCGGCCGGCATCGTCATCGACACGGACCTGCGCTGGGAGCTCATCATCGCGCTGGCCGCCGCCGAGCGGCTCGACGCCGAGGCGATCGCGCGCTGGCGCGAGTCCGACGACACCGCCGCGGGGCGCCGCGCGGCCGCGACCGCGCTGGCCGCGCCGGCCACCCCGGAGGCGAAGTCGCGGGCCTTCACCATGCTCAGCGAGGACCGCGAGCTGCCCAACGCCATGGTCGCGGCGATCGCCCGCGGGTTCGGCATCGGGCTGGAGCGCCCCGACGGCAGCCCGGTGGCAGCCGAGGCGCCACTCGACGCCTTCGCCGCCGAGTACTTCGCCCGGCTCGCCGGGTGGTGGGAGACGCGCACCCTCGAGATCGCGCAGACGCTCACGCTCGGCCTCTATCCGCCGGCCTCGGAGGCGGCAGTCGGCGCCACGCGGGTGTGGCTGGACTCTCATCCCGCCGCCCCGAAGGGGCTGGTGCGGCTCATGCGGGAGAATCTCGACACCGCCGAGCGCGCGCTCGCCATCCGCGCCGCCGACCGCGCAGACGCCTGAGCGCGCAAGGCCCCGCCCGCACCGGATGGCCGCCCCGATAGGCGGGAGTGCCCCGCTGACCTGCAGCGGAGCCCGCGCCGGTTGGCAGCGGGCCCCGCTGCCAACCGCGCTCGGCCGGCGCGGGGCGGGGGCGCCTCGGCGGCGGAGGGGGGCGTGGCCCGCAGCGCGGGCACCCGGGTGGGGCTGGCGTGCGCACGAGCACGGCCGGTGTTTCTGGGTGCGGCCTCAGCCGCACCTTGGAGCGGCGCTCAGACTCCGCCGGTAGCCTCGGAGGCGATATGACGAACGACCTCCTCACCCTCGCCTCGCCCTCGCTGCCGGGCTCCCTGTCCGCGGCCGCCGCTCAGCTGGCCGCCATCAACTGGGAGTTCATCCTCGGCACGCCGCTGCGCATCGCGATCGTCATCGTCGTGGCCGTGCTCATCAACATCGTGCTGCGCAAGGCGATCCGCAACTTCGCCCACAAGATCGCCGACGGCACGACCGCCGTGTCCCGGCGCCGCTTCTCCTCCTCCGGGGCCGACGAGCAGCAGGTCGAGCCCGCGCGCCATCGCACGGAGGCCCGCGCGGACGAGGAGACCCTCAAGCGCCGCGCCCAGCGGGCCCGGACCGTCGGCTCGATGCTGTCCTCGTTCGCCACGATCATCGTCTTCATCATCGCCTCGCTCTTCGTGCTCCAGGAGCTCGGCTTCGACCCGACGCCCATCCTCGCGTCCGCGGGCGTCGCCGGCGTCGCGATCGGCTTCGGGGCGCAGTCGCTCGTCAAGGACTACCTGAGCGGCTTCTTCATCGTCGTCGAGGACCAGTACGGGATCGGCGACTCCGTGGACCTGGGCGAGGCGATCGGCGTCGTCGAGGGCGTGGGCCTGCGGATCACGAAGGTGCGCGGCTCCGACGGCACGCTGTGGCACGTGCGCAACGGCGAGATCCTGCGGGTGGGCAACCAGTCACAGGGCTGGGCGCGCGCGGTCATGGACATCCCCATGCCCTACAACGCCTCGCAGACGCTCATCGACGAGATCGTCCACACGGCGATCGCGAACCTGCGCAAGTCGCCCACGATCGGCCCCGACATCATCGAGGACCCGGAGGTGCTGGGCGTCCAGGAGCTCACCGGCACGTCCATGACGATCCGCACGCTCATCAAGACCAAGCCCAACCAGCAGTGGGCGGTGGCGCGGGCCTACCGCGCGGAGATCAAGCGCCAACTCGATCGGCGCGGCATCGCCATCGCCCTGCCGGAGCAGACGGTGCTCACCACGATGCCCGACCCGGTGCAGGCGGCCGCCACGGCTCCCTCCAGCACTCCGACCGACGGCGATACGGCCGGTGACGGCGCATGATCGACCACGTCTCGCTGCAGCGCCCGGACAGCTTCTACGCGATGATCGGCGGGCACGCGACCTTCACGAAGCTCGTCGACGCGTTCTACGCCGGGGTCGCCCAGGACGAGCTGCTCATCTTCATGTACCCGGACGGCGCGGACCTGACGGGCGCCAAGCACCGGCTCCAGGGTTTCCTCGAGCAGTACTTCGGCGGCCCGGGCACCTATTCGCAGGAGCGCGGCCACCCGCGCCTGCGCATGCGCCACCTGCCGTTCCCCGTCACCCCGCAGGCCCGCGACCGGTGGCTCGTCCACATGCGCGCCGCGCTCGATGCGATCGAGGTGCCGCCCATGTACGACGCCATGATGTGGGACTACTTCGAGCGGGCCGCGACGGCCATGGTCAACAGCCCCGAGGGCGCCACCGAGGGGCCCGGGCTGCCGGAATCGCGCTGAGCCGCGCGCGGGGCACCGGGTCACCGGCTGGCCCGCCCAGCCGCGGGGGGGGCAGAGCCACCGGCTGCGGGGCGCAGCCGAGCCATTCTTCGCTTCGGGGAGGGGCGGAGGCATTCGCGCCGGGGAGAAGCCGAGCCATTCGCGCCGGAAGAGGCGGAGTCACCCGCTCCAGGGAGTCGCTGTGTCACCCGCTGGCTCGGGTGAGGATGTGCCCGCCGCGGGTGCTCAGCCGCAGCCAGGGCCCGCTGGCGAAGACGGTCGCCGGCTCGGAGCCCGCGGCCAGGAATCCGAGCGCGTCCATCCCGAACGCCGCACCCGCCGGAAGGAGGCCGAGCACCGGCGAGGCACCGCCGGCCGGCTCAGCGGGTCGTGCGCGGGCCGAGGCGTTGTCGGCCCCGGTGGTGCCGGCGGCCTGGGCGGTGCCGGCGGCGCCCATCCCCTCGGCGGTATCGGCGGCGCCCACCCCCTGGGCGGAGTCGCCGGCGCCCATCCCCTCGGTGGTGTCGGCGGCGCCCGCCCCCTCGGTTGAGTCGGGGGCGCCCAGCCGCTCGGCGGCCCCACCCGCCTCGACGAGGCTGCGGCCCCAGACGCGGCGGCGCAGCGCGGCCACCGCGTGCGCCCCCGAGCCCTCCGGTGTGCCCCGTGCGATCTCCGCGATGCCGGCGCGGGCGATAGCGTGCAGCACCGCGGCGGGCACGCTGCCCGCGGCCGACCAGCCCCCGCGCGGGGGCGCGATGCCGGCCCAGGCGGCGTGCACCTCCTGCGGCGGCACGCCGATGTGCAGGGAACCGCGCGAGTTCGCGCGGGCGAAGCGGTCGAGGAGCGCCGCCGCCGGCACCACGGCATCGAGGCCGTCGGCCGAGGAGTCGGCGAGGCGGATCATGCGCATCCCCAGCACCAGCGGCATGCCGTCGCCCAGGCTCGCGGGATAGAGCGGCGCGCACGTGAGCACGAGCGTCGAGCCGGCGGCGCTCAGCCGGATCGCGGCCTCGGGATCCGCGCGGCGGGCGCGCTCGACCAGCGTCTGCCAGTCGGCCAGCGCGGCCGCGCTGGGCAGGGCGATGCTCACCGGCGGCGCTTGAGCGGAATCGGGTCGACGACGACCCGGCCGAGCGCCTCGACCTCGTCCTCGCGCAGACGGCGGGCACGGCCGGAGTCCGGATCGACGAAGACGACGTCGGTCTCCGCCACCGTGTAGACCCGCGACTCGTCGGGCTCGAGGACGACGTAGCCCACCGTGATCGTCACGGGGCTCACCCGGCTGATGACGACGTCGACGGCGATCGGGCCCTCCCTGTAGGGAATGGGCAGCCGGTACTCGACGGTGTGCGTGGACACGAGGATGTCCGTGTCCGCCGAGGCGGCGCGGAAGACCGGCGGGATCGGCACGCCGAACACGGAGGGGGCGGCGCCGTCCGCGGGATCCGAGGGCGCGGCATCGCGGGCCGCGGTGGGCGAGCCGAACGCGCGCACGCGCGCCTCCTCCAGCAGCCGAACCTGGGTCACATTGTTCACGTGGCCGTACGCGTCCATATCGCCCCAGCGCAGCTCGAGCAGCACGCGGGTGAAGGGGCCCGCGATGAGCGGATCGTGTGGGGTGCGTTCCATGCGCCCCATCTTGCCATCGGGGGCCGGGGACCGCGGCGGGCGGGTGCGCGCGGTGTCCTGGGCGCCGTGGGCGGCGGCTAAGCTGATCGCAGTCAAGCAGGAGGACACATGGACGATGCGCAGAACGCTGCGAACATGGCCGAGCTCGCACGCGTGCTCGACCTCGAGCCGCTGGGCGGACCCGGCCCGGGCGGCGAGGCACACGCGTTCCGCGCGTGGAACCAGCCCAAGCCCGGCGGGCGGCTGTTCGGCGGCCAGGTGCTCTCCCAGTGCGTCATGGCCACGTCGGCCACGGTCGACGATGACCGGCCCATCCACTCGTTCCACGGCTACTTCCTGCGCGCGGGCCACGACGACGTCGAGCTGCTGTTGGGCGTCGAGGACCTGCGCGACGGCGGGTCCTTCACCACGCGCCGCGTCCAGGCCTATCAGGACGGCACGCCCATCTTCTCCGGCATCGCCTCGTTCCAGCTCCGGCAGTCGGGCCTCGAGCACCACGACGAGATGCCCGCCGGCGTCCCGCGGCCCGAGGACGTTGCCCCGCTGCAGGACATGCTCGCCGCCTCGGACAACCCGCACGTGGCCGGCTGGGTGCTCAAGCGCCCCTTCGACATCCGGCCCATCGGCGGGGAGATCCACTCGCACTTCCACGGCCCCCAGGCACCCGACCAGCGCTTCTGGCTGCGCGCGGCGACCGCCTTCCCCACGGACCCGGTGCGCAACGCGGCCGCCGCGGCCTACGCCTCGGACTACAGCCTCCTCGAGCCCACCCTGCGCGCGCACGGGCTGAGCTGGAGCGACGCCCGCCTGCGCATGGCGAGCCTCGACCACGCGATGTGGTGGCACGCCCCCATCGACTTCAACGACTGGCTGCTCTTCGACTACCGCTCCCCCGCCGCGGAGAACGGGCGCGGCCTGGGCATCGGCCGGATCTTCAGCCGCGATGGGCGCCTGCTCGCCTCGGTGGCCCAGCAGGGCATGGTGCGCGTCAAGGAGTAGCACCGCCCCTGTGGGCAGGAACGCAGTGGGACTCACCGCCGGCCCGCGCATGCGAAAGGGGGCGCCGCCCGGCAGTGCCGGGCGGCGCCCCCTTGCGTGAACCGCAGGCGCGGGTGAGGCTCAGTCGCGCGTGAGGCGGCGGTGGGTGATGCGGTGGGGGCGTGCGGCCTCCTCACCCAGGCGCTCGACCTTGTTCTTCTCATAGGCCTCGAAGTTGCCCTCGAACCAGTACCAGTTCGCGGGATTGTCCTCCGTGCCCTCCCAGGCCAGGATGTGGGTGGCGACGCGGTCGAGGAACCAGCGATCGTGCGAGGTGACCACGGCGCAGCCGGGGAAGTCGAGGAGCGCGTTCTCCAGCGAGCCCAGGGTCTCGACGTCGAGGTCGTTGGTGGGCTCGTCGAGGAGCAGCAGGTTGCCGCCCTGCTTGAGGGTGAGGGCGAGGTTGAGCCGGTTGCGCTCACCGCCGGAGAGCACCCCGGCCTTCTTCTGCTGGTCAGGGCCCTTGAAGCCGAACGCGGAGACGTAGGCGCGCGAGGGCATCTCCACCGCGCCCACCTGGATGAAGTCCAGGCCGTCGGAGACGACCTCCCAGAGCGACTTGTCCGGGTCGATGCCGCCGCGGGACTGGTCGACGTAGCTGATCCGCACGGTCTCGCCGACCTTGAGGTTGCCGCCGTCGATCTCCTCGAGGCCCACGATCGACTTGAACAGCGTCGTCTTGCCCACGCCGTTCGGGCCGATGACGCCCACGATTCCGTTGCGCGGCAGAGTGAAGGACAGGTCGTCGATGAGGAGGCGGCCGTCGAAGCCCTTCTCCAGGTCCTTCGCCTCGATGACGATGTCGCCCAGGCGCGGGCCCGGCGGGATCTGGATCTCCTCGAAGTCGAGCTTGCGGGTCTTCTCCGCCTCCGCGGCCATCTCCTCGTATCGGTTGAGGCGCGCCTTCGACTTCGTCTGGCGGGCCTTCGCGTTCGAGCGGACCCACTCGAGCTCTTCCTTCAGGCGCTTCTGCAGCTTCTGGTCCTTCTTGCCCTGGACCTTGAGGCGCTCCTGCTTCTTCTCCAGGTAGGTGGAGTAGTTGCCCTCGTAGGGGTAGAGGTGGCCGCGGTCGACCTCCGCGATCCACTGTGCGACGTGGTCGAGGAAGTACCGGTCGTGGGTCACGGCGATGACGGCGCCGGGGTAGCTGGCCAGGTGCTGCTCGAGCCAGAGCACCGATTCGGCGTCGAGGTGGTTGGTGGGCTCGTCGAGGAGCAGCAGATCCGGCTTCTCCAGCAGCAGCTTGCACAGCGCCACGCGGCGGCGCTCACCGCCGGACAGGTTGGTCACCGGGGTGTCCGGCGGCGGGCAGCGCAGCGCGTCCATGGCCTGCTCGAGCTGCGAGTCGAGATCCCAGGCGTCGGCCGCGTCGATGGCCTCCTGCAGCTTGCCCATCTCCTCCATGAGCGCGTCGAAGTCCGCCTCCGGATCCGCCATGAGCTCGGAGATCTCGTTGTAGCGGTCGACCTTCGCCTTGATCTCGCCCACGCCCTCTTCGACGTTGCCGAGGACGGTCTTGTCCTCGTTGAGCGGCGGCTCCTGCTGGAGGATCCCCACGGTGTAGCCGGGGCTCAGGCGGGCCTCGCCGTTCGAGGGCTGATCGAGGCCGGCCATGATCTTGAGGATCGTCGACTTGCCGGCGCCGTTGGGCCCGACCATGCCGATCTTGGCCCCCGGGTAGAAGGACATCGACACGTCGTCGAGGATGACTTTGTCACCGTGCGCCTTGCGCGCCTTGTGCATGGTGTAAATGAATTCGGCCATAGTGGTCCCAGGTTATCCGCCGGGCCGGTGGCCTGCCAGTCGGGGCGCGTGGGCAGGCGCTCAGTTGCCGCCCAGGCCGCCGCCGGAATCGGAGTCGCCGTCCGAGTCTCCCGAGTTCGAGCCACTGGAGCCGGGCGATCCGCCGGACGTCGAACCGCTGCCGGAGCTCGGCGACTGCGTCGACTTGGGGTTGTTGAGGTCATCGCCGGGCAGGTGGCCCGCCCCGTTGTCGGTGTCGCCGCTGCGGCGCTGCTCGCCGGTGGGCGCCTTCACGCCCTTGGGCCGCTCGACCTTGCCCATGAGGCAGGTGCCATCGGACTTCATCGGGGGCATGAGCTCGGCGGTGACCTTGCCGTCGCGGATCTCGCCGACGACGCAGCCCTCCTTGACCTTGACGCCGAACATCTTGGCGGGCACATCGTGCTTGAGAGGAGAGGAGTCGATCGTCGTCTCCAGGTTCTTCTTGGCGTACCCGGCCTTGGTCATGGCGGCGAAGAACTGCTTGCTGTCGGGCATCGTGCCCGCGTCGGTGAGCGGCTTGAGCGCGGCGGCGACCTTGTCGACCGCGGCGGGCACCTCCTTCTCCTCGGTCTTGGGCGCATTGCCCTTGGGGCCGAAGAAGCCGCACCCGCTGAGCGCGGCGAGGCCGGCACATGCGACTGCGACGGGCGCTGCCCGGAGGATGCTGTTGCTCACGCCCGCAAGCCTACCGCGAACCGGCCCACGAGCGGCCAGCGCACCGCCGCGGGGCCCTGCCTGGGCCCGCGCGACACAGCACGAGGAGCTCCGGAGGCCGGGGCGAACGCGCCCGAGTGCGCCGAACCCCGAACGGAGCCCGCCCTCGGTCAGAACGGCGGGGAATCACCGCCCCCGCCGTCCGCACCGGCGCCCACGAGGCTGCGCTCACCGTCCGCCTCGTCAGCGGAGCCCTCGGAACCGCGACGCTGGGTCTGGGCAGCGCGCCCGCCCGCTCCCGCTCCTCCCTCGACCGCGCGCTCCTTGCCGGGGCCTCCTGCACCCGCGGCGGCACCGCCGGGGCCACCACCGCCGGCCCCGGGTGCGCCCGCCGTGCCCGGGACGGTCTCCTGGGCGGTCTCGCCGCCGTCGGGGCGCTTGGCCGCGCGGCTGAAGCGCGTGGCTCCGAAGCGCATGTTGTGGCCCACCATCTCCGCGACGACCTGCGGGGTGGAGCCGGACTTCTCCTCGGTCTGCCACTCGCGCACGCGCAGCCGGCCGACGACGATGACGGGCTCGCCCTTGTGCAGGGAGGCGAAGAGGTTCTCGGCCAGCGCGCCGAAGGCCGACACGTCGAACCAGGTGGTGTCGTACTCCTCGAAGGCGCCGGTGGACGGATTGAAGCCGTCATGGGAGACGGCCATCCGGAAGCTCAGCCAGCGCTTGCCGTCCGCGGTCGTGCCCGCGCGCGGCTCTGAGCCGACCGTGCCGATGAAGTGGTTGAGGATCTTCATGGTGTCTCCTTCTGAGTCCGGGCCCAGGCAGGGCCGTGCTCAGAGGAGATCACGCGGCGGACGCGCACCCCGGGCAAACGGCGGGCGCTGTGGACGCACCTCCGGCGTCCCCAGCCACCACCTCACACCGGGCGCGGGCCTTCCACCGCTCGCAGCCGCCGCGGCCGCACGGGGAACCCGCTCAGTACAGAGGCTCCGCGCGGCGCACGCGCGCGCTTGGCAGCGCCAGCCTCAGCGCAGCGCGTCGTAGATGGCCCGGTGCTCGGCGAGGACCTGTGCGATCGGCGCGAAGTATGAGCCTGCGGCGGCCCGGCCAATGGCATCGGCCATGCGCTCGCGCACCTGGGCCGCAGCGCGATCGGCACCGCGAAGGCGGGCGCCCGCTGCCAGGACGGAAGTGATCAGCGAGCCCACGGCGCCGAGCACGAGCACCCCAGCGGGCACGATCCACAGCAGCGGGCTCCCATCGAGCAGGCCCAGCACTGCGGCGATGATCCCTGCGACCAGGGCCAGCGCGCCGATGATCGTGAGGACGAAGAACAGCACCTGGAAGAACCGTGCCGCCCCCCACCAGCCGGGCGTGGGGCGCTCCAGGTGCACGCCTGTCACCGCCTCGTCAAGGGTCTCGGTGAGCTGCGCGGTGCCGCGCTTCTCCGCCGAGCTCACGGAATCCCGCCAGCTCAACGGCAGGCCGGCAGTGGCCTCGGCGACGAATTCGTGGGCGGCGAGGTTGACCCGCGCGCTCTGGGCGGGGCTGGTCTCCGGCACGCCGGCGCGCAGCAGATCGTCCCGGTCGCCACCGTGGCGGGCACCCAGCGGGTCCGGCTTGCCGCGCTGCAGGCGGGCGAGCACGGGGTACGCGCTCACCCGGTAGGCCCGGCGCAGGTAGTCGTCGTGCACGGTCTGGGCCAGCGCCTCGACGCCGGCAGCCTCCTCCATGGCGGCCACGAGCCTGTCCGCGCCGGCAAGCTGCTCGGGATCCGCGACGGGTTCGCCGAGTTCGCCGCGGATCCGCTGGCCCATGGCCTGCAGATCGGCGACGAGGCGCTCACCGGCCGCATCGTGTGCGGAAACGGTCTCCTGCAGCAGGGTGCGCAGCTCGGGCACGCCCTCGCGGGTGGCCGCGGAGGCCAGTCGCACCTCGGCGTCGGCCAGCCCATCGTGCTCGAGCAGCTTGCGGAGGTGGTCGGCTGTGGCCCTGCGCTCGTCGAAGGCGAGCCGGTCGACCTGGTTGAGGACGACCACGACGCTGTCGGAGTACTCGGCCAGCCGGGTGAGGTAGCGCGAGTGCAGCGCGTAGTCGGCGTACTTCTGCGGGTCGACGATCCACAGGACCACATCGACCATGCCGACGAGGCGGTCGGACTCCACGCGGTGGGCCTGCGCCGTCGAGTCGTGGTCGGGCAGGTCGAGGAGCACGAGGCCGTGGAGGGCCTCCTCATCGTGGCCGTCGAGGGCGCTCTCGCGCCACGTGCGGTTCTCCGCGGGCACCTCGAGCCAGTCGAGCAGGTCCTCGCCGCCGCTGCCCCACACGCACGCGGTGGGCTTCGACGTGGTGGGCCGGCGGACGCCCACCTGGGCGATCTCCAGCCCGGAGACGGCGTTGAACAGGCTCGATTTGCCCGAGCCGGTCGAGCCGGCGAACGCGACGACGGTGAAGTCGTCGCCCAGCCCCTGGCGCTGCTCGGCGCGGCCCAGGAGCTCGGCGGCGGCCGTCGCGGTCTGCGCGCTCAGCGCACCAGCCTGGGCGTTGAGCGCGGCGCGGATGCCCGCCGCCCGGCGCTTGATCTCGCTGCGGGTGGACTCGCTGGTCACAGCAGTTCCTCCAATCGGGCGGCGGCCCCGCGCAGGGCACCGGCCTGGCGCGCGGGCACCTCGGAGACCGCGAGCGCATGGTCGTAGGGGGCGCGGCAGGCGCGCAGCAGTGCGCCGGCGTCCGTGAGGAGGCTGCGGCGCGCGGTGATGGCGAGGTCGCGCGTGACGTCCTCGCCGAAGATCGTCACGAGCAGCTTGTCGGCCACGAGTGCGGTCGAGGTGCGCTGCTGGGGTCCGCGGTCGCCGCCGATGCCGCAGAAGACGCCGATCATGAGGACGGCCGCGACGCCGTTGACGCCGAAGGACAGGATGCGGGCGCGGGCCCGCTTGCTCTGCCCGACCTCGCCGACGAGCTTGTTGACGTCGTCGATCCACTCCCCCACCAGGGCGCGCAGGCGGGCGTCGAAGTCGGCCGGCAGGCGCGTCATCTCCGGATTGGCCTGCACGATCGCGGCACCGGCCGGCGAGTCCTGCCACTGCCGCGAGGTGGCCGCGACGGCCTCGACTGCCTGCTCGCGCACGAGCACGGATACGGCGCCGGCGATCGCGTTCTCGAGTGGCTCCGCCGTGTCGCGGCGGCCGGTGACGGCGGAGGTGATGCGGTCGCGCAGGCGGGCGACGGTGGGCTCGAGGCCGCGGAAGAACTGCCCGGCGCCCACGAAGTCCTGCCAGCGGGCCAGTACCTCGCCGCGCAGGGCGCGCCCGCCCACGAGCGCGCGGGCGAGCTCGTCGGCGGCGTGGGCGAAGGCCACGTCGACGCTGCGGGACAGTCCATCGTGGGCGGCCTCCTGCTCGGCGGCGCAGTCCGCCAGCGCCTCGATGCGCGGGGGCACGGCCCGCAGGGCGCCGGCCAGGGTGCGGGCCATGACGCGTTCGCGGGCGCGCTCGCTGCGCCCCAGGTTGAGCACCCATGACTGGAGCGGGAAGATCGCGGCATCGGGGATCATCCCGTCGCGCAGGTTGAGCTCCGGCACGGTGAAGATGGGGGCGGACTCCAGGCCCTGGGCGGCGAGCAGCTCGCCCAGGTGGTGGCGGACCTCCCGGTTCGCGGCGGCGGGCACGCGGTCGAGCACGATGGCCACGGCGGTGCCGCGCTCCGAGCAGTCCGCGAGCAGCTCCCACGGCATCGCATCGGCATAGCGCGCCGCGGTCGTGACGAACAGCCACAGGTCCGCGGCGGCGAGGAGCTGGCGGGCGAGCGCCCGGTTGTCCGCCTCGACCGAATCGATGTCCGGCGAGTCGATGAGCGCCAGCCCAGGGGGCACCGCCTCGGAGGAGACGAGGCGCAGCTGCGGGTCGTCCCCGCGCTGCTCGGAGCGGGCGACGCGGCGCAGGCCGGGGAGTACGCGGGCGGGGTCGCCGAAGTGCGCGGAGTCCGCCGGGTTGTGCACGAGTACCGGCCAGCGGGTGGTGGGCCTGAGCGCGCTGGCGGCGGAGACCTCGGCGCCGATCATCGAGTTCACGAGGGTGGACTTGCCGGCGCCGGTCGACCCGCCCACGACCACGAGCAGCGGCGCGTCCGCGTGCGCGAGTCGCGGCAGGAGGTAGTCGTCGAGCTGGTCGCCGATGCTGCGCACGAGTTCGTGCCCGCGCACCCCGTCCGGGGTCCGCAGGGGGAAGCGCGTGGCGTGCACGCGGGCGGCGAGGTCGCGCAGCGCGGACCCGATGCCCGGCCGCAGCGCCTGTTCGTCGGATGCATGAGTCACGCGTCCACCTTCTCCGCTTTCTCTCAGACTCTCCACTCACCACGCCGGTGAGCCCCCGGATTCCGGGCCGCGTGCGCTCCGGCACCGTGCCCGGTGCACCGCGGCGAGCGCGAACCTCGTAGTAGTGTGTGGGCGCCGGGCGATCCGGCGCGCCTCCATAGCTCAATGGATAGAGCAACGGCCTTCTAATCCGTAGGTTCCCGGTTCGAGTCCGGGTGGGGGCACCAGGGACCCGGAGGCACGGAGGGGCGGGAGGCGCCATGGCACGCACCGCCCCGCCTCTTCACGGCACTCCCCCGGCCGCGCGCATCCTCATCGCCGGACCCTCCGGGACCGGGAAGACGACTCTCGCAAGGCGGGCCGCGAACCTCACTGGCATCCCGCACACGGAGATCGACGCCCTCTTCCACGGTCCCGGCTGGAGGCCGCTGCCGGACTTCGCTGCGAGGGTGGAGCGCCTGAGCGCCCAGAGTGCCTGGATCACCGAGTGGCAGTACCGCGAGCACGTGGGCGACCTGCTCGCCGGACGCGCTCAGCTGCTCGTCCACCTGGACTACGCGCCCCACGTGCACCTGACCCGACTCGTGCTGCGCACGCTGCGCCGCCGCCTGCGCGATGAGCCCCTGTGGGCGGACAATCGCGAACCGCCGCTGCGCACCTTCTTCACCGACCCCGAGCACATCGTGCGCTGGGGCTGGGCCACTCGCGCGCGCATCCGCCGCGCGGTCCGCACTGCCGCCGAGGCGCACCCCGGGCTGCGCACCCTCGTCCTGTCCTCGCCCCGCCAGGCGGAGGCGTGGCTGCGCTCGCTTGCGGGCGAGGGCACACAGCACTGAGGACACGCGCGGGCCGCACAGCAAGCGGCTTGAGTGCTCGAGCCAGGGTGAATTCGATGATGCCCGGGGACCTGCCCGAGGTGCCTCTGTGTCTGCGCTGGCGTCGACCAGGGGCTTTAGTCCAGAACCCCTCCGGCCCGGTGGCAACGCTCGCGGAAGCGAGTGCGCGTTGCCGCCTCCACGGCGGGACAAGTAGCCTTGCAGCAGCCGCGCCGGAGTTCTCGCGCGCGGCCACACCGCCCCACTCGCACCGCGGAGTCCGCGGTGGAGACGTCCACAGGCAAGGAGCGCCCCCGGTGAATCCCCTTCTCCTCATCCCGGGCACCTCGCCACAGGACCGCGGCGCCGTGGCCGACGCCTTCGCCCAGGCCCGCGCTGCCGCGGCGGCCCCCGACCCCATCGGCGCCGCGCTCGCGGCCGCCGATGCCTGGGCGGGCGACCTCCCACTGCCCGGTTCGAGTGCGACCGCGCTGCGCTGGTCGGCGCTCGCCGCCATCGGCGCCGCGGACCTGACCGTGGCGCGCGCCGCCGAGCCCCACCTCGACGCGCGCGCCATCCTCGCCGAGGCGCTCACAGGCGGCGCCGGGTCCCCCAATCCTGCCTCGCCCTCACCCACCGGCATCGACGTCGATGCCGGCACCGCCGCCCGCTGGGCAGTCTACGCCGCCGAAGCCCCCGGTCTGCGGGTCGAGGCCGCACAGGGTGCAGACGGCGCCTGGAGCCTCACCGGCACCAAGCCCTGGTGCTCGCTGGCCGACCGTGCGAGCGCCGCGCTCATCACCGCCGCCTACCCGGACGGGCGCCGGGGCCTGTTCGCCGTCGACCTCGGGCAGCCCGGTGTCACTGTGGGCGACGCCTCCGCGTGGCAGCCCCACGGTCTGGCCGCGATCACCACCGCCGAGGTGCGCCTGGACTCCGCCCCCGCGCTGCCCGTGGGCGGCCCGGGCTGGTACCTCGAGCGGCCGGGCTTCGCCTGGGGCGGGGTGGGCGTGGCAGCGATCTGGTACGGCGGCGCCGTGGCCATCGCCGAGCGGGCCTTCCGCCACTTCTCCGGCCGGGAACCGGACCAGGTCGCAGCCCTCCATGCCGGCCGCCTCGACCTCGTCCTGCGGGCCGCCCGCGCAGCGCTCGGCGAGGCCGCCGCCGCAGCAGACACCCCCGCGGATGATGGCTCCGAGGCACGTGGCACGTGGGCCCTGCGCGCGCGCAGCGCGGTCGCCCAGGCCGCCGATGAGGTCATCGCGCTGGCCGACCACGCGATGGGCCCGGCCCCACTCGCGCTCGACCGGGAGCACCTGACCCGCGTGTCCGACCTGCGGCTCTACGTCCGCCAGCACCACGCCGAGCGCGACGTCGCCGCCCTGGGCCGCGCGCTCATCGCGGCCCGCCGCGACCCCGCGGCAACGACAGGGTCCACCGGGGCCGACGCACCGCGCGCGGCTGCCGACGGGCAGCGCGCGGAAGCCGGCGGCCGATGAGCGCCTTCACGCACCTCGGCGCCGGCACCCCGGCTCAGGCGTGGGCCGAACGCGCGGCGGCCGAGGAGCCCGCCCGGCTCGACCTGCGGCCCTACGGCCGAGTCGTGGTCCTCGCGGCGCACCCGGATGACGAGACCCTGGGCGCGGCAGGACTCATCGCCACGGCGGTCGCCGCCGGCTGCGACGTCGAGGTCATCGTCGCCTCGCTCGGCGAGGCATCCCATCCGGACTCCCCCACGCACTCGCCGCGCGAACTGGCCCGCGTCCGGGAGGCGGAGCTGCACGCCGCCGCGGAATGCCTGGGCGTCGAGCCGGCCCACGTCTCGGTGCTCGGCATGCCCGACGGCGGGATCGCCGCGCGTGAGGAGGAGCTGGTGCACGCCGTCGTCGAACGACTGGGCGAGGCCGCCGGCACGCTGCTGGCGGCGCCGTACTCCCACGACGGGCACCCCGACCACGAGGCCGTGGGCCGCGCGGGCCGGGTCGCCGCCCTGCGCTGCGACGCCGAACTCGTCGAGTACCCCATCTGGCTCTACCACGCGCAGGCCCCGGACGCCCTGCACTGGGCAGACGTCCGCGCGCTCCCGCTGGGTGCGCAGACTCGGGCGGCCAAGCGCGCCGCGCTCGCCGCGCACGCCTCCCAGGTTGCACCCCTGTCGGATGCGCCGGGTGACGAGGCGATCCTGCAGCCGGGCATGCTCGCGCACTTCGACCGGGACACCGAGTGGTTCGTGGCCGTCCCGCGCGGCGAGCTGCGCGACGATGCGCTCGACGCCCTCCACCGCCGCCGGCCCGAACCGTGGGGCGCCCACGAGCGCTGGTACGAGGAGCGCAAGCGCGCCATCACCGTGGCGATGCTGCCCCAGCGCCGCTATGAGCGCGCCCTCGAGGTGGGCTCGTCGACGGGCTGGCTCGCAGCGGCGCTCGCCGAGCGCGCCGCCGCTGTGCTGGCCCTCGACGCCTCGCCTGCCGCCATCGCCGCCGCCCGAGCCCACGTGCCGGACACGGTGGAGCTCGAGCGCGCCCGGGTTCCCGAGGAGTGGCCCGCCGGGACCTTCGACCTCGTCGTCGTGTCCGAGACCGCCTACTTCCTCAGCCCCGCGCAGAACGCCCGCCTGCTCGAGCGCATCCGCGGCAGCCTCGCGCCGGCGGCGACGGTCGTCTACTGCCACTGGCAGCACCCGATCGCCGGCTGGCCGCTGTCGCCGGCCGCCATCCACCACCGCTTCGCGGCCGCCGGGCTGCTGGACGAGTTCGCCCGCTACCGCGACCGGGACGTGGAGATCCTCGTGCGCGCCTCGCCCGCCCACCGGCCCGATCCGGAGCGCTGAGCGTGGGCGCCATCTGCGCGGTCGTGCCCGCGTGCAACGAAGAGGACCACATCGGGGCGTGCCTTGCCGCCCTCGACACAGCGCGGCGGGTCCTCGCGGTGGAAGCCCCAGGCTGGTCCTCGCACGTCGTCGTCGTCCTCGATGCGTGCACCGATGCCACCGAGGAGATCGTCCGGCAGCACCCGGGGGTGCAGGCCATCCGGGTGCAGGAGCGCTGTGCGGGGGCCGCCCGAGCCGCCGGAGCCGCGGCTGCGCTGGACGGGCCGGCGGCAGCCCCGCGGCCGGGGCCGGTCCCGCAGCAGGCGGCAGTCCCACAGCAGCGGCAAACGCCACCGCAGGCGAAAGCCGCGGCAGCCCCGGCGCCGGAACTGTGGCTGGCCTGCACCGATGCAGACAGCACGGTGCCCGCAACGTGGCTGGTCGATCACGTGCGCGCCGCCCAGGCCGGGTGGGACGCCCGCGTCGGCACGGTCGAACCGCTCCTGGGCGAGGACTTCACCGCGGCGGACGCGCAGCGCTGGGCCTCCCAGCACACGCTGGGGCCCGGGCATCCCCACGTCTTCGGCGCCAATCTGGGCATCTCCGCCCACGCGTACCGCGCGGTGGGCGGCTTCGCGCCGCTGCACGTGGGCGAGGACGTCGACATCGTCGAGCGGATCCGCGCCCGCGGGCTGCCCGTGCAGGCGACGGCCGAGGCGCCGGTCACCACCTCCGCCCGGCCCCGCAGCCGTGTGGCCGGCGGCTTCGCCAGCTACCTCGCGCGCCTGAGCGCCCAGTAGGCCGCGCCCGGCAGGCCGCGCTCAGCCGCGGCCTGCGGTGTCTTCGCCCGCCAGTTCGGCGCGCACGGCGCCCACGAGGCGCGCCACGCCCCGTCTAGGTGCTCCTCGGTCTCGAAGGAGAACGCGGCGCGGACCGAGCTGCTGGTGGCGCCGTCGATGCGGAACATGGTGCCCGGGAGGAACACGAGCTTGCGCTCGAGCGCCCGGTCGAGCACGCGCTGGGCGTCCGCGCCCCCGGGCAGATCGAGCCAGCAGAAGAAGCCGCCCTCGGGGCGCACGTAGTGCAGGCCCACATCGTCGTGGGTGCGCAGGGCCGCAGCGAATGCCTCGAATTGGCGGCTGTAGCGGCGCGCGGATTCGCGAATCGCCTCGCGCCAGCCGCCGCGCTCGACGAACCGGGCCGCGAGCTCCTGGGCCAGCACGTTGGGCGAGATGACGCTGCTGTTCGCGGCGTTCTGCACGAGAGCGCGATACGCATCGGGGCAGACGGCCCAACCGACCCGCAGGCCGGGCGCCAGGATCTTGGAGAACGAGCCCAGGTGGAAGACGGCCTGCGGGTCATACGACCACAGCGAGGGGCGCCTGCGGCCGTCGAACGCGAGCTGGGAGTAGGCCGCATCCTCGACGATGAGCGCACCCGCGGCGCGGCAGGCCTCGACCACCCGCGGCCGGCGGTCCTCCGCCAGCGTCGTGCCGCGCGGATTGTTGAAGTCCGGGATCGTGTAGAGCATGCGCGGCGCGCGCCCCTCCCGGCCGGCCCGCGCGAGGGCCGCGTCGAGCGCCTCGGGCACCAGCCCCTCCACGTCGGTGGCGACCGGGATGACGTGCGCCCCGGCCGCCCGCAGCAGGTTGAGCATCGCCGGGTAGGTGTCCTCGTCGACGAAGACGGCATCGCCGGGGCTCACGAGCAGGCGGGTGATGACATCGAGGGCGTTCTGCGCGCCGGAGAACACCTGGACGGCATCCGCGGCGAGGTCCGCGCGCTGGTCGGCCATGAGCTCGACGATCGCCTCGCGCGTGGAGGGCTGGCCCGCGCCGGAGCCGTACTGGAGCATGGGATCACCCGGCTGGCGCAGCAGCCGCGCGGCCTCCTCGGCCATCCAGCCGGTGTCCGTGAACGCGGGGTTGGGATCGCCGCTGGCGAACGAGATGTAGCCGCCCTCCAGGGCGATCTCGAAGATGCGGCTCAACGGCTTCGGCTCGAAGGCCCGGGCATAGCGTGTGGGTTCGTCTGCGCTCGTCATCGTGGTGTCCATCGTAGTGGGGCGGCCTGTGCGGGCGTTTCGGACCCCGGACGAGTTCGGGCGCGCCCCGGTGCCGGCGCATAGGCTGAGCACCGCGGTGCAGGCCCTGCACGACACAGGGCCTGCCCCGGCCGCGCGCCGCCCCCACAACCGCCGCGCCAGCACCCGTACCCCGCAAGGAGCCACGATGTTCACCGGCCTCAACGCCTTCCCCCTCACGCCGCTCGCCGAGGACGGCATCGACGAGGCCGCCTTTACCGGCCTCATCGAGCGGCTGGCCGCCGCCGGGGTCGACGCGATCACGGCGCTGGGCTCCACCGGGTCCTATGCCTACCTCACGCGGACCGAGCGGGCGCGCACGGCACACCTCGCCGTCGCCGCCGCCGGCGAGGTGCCCGTCATGGTGGGCATCGGGGCGCTGCGCACGCGCCATGTGCTCGAGGCCGCCGAGGACGCCCAGCGCGCCGGCGCCGCCGGGGTGCTGCTGGCGCCCGTCTCCTATCAGGCGCTCACCCACGATGACGTCTACGGTCTCTACGCTGATGTCACCGCCGAGCTCTCCGTGCCCCTTGCCGTCTACGACAATCCCGGGACCACGCACTTCGCCTTCGACGATGAGCTCTACGCGGCCATCGCGAAGCTGCCCGGGGTGGCGTCGATCAAGATCCCCGGCGTGCCCGCGGACCCCGGTGAGGCCCGGGCGCGGATCGACCGCCTGCGCGCGCTGCTGCCCGACCGCGTGACCCTGGGCGTCTCCGGCGATGCGTGCGGCGCCGCGGGCCTGGCCGCCGGCTGCGACGCCTGGTACTCCGTCATCGCCGGCACCCTGCCCCAGGCGGCCCTCGCGATCGCCCGCCCGGCCCTGGCCGGGGACCGCGCGGCCGCGCACGCCGCATCCGAGCGCCTCGCGCCCCTGTGGGAGATGTTCGCAGCCCACGGCAGCCTGCGCCCCACCGCCGCGATCGCCGAACAGCTGGGGCTCGTGGCCCGGCCGTGCCTGCCGCTGCCCATCCGCGGCCTGGGCGAGGGCGAGCGTGCCCGGCTGGCGGGGATCGTCGCCGACCTCGGGCTGGACGGCTGAGGCGCCCGTGAGCGCACCCCGGAATCCGCCCGGCCCGCCGCCCGAGTCCGAGGCCGCGGCGTCCGCAGCCCGGCCGCGCGTGCGCGGCGCGCTGGCCCTCGTGGGGCTCCTGCTCATCGCGTCGAACCTGCGGGCGGGCATCACGAGCGTGGGCCCCGTCGTCGGCCTCATCCGCGCCGATCAGCACCTGAGCGCGGTGGCCGCCTCGGTCATCGTGAGCACGCCGCTCGTCGCATTCGCCCTCGTATCCCCCATCGCCCCCGCGGTCGCCGCGCGCTTGGGCCTCGAGCGCGCCCTGGGCCTGGCACTGGCCATCCTCGCCTGCGGCATCGTCCTGCGCTCCACCCCGCCGCAGCTCCTCCTGTGGGTGGGCACCGCGCTGCTGGGCGTCGCGATCGCGCTGCTCAACGTCTTGCTCTCCGCGCTCGTCAAGCGCGACTACCCCGACCGCATCGCGCCCATCACCGGCCTCTACGCCTCCGTCCAGTCCGCCATGGCGGCGCTGGCCTCCGGGCTGGCCGTGCCGCTGGCCGGCGAGCACCCCAGCGGCTGGCGGCTGGCCCTGGGCGTCTGGGCCGGCCTCGCACTCATCGCGCTTGCCGTCTTCGCCCCGCGCCTGCGCGCCAGGCCCCACCCGCCCACGGTGCTCGCCCACGCCGCAGCGGGCCCCGCCGAGGCGCGGGCCGACGCCGGCGCGCCCGTGCCGGCCAGCGCCTCGGCGGCGGGCTCCCACCGTGCCCGCACCCGCGCCCGGGCGATGTGGACGAGCCCGCTGGCCTGGCAGGTCACGCTGTTCATGGGCCTGCAGTCGCTGGCGTTCTACGTGCTCATCGCCTGGCTGTCCTCCATGGAGCAGTCCGCAGGGATCACCGCGGCGCAGGCCGGCTTCCACCTGCTGCTGTTCAACCTGTGCGCGCTCGTGGGCAACCTGCTGTGCTCCTCGCTCACCCACCGCACCTCCGACCAGCGCCTGATCGCCGCGGGCTGCTCGCTCGTGCTCATCGGCGCCTACGTGGGCCTCATCCTCGCGCCGCAGGCCGGCGTCGTCTGGGCCTGCGCGTCCGGGTTCGCCGGCGGGGCGACGATTGTGCTGGCGCTCTCGCTGTTCGGCCTGCGCACCCGTGACCACGCCGCGGCGGCCGCGCTGTCCGGCATGGCGCAGGCGGTGGGCTACGCGATCGCGGCGGTGGGGCCGATCCTCATCGGCGCGCTGCACGACGCGGCCGGCGGCTCGTGGACCCCGGGACTCCTCGTGCTCATCGGCGCCGGAGCGCTGCAGCTGCTGTTCGGGGTCCTCGCCTCCCGGCCCCGCATGGTCCAGTGAACGCCCGCCCGGGATGGGAGGCGCCGCGCGGGCCCGGAGTAGGCTGAGCCGCAGCCATTGGAGCCCCGAGCGAAGGAACGACGAGCATGTCCGAGCGCGCACCCCTGCCCCTGCCCCGCGGGATCCAGCACCTCGGCATCACCGTGCCGGACCTGGATGCCGCCACCCGCTTCCTGCAGGACGGACTGGGCGCCCGCATCGCCTATGACGGCCTCACCGCCGCAGACGAACCGCGCCAGGGCGCCGAGGTCGAGCGCCAACTCGGCCTCCCGCCGGGCGCCAGGATCGTGCGGCAGCGGATGTTCGCGGTCGGCGACGGGCCGGGTCTCGAGGTCTTCCAGATCGAGGGAGACCAGTGCCCGGCCAGCGGCCTGGCCGATCTGGGCCTCAACCACATGAGCCTCTACTGCGACGACATCGACGGCTGCCTGCAGCGGCTGCGCGCGGCGGGCGGTGAGCCCCTGAGCGAGGTGCACGGCAATAGCCGGCACGAGGACACCCCGGGCAACGGCAGCGTCTACGTGCGCGCTCCCTGGGGTATGCTCATCGAGCTCCAGACGATCCCGGGCGGCCACTACTACCCGCCGGACAGCGAGGCCGAGGTGTGGATGCCCTCCCCGCGCGACGCCGCGGACGCCCCCGCCCAGGCCGCGGACAGCGACGCGGCCGGCAAGCCGCGATGAGCGCCGAGGAGCGCTACCCTACCGCCGAGTCGACGGAGGACTTCGCCCGCAATCTCGCCCAGGTCAGCGCCCGCATGGACGCCGCCGCCGCGCGGGCCGGCCGCAGCGGGGACCGGGTGCGCCTGCTGCCGGTGAGCAAGACGGTCCCCGCGGAGCGGATCCGGCTCGCCGCGGCCGCCGGCTGCACCCGGCTGGGTGAGAACAAGGTCCAGGAGGCCGACCGCAAGCACAGCGAGCTGGCCGACCTGCCCCTGGAGTGGGCGATCATCGGCCACCTGCAGCGCAACAAGGCCCGCGAGGTCGCCGGCTTCGCGGCGGAGTTCCACGCGCTGGACTCGCTGCGCCTGGCCGAGGCCCTCCAGCGCCGCCTCGTCGCCGCCGAGCGCACACTGGACGTCTACGTGCAGGTCAACACCTCCGGTGAGGCCTCGAAGTACGGCCTCGCCCCCGAGGAGCTGGCCGACTTCCTCCGTGAGCTGCCGGCCTTCGACCGCCTCCGGGTCCGCGGGCTCATGACACTGGCGGTCCTGAGCGCGGATGCCGAACGGGTGCGCGGCTGCTTCCGGCTCCTGCGCGAGCTGCGCGATCGCACCCGCCAGGAGGAACCGGATCTGCTCGGACCCGGTGAGCTGTCCATGGGGATGTCCGGGGACTTCGAGACGGCCATCGAGGAAGGCGCCGACGTGGTGCGCGTGGGCCAGGCGATCTTCGGGGCGCGGGCGACCTCGGACGCCCACTACTGGCCGGCGGAGGGCTGAGCGTGGCGGGGGCGCCGGCCGCGGGACTCGACTTCGTCGCGATCGACTTCGAGACAGCCAATCGCACGAGCGCCTCGGCGTGCCAGGTGGGCGTGGCCGTGGTGCGCGACGGCACCGTGGTGGCAGCCGACGGCTGGTTCATCGTCCCGCCCACCGGGCTCGATGCCTTCGATGCGTGGAACATCCGGATCCACGGGATCACCCCGGATGCGATTGTCCGCGGCGGCGGCCTGAGCTGGGCGGACTCCGTGGGGCGTCTCATGGGCATCGCCGGGGGCCTGTCGTTCGTGGCCCACAACGCGCCGTTCGACCGCGGGGTGATGGCCGCCGCGTGCGGCCTGACCGGCGTGCCGATGCCCGCCAACGACTGGCGCGACACGGTCCCGCTTGCGCGCCGGCACCTGCCCGGGCTGCCCAATCACAAGCTGCCCACCGTGAGCGAGCACCTGGGTGCCGCGCCCTTCGCCCACCACGATGCGGCCGCCGATGCGCTCGCCTGCGCGCAGATCGCCGTCGAGGTCGCCAGGCGGGCCGGCCTGCACACGGTGGCCGAGCTCTGGCCGCAGCCGGCTCCGGGTGCGAGCCGGCCCGGTTGGGCGGGGAAGAACGCGAAGCCGCTGCCGCCGGACCCGGCGGCCGATCCCGCCCACCCCCTGCACGGGCGGCGCATCGTCCTCACGGGCGACGTGGCGGGGTTCACCCGCGCCGAGCTGTTCGCAGCCCTCGCCGCGCGCGGCGCCATCGTCCAGTCGAGCGTGACGAAGGCCACGGAGGCCCTTGTGATCGGCGGCGTGGGCAGCGTCGAAGCGGGCTATCCGTTAGAGGCCGGCACGGGCAAGGAGCGCAGGGCCGCCGCCTATCGGGCGGCCGGGCAGCCGATCGCGCTGCTGGGCGCCGACGACATCCGCCTGTTGCTGGGCGGCTAGCGGACCCGCCGCGCCCGGCGCTGGAGCACCAGCCACGCGAGCGGTCCGGCGATCGGAAACGCGACGATGCCCGCGCCGGCATCCGCGATGCCGGCGCGGCGGGCCGGCGCCTCAGTCCGCGTCCGCCTGGGCGATCGCGTTCTCGAGGCGTTCGAGCTTGCCGGTCAGCTCACCGGTGTGCCCGGGCCGGATGTCGGCCTTGATGACGAGCGAGACGCGCGGGCCGAACGCGCCCACGGCCTCGGTGGCGCGCTTGATGACGTCGAAGACCTCATCCCACTCGCCCTCGAGGGTCGTGAACATCGCGTCGGTGCGGTTGGGCAGCCCGGATTCCCGGACGATGCGCACGGCGGCGGCCACCGCCTCGTGGACGGAGCCGTCGCCCGCGTCGGCACCGCCGGAGGGGGCCACGGAGAATGCCGCGAGCATCGTCAGCGCCCCGCGACGTCGAGCACGAGCGCATCGCCCTGGCCGCCGCCGCCGCACAGGGCGGCGACGCCCTTGCCGCCGCCGCGCCGGCCCAGCTCGCTGACGATCGCGAGCACCACGCGCGCCCCGGAGGCCCCGATGGGATGCCCCAGCGCGATCGCGCCGCCGTTGACGTTGACCTTCTCGGCATCGATGCCGAGGTCCTTCATGCTCGCCAGCGACACGGCGGCGAACGCCTCGTTGATCTCGTAGAGGTCGAACGCCGCGGCATCGACGCCCTCGCGCTGCGCCGCCGCCTTGATGGCCTGCGAGGGCTGGTGCTGGAGCGTCGAATCGGGCCCGGCGGTCCAGGCGTGGGCGCGGATCTCCGCGAGGATGGGGGCGCCGAGCTCCTCGGCCTTCGTCCGGCTCATGATGACGAGCGCTGCCGCGCCATCGGAGATCTGCGAGGCCGAGCCCGCCGTGATCGTGCCGTCCTTGCGGAAGGCCGGCTTGAGCTTGCCCAGCCCCTCGGCCGTCGTGTCCGGGCGCACGCCCTCGTCGCGCTCCACGACCGTCTCGCCCTTGCGCGACTTCACGGTCACCGGCGCGACCTCCTCGTCGAAGCGGCCGGCCTCCCACGCCGCCGCGGCGCGCTGGTGGGACTGCGCGGCGAACGCGTCCTGCTCCGCGCGGCTGAACTCCCGGTCGCCCTTGTTCGCATCGTCGGTCAGACCGCCCATCGCCTGATCGGTGAACGCGTCCCACAGCCCGTCGTAGTCCATGTGGTCGCGCACGGGGATCGTGCCGTACTTGTAGCCGGCGCGGGAGTGCTCGAGCATGTGCGGGGCGTTCGTCATGGACTCCTGTCCACCGGCCACGACGATGTCGTACTCGCCGGAGCGCACGAGCATGGCCGCATGGGTGATGGCGGAGATCCCGGAGAGGCAGAGCTTGTTGATCGTCTCCGCGGGCACGCTCATGGGGATCCCGGCCTTGGCCGCGGCCTGGCGCGCGGGGCCCTGCCCCTGGCCGGCCTGCAGCACCTCGCCCATGACGACGAACTGCACCTGCTCGGGCGAGATCCCGGCCCGCTCGATGGCCGCTCCGATCGCGTGGGCGCCCAGCTCCGGGGCGCTCAGCGAGCCCAGCGCGCCGGACATCCGGCCCAGCGGCGTGCGTGCGCCTGCAACGATGACTGCGTCTTCCATGTTCGCTCCTCGTCTGCGCTCGGTGCGCGGGTGTGCGCGGGATCCGCGCGATGGGCGCTGCGGGCGGCGATGCCCCGCGGCGCGGGCCGCCCGTGCGCTGCGCGCCGGGCCGTCGAGGCCCACCCTAGTGCAGTCCCCCGCAGCGCGGCGCGCCACCGGGGGCGCCCGCCCGGGCGCGGCGCTCAGCCCGCCCGCGGTTTGGGTCGATAGAGTGGGGACCAGCAGACAGGCGTGCGCCTGCGGGTGTCACCGCTGACACAGAGGCCAACAGACAGGAGATGGACCGTGTCGCCTTCCGATGAGTTCCGCACAGCCATGCGCGGCTATGAGAAGAACGAGGTCGAGGCCCGCATCGGCCAGCTCCGCCAGGAGATCGACTCGCTGCGCAAGGCGCTGGCCGACGCGCGCTCCCAGGTCATCACCGCCGACCGCGCCAAGCTCCAGATCGCCGGCGAGCTCTCCGAGGCCAGGGCGCAGCTGAAGAAGGCGAGCACGGACCAGGGCGAGGCGCAGGGCGCGCCCGGCAGCCGCATCGACCACCTGCTCAAGATCGCCGAGTCCCAGGCGCGCGAGACCCTGGCCCAGGCGACCGCGGATGCGGAGACGATCCGCAACAAGGCCCGCGCCGATGCCGCGAGCGCCCGCGCGCGCATGCACACGGAGAGCGACGACACGCTCAACAGCGCCCGCTCGGAGGCCGAGGCCACGACGCAGTCGGCGGAGCTGCGCGCCGCGGAGACGATCGCGTCGGCCGAGACCCGCGCCGAGGAGATCCGCGCCGCCGCCGAGCGCGAGGCCTCGCAGCTGCGCGAGACCGTCGCCGCGGAGGCCGCCGAGGCCCGCGAGTCGCTCAAGCGCGAGCTCGCCAGCCGCAGCGCCGACGCGGGCGCGGAGGCCGCCCAGCTCACCGCGCGGGCCAAGGAGGAGGCCGAGGAGCGTCTGAGCTCGGCGCGCGCCCAGGCCGAGCGGGCGACGAAGGAGGCCGATGCGCACGCCGAGCAGGTCACCTCCGAGGCCCAGGAGCAGGCCCGCGTCGCCACCGAGGGGGCGCGCGCGCAGGCCGAGCGCGTCACCCGGGAGGCCGCGGCCGAGGCCGAGCGCGTCACCGCCGAGGCGAATGCCGAGGCCGAGCGGCTGCGCACCGAGGCGCAGGAGGCCCATGCCTCGGCGCGCGCCGCGGCCGATGCGCTCGACGTCGAGCTCGCCGAGCGCCGCCAGGCGCATGAGAAGGACGAGCAGGAGCGCTTCGCCCGCGCCGCGGAGGAGAGCCGCCGCCTGCACGAGGAGGCGAAGGCGCGCGCGGCGAAGGCCGACGAGGAGGCGCGCGAGGCCGCCCAGCGCGCGGAGGCGGCGCGGCAGGAGGCCGTGGAGAAGGCCGACACGATCATCGCCGACGGCAGGAAGCGGGCCCAGGACCTCATCGCGGAGGCCCGCGCCACGGCCGAGGCGACCATCGAGGAGTCCTCCGCGGAGGCCAAGCGCAATGTCCAGGCCGCCCAGTCCCAGGTCGACCTGCTCACCAAGCAACGGCGCACGATCACCGCCCAGCTCGAGCAGCTGCGCTCGATGTTCTCCGCGCCGGGGCTGTTCGAGGGCGTCGACTTCGACGACGACAAGTCCGATCAGGCCGCGAAGGCCGCGGTGCCCACCGAGCGCATCGCGTCCGAGTCCGAGCTGCGCGCGATCGCCGAGCGCGCCGATGACGCGGCCGATGACGCGGAGGTCAGCGAGGCCCAGGCCGCGCCGATCGCCCAGGATCAGGACCCGGATCAAGGCGAAGAACAAAGCCAAGGCCAGGACACGGCCCACGACTCGGCCCAGGATGCGGACGACGGCGCCGCCGCGGGACAGGCGCCGGGCCGCGCGCAGGAGCAGGAGGCGCCGCGGGAGCCGCGCGCCGACACGCTGGTCATCGACGCCGAGGCCGTGAGCGCGCAGGGCGCTGACGGTCAGAGCGCGGAGGCGCCGGCCACGCAGGCGATCGACGCGCAGGCAACCGAGGCCCACGAGGTGGTGGCCGACGGGGCGAAGGACGAGGTCTTCGACGCCGAGGGCGGCGCCGAGTTCGACGGCTCGCTCGACCACGGCGGGGAGGCCGACAAGCGCCTGCGCTGAGCCCCGCACCCACCCCACTCATCAGCCACCCGCCGCGCCCGAGGCGCGGGCCCAGCGCGAGCCGGGCCCGCGCCTCGGGCGCTCACATGCGGCGGGTGCGGGCGTTGAAGCAGGCCGTGTGCCAGTGGCGCCGGCCCGTGACCCCCGTGCCGTAGCCGAAGTCGTCATCGGAGCGCCAGGCGACGGTGTGCGGCGTGGCGGCCGCGAGCTCCTGGTGGCAGCCGGGGCACGTGTAGACCTTGCCCGAGGCGCTGCCGCGCACCTGCTGGATGACCCACGTGCCGTCGGGCTCGACCGCGGTGCGCCGCAGCGCGCTGACCGCGGCTCCCAGCTCCCGCTGGGGCCGCTGCCACTTGTTCGCGCGGCGCGAGGACGAGGACCGGGGCATGGGTGCAAGCGTAGTCTCGGCCGCCCGCCGCGCGCACGCCGCCCGGCGCCGGCCGGCGCGTTGCCCTCCACCGCGCGGCGTGGCTCCGCTCACCGCCGTGCCGTCCGCACGGCGGCGCTCGGTAGGCTGGTGCCGTGCGATTGGTGATAGCGAACTGCAGCGTCGACTACGCGGGCCGGCTGACGGCCCACCTGCCCCTGGCCCCCCGGCTCATCATGCTCAAGGCCGACGGCAGCGTCCTCGTCCACTCCGACGGCGGATCGTACAAGCCGCTCAACTGGATGACGCCGCCGGCCGCGCTCACGATCGCGGAGCCGAGCGCCGAGCAGGCCGAGGCCGGGATCGCGGAGATCTGGACGGTGCGGCAGGCCAAGACGGACGACCGGCTCGTCATCTCCGTGGCCGAGGTGCTCTCCGACACCCAGCACGAACTCGGCGTGGACCCCGGGCTCACGAAGGACGGGGTCGAGGCCCACCTGCAGGAGCTGCTCGCCGAGCACATCGAGACCCTGGGCGAGGGGTACTCCACGATCCGCCGGGAGTACATGACCGCGGTGGGGCCGGTGGACATCCTCGCCCGCGACGCGCGCGGCGCGGCGGTGGCGGTGGAGATCAAGCGCCGCGGCGGCGTGGACGGCGTCGAGCAGCTCACCCGCTACCTCGAGCTCATGAACCGCGATCCGCTCCTGGCACCCGTGGCCGGGGTGTTCGCCGCGCAGGAGATCCGACCGCAGGCGCGCACGCTCGCCGAGGACCGCGGGATCCGCTGCGTGGTGCTCGACTACGACGAGCTGCGCGGGATGGACGACCCGGAGTCGCGGCTGTTCTGAGCCGGGCTCAGTAGTCGACGGCCTCGCGGACAATCGGGCAGGTCATGCAGTGCCCCCCGCCGCGCCCGCGGCCCAGCTCCGCGGAGTCGATCTCGATGACCTCGACGCCAGCGGCGCGCAGCAGCGCGTTCGTGTGGACGTTGCGGTCGTAGCCGACGACGACGCCCGGCTCGAGCGCCACGACGTTGTTGCCGTCGTCCCACTGCTCCCGCGCGGCCTGGTAGGCGTTGCCGCCCGTGGGCACCGTGCGCAGCTTCGGCAGCCCGAGCGAGCGCGCGACGACGTCCATGAACGGCCGCTCCTCGAGGGTGGCGGAGAAGCCGCGCCGGTGGTCGTCGGGGCGCAGCGTGATGGGCTTGATGCCGGCCACCACGTCGTCGAAGGCCGTGACGAGGTCCCGGTCGCAGAAGGAGAAGACCGTGTCCAGGTGCATCGAGGCCCGGTCGCGGCCCATCGCCGCCACGACCACCTGCTCGGCCGCGCCCCCGTCGAAGAGCCGCATGGCCAGCTGCGAGATCGCCTGCCACGATGACCGCTCCCCCATGCCCACGAGGACGACCCCGTTGCCGATCGGCATGATGTCCCCGCCCTCCAGGCTCGCCAGCCCGTGCTGGCGGTCCGGATCGCCGTACCAGATCGAGAAGTCCTCGCCCGTGAAGCGCGGGTGGAAGCGGTAGATCGCGCTCGTGAGCATCGTCTCCTGCTGCCGCACCGGCCAGAACATGGGGTTGAGCGAGACGCCGCCGTAGATCCAGGCGGTGGTGTCGCGGGTGAACTGGGTGTTGGGCAGCGGGGGGAGGATGAATTCGGTGGGCACGCGGGAATCGGCGAGCACCCGCAGCACGTGCCCGGAGAAGTCCCGCGGCAGGTCCGCATACGCCAGGCCGCCGATGAGCGTCTCGGCCAGCCGGTCCGCGGGCATCTCCGCAAGGAAGGCGCGCAGCTCATCGCCGACGCCCAGGCCCACGAAGTCCGGGGTGAGCTTGCGGTCGAAGATCCACTCGCGGGCCTCGTCGATCGCGACGGTCTGGGCGAGCATCTCCTGCATCTCGAGGACCTCGATGCCGCGCCCGCGCATCATCGCGATGAACGCCTGGTGGTCTTCGCGGGCGCGCTGGACCCACAGCACCTCGTCGAAGAGCAGCTCCTCGCGGTTGCGCGGGGTCAGGCGCTGGTGGGCCAGCCCGGGCGAGCAGACCATGACGGTCTGGAGCCGGCCGACTTCCGACCACGCTCCGATCGGGGTGTGCGACATCGGGGATCCCTTCGCAGGTGCCGGGGCCGCCCCCGGGCAGGTGAGACCCAACCTACCCCAACCGGGCTGCCCCGGTGCCCCCGCGCGCAGGCGCCCCGGCCGCGGTGCCCACCGGCGCCGAGGCGCGGCGCGGCCCCCGCTCCCACGGTCGGGAGCGGGGGCCGGGTCCGGGCCCGCCCCGGGCGCGATGCCGGCGGCCCGGCCCTGCGCCTCGTGGCCGCCTCAGCCGGCGACGACCGAGGTGCCGGCGGTGCCCGCGACGAGGCCCTCGATGTCGGCGAGCGCGCCGATGACGGCCCGCCTGCCGGTCTCGCGGACGAAGTTGCAGGCGGCCTGCACCTTCGGGCCCATGGAGCCCGCGGCGAACTCGGAGCCCTCCGCCTCGGCCAGCGTCAGCTGCGGGATGAGCTCCTGCGCGCCGGTCCCCCAGTTGCGGTAGACGCCCTCGACATCGGTGGCGATGACGAGCACGTCCGCGTCCAGGTGGGCGGCGAGCATGGCGGCGGCGAGGTCCTTGTCGATGACCGCCTCGATGCCGCGCAGGATGCCGTCGGAGCCGAGCACCGTGGGGATGCCCCCGCCGCCGGCGCAGATGACGAGCGTGCCGGACTCGACGAGGAGCTTGATGGGCTCCTCCTCGATGACGCGCACCGGCAGCGGCGAGGCGACGACCCTGCGGAAGTAGGGGCCGTCGGGCGCGATCGCCCAGCCCTTCTCCTCCGCGAGCCGGTTCGCCGCGTCCTCGTCGTAGACGGGCCCGATGAACTTCGTCGGGTGCTCGAACGCGGGGTCCTCGGGGTCGACCTCCGTCATCGTCAGCACCGTCACGAGGTGCTGCTCGGGGGGCATGACGTTGCCGAGCTCCTGTTCGAGCATGTAGCCGATCATCGCCTCGGACTCGGCCCCCAGGACGTCGAGGGGGTAGGCCTCGACGTCCGTGTAGGCCGCCGCCTGGAGGGCGAGCAGACCCACCTGGGGGCCATTGCCGTGGGCGACCACGACCTCGTTCTCCCCGGAGATCCGCGCGATCCGCTCCGCGGCGATCGCGATGTTCGCGCGCTGGTTGGCCGCGGTGAGCGGCTCCCCGCGCTTGAGCAGGGCGTTGCCGCCCAGTGCCGTGAGGACTCGCATGATCCCTCCCTCAGCCCATCGTCGAGACGAGGACGGCCTTGATCGTGTGCATGCGGTTCTCCGCCTGGTCGAAGGCGATGTTGTAGGAGGACTCGAAGACCTCCTCGGTCACCTCGATGCCCCCGGCCAGCTGCGGGTACTGCTCCGCGATCTGCTTGCCCACCTTCGTCTCCGAGTTGTGGAACGCGGGCAGGCAGTGCATGAAGCGCACGCGCGGATTGTGCGCCGCCTCGATGAGGTCCATGTTGACCTGGAACGGCAGCAGCGCGTCCACGCGCTCGCCCCAGCTCTCGATGGGCTCGCCCATGGAGACCCACACGTCCGTGTGGATGAAGTCCACGCCGTCCACGGCCTCCTTCGGATCGTCGGTGATCATGATGCGCGCACCGGACTCCTTGGCCCAGTCGCGGCACTTGGCCACGAGCTCGTCGTCCGGCTGGAGGGCCTTCGGGGCGGCGATGCGCACGTCCATGCCCAGCTTGGCGCCCAGCAGCAGCAGCGAGCGGCCCATGTTGTTGCGGGCGTCGCCCACGTAGGCGTAGGCGATGTCGTGCATGGGCTTGTCCGAGTGCTCGATCATCGTGAGCGCGTCGGCGAGCATCTGGGTGGGGTGGAACTCATCGGTGAGGCCGTTGAAGATCGGCACGCCCGCGAACTCCGCGAGCTCCTCGACCGTGTGCTGGCTGAAGCCGCGGTACTCGATCGCGTCGTACATCCGGCCGAGCACGCGGGCCGTGTCCTTCATCGACTCCTTGTGCCCGATCTGCGAGGAGGTGGGATCGATGTAGGTGAGGTTCGCGCCCTGGTCGTAGGCGGCGACCTCGAACGCGCAGCGGGTGCGCGTGGAGGTCTTCTCGAAGATGAGCGCGATGTTCTTGCCCGTGAGCGTCGGCTGCTCGGTGTGGGAGTACTTGGCGCGCTTGAGATCGCGGGCCAGGTCGATGAGGAAGCGCAGCTCCTGGCCGGTGTGGTGGGTGAGAGAGAGCAGGTTGCGGTTGAGCAGGTTCATGCCCATGGTGGTCTCCTTCTGCTGGTGGTACGGGGATGGTCGTGGGTTCGGTCATCCCGGGCCCGAGGTGCGGGCCCGGGGCGCCGCGCCGGCGGGGTCCGCCGGCGCGGCGGTGCTCAGTAGTCCACGGGATCGCGGGTGATGGGGCACGTCATGCAGTGCCCGCCGCCGCGGCCGCGGCCCAGCTCGCCGGAGTTGATCGTGATGACCTCGACGCCGGCCTTGCGCAGCTGGGTGTTCGTGTGGGTGTTGCGGTCGTAGCCGATGACGACGCCCGGGGAGAGGGCGACGACGTTGTTGCCGTCGTCCCACTGCTCGCGCTCGGACTGGTAGGCGTTGCCGCCCGTGGGCACCTCGCGCAGCTTCGACAGCCCGAGGGCCGAGGCCACGACGTCGGTGAAGGGCCGCTTCTCCATGGTCACGGAGAAGCCGCGGTCGCGGTCGGCCGGGCGCAGGGAGATCGGGCGGATCGTGTCGACGACGTCGCGGAAGACCGTGACGAGGTCGCGGTCGCAGAACGAGAACACCGTGTCCAGGTGCATCGAGGCGCGGTCGCGGGCCATGGCGGCCACGATGATGTGCTGCGCGGCGCCGTGGGCGAACAGGGACTGCGCGAGCTGCGAGATCGCCTGCCACGAGGACCGCTCGCCCATGCCGATGAGCACGACCCCGTTGCCCACGGGCATGATGTCGCCGCCCTCCAGGCTGGAGAGCCCGTGGTTGACGTCGACGTCGCCGTACCAGGTGGAGAACTCGCGGTCGGCGAACTTCGGGTGGAACTTGTAGATCGCGGCGTCGAGCATCGTCTCCTGCTGGCGCACCGGCCAGTGCATGGGGTTGAGCGTGACGCCGCCGTAGATCCACGCGGTCGTGTCGCGGGTGAACTGCGTGTTGGGCAGCGGCGGGAGCAGGAAGTCCGTGGGCACGTGCGCCCCTGCGAGGGCCACGATGACCGAGCGGTTGAAGTCCGCCGGGAGGTCCGCGTAGGCCAGGCCGCCGATGAGGTAGTCGGCGAGCTCGTTCGAGGGCAGCTCGTCGAACCAGGCGCGCAGCTCCTCGTCCACGCCCAGGCCCACCATGTTCGGGCTGAGCTTGCGGTCGAGCACCCAGGCGCGTGCCTTGGGCTGCTCGAGGATGTCGCGCAGCAGATCGTGCATCTCCAGCACGTCCACCCCGCGGTCGCGCATCTTCGCGATGAAGTCCAGGTGGTCGCTCTTGGCCTTCGCCACCCACAGCACCTCGTCGAACAGGAGCTCTTCGCAGTTGCGGGGGGTCAGGCGCTGATGGGCCAGGCCCGGGGTGCAGACCATGACCTCGCGGAGCTTGCCGACTTCCGACCAGGCTCCGATGGCAGGTGCGTTCATGGTGTTCCATCCTTTCGATGTGCGGCGGGGCGCCGCGTCAGGAGTGCAGTCCGCGGACTGCGGAGGCTGCGTGGGACAAGGTGGGGCGGGAGGGGATGCCTCCCGTGGGGCCCGCCGGCGGCGGGCCCCGGGCGGCTCAGCCGAGGAGGCTGAGCGAGCCGTTGGCGAGGCGGACGATGGCGATGACCGCGCCGATTGCGAAGACCGCGACGACGAGCAGCTCCCACCAGGTGAAGAGCTTCTTCGCGTGCTGTTCGCGCTTGGCCCAGATGTAGACGATCACGCCGGGCAGGTAGATGAGGGCGGAGAGCAGGAGGCTGCCGAGCCCCGCCGCCACGAGGAGCCAGATCCCGTAGACCACCGCGATGATCGAGAGGATGAGGTCGCGCACCCGGCCCTTCCTGTGCGCCCCGGTGTAGGTGTCGCCGGTGACGGTGACCTCCAGCGCGTACCCCGCGGAGAGCAGGTAGGGCAGGAGGATGAGCGCCGCGGCGAGCGTCGCCATCGCCAGGTAGACGTCCTCGGAGAAGAACGTGAGGATGAGGATCGCCTGGCACAGGCCGTTCGTCACCCAGAGCGCGTTGGCCGGGGCGTGGTGCTTGTTGAGCTTGCCGAAGAACGCCGGCATGGTGCCGTCCGAGCCCGGGACCTGCATGGTCTCGCCGCACAGGAGGATCCATGCGAGCAGCGCGCCCAGCAGGGAGATGATGACGCCCACGCTGATGAAGACGGAGCCCCAGGGGCCCACGACCGCGGCGAGCACGTCGCCCATGGAGGCGTCGCCCAGGCCCGCGAGCTCCGCGCGCTGCATGATGCCCATGGACAGGAGGTTGACCGCGACGAGCATGGCGAGCACGGCGAGGAAGCCGATGATCGTGGCCTTGCCGACGTCGCTGCGCTTGCGTGCCCGCTGCGAGTAGATCGACGCGCCCTCGATGCCGATGAAGACCCAGACGGTCACGAGCATCATGTTCTTCGTCTGAGCGAGCACGGAGCCCAGGTCCGAGTTCTCGCCCCAGAAGTCGAAGGAGAACAGGTCGTACTTGAAGCCCACCGCGCAGATGACGATGAAGACGATGAGCGGCACGATCTTCGCGATCGTCGTCACCGTGTTGACGAACGCGGCCGTCTGGACGCCCTTGATGACGAGCAGGTGCGTAAGCCACAGCAGCACGGAGGCGCAGAGGATGGCGATGGGGGTGTTGCCGCCCTCGAAGGCGGGGACGAACTTGCCGATCGTGGAGAACAGCAGCACGAGGTAGCCCACGTTGCCGATGAGGGCCGAGAGCCAGTAGCCCCAGGCCGAGTTGAAGCCGATGTACGAGCCGAACCCGGCGCGGGCGTAGGCGTAGATGCCGTTGTCGAGCTCCGGCTTGCGGTTGGCGAGGAACTGGTAGACGAAGGCGAGCGAGATCATGCCGATGCCGGTGATCGTCCAGCCGATGATGACGGGGCCCGCTGCGGCGGCCGAGGCGATGTTCTGCGGGAGCGAGAAGATGCCACCGCCGATCATCGAGCCGATGACGAGGGCGAGGAGCGCCGGCAGGGACAGCCCGCCCGGTGCGGTGCCCGCGGTGGGGGCTTTCGACTCCGTTGTCGTAGACATTGGCATCCTTTCACCAATCGGGGTGACTGCCAGCGGCGGAATTTCCGCTGCGATACGTGCACCCGCGCTATGGGAAATACGCTAGTCGGGCCCCCGCCGGGAATCAACAGAAAGGGGCCGTTCGAGTCCTGGATCACACGTTGTATCTGCCTGCCGACCCCGATTTGTCCGTTATGCGATACGGCGGATAAAACAGGGGCGTCGGGACCGTCTGCACACGCTCACCGACGCGCAGGCGGGCCGTACTTGAGCGGCTGACCCGCATGGACGCGACGTTAACCGCGGGCGTCCGGCGGGTGCGCTGCCCGCGCCGAGCCACCCGGAGAGCCCACCCTCGCCACACCCGATGGCCGCGCGCAGGAGAAGATGAGGCGCCGCTGCGGAGGCAGGGAATATCCGCAGCACATTGTTGCGCGGATATTCCAAACGCCGCATGAATATGCATCGCAATGAATGCATAGAAGATCCCAAATGAATGCGCGAAGAATGAATGCGCCGCAGTGCTCCGCACCCTCCGGACGGAGGATCGCCACCGGGCGACGGACTACCGCCCGCAGCCCCGGCACGCCAGCACCCCGCACCCCAACGCCCCGGGGCCGCGGCCGCCTCAGAGCTCGGGCGGGAGGATGTCGGGGCGCTCGCTGCGGGCCACCGTCGCCCCAAGCGCGCGCAGCTGGGCGTCGAAGTGCTCGTAGCCGCGGTCGATGTGGCTGACCCCCGCCACCTCGGTGCGACCGTGGGCCGCGATGCCGGCGATCACGAGCGCGGCGCCGGCGCGGATGTCGGACGCCTCCACCTCGGCGCCGGACAGGCGCTCGACGCCGGTGATGAGCGCGTGGTTGCCGTCCACGCTCACCTGCGCGCCCAGCCGGGCGAGCTCGCTGACGAAGCGCCAGCGCGCCTCGAAGAGGTTCTCCGTCAGCAGGCCCTCGCCGTCGGCCACCGCGTTGAGCGCGACGACGAAGGGCTGCAGGTCGGTGGGGAACCCCGGGTAGGGCAGCGTGGAGACGCGGATGCTGTGCGGCCGCGCCGGGCCCACCACCCGGAATCCGCCGTGGGGGGCGTCGAGCTCGGTGACCCGGGCGCCGGCGGCCTCGAGCTTGTCGAGCACATTGGGCAGCAGCCCGGGATCCGCCCCGAGGACCTCGACATCGCCGCCGGTGATCGCGGCAGCGAAGCCCCAGGTGCCGGCCACGATCCGGTCGCCCACGCAGCGGTGCTCCACCGGGTGCATCCGCGCCACGCCCGTGACGGTGAGCGTCGACGTCCCGATGCCCTCGATGTGGGCGCCCATCTGCACGAGCAGCGAGCAGATGTCGATGATCTCCGGCTCCTTGGCCGCGTTCTCGATCCGCGTGGTGCCGCGGGCCAGGCACGCGGCCATGACGAGGTTCTCCGTGGCCCCGACGGAGGGGAAGTCCAGCCGGATCTCCGCGCCCGTCAGCCCCTCGGGCGCCGCGGCGACGAAGTACCCGTGCTCCAGGCGCACCTGCGCGCCGAGGGCCCGCAGGCCGGCCTCGTGGAGGTCGAGGCCCCGCGAGCCGATCGCGTCGCCGCCCGGCAGCGCCACCTCGGCCGAGCGCATGCGGCCCACGAGCGGCCCGAGCACGGAGATCGAGGCGCGCATGGCCCGCACCAGCTCGTAGTCGGCCTTGATGCCCGGTGCCTCGGGCACGTCGATGGCGACGGTGCCCGCCGCCTCGTCGTAGTCGACGGCGCAGCTCAGGCGCTCGAGCAGCTTGGCCATGATGGCGACGTCGAGGATCGCCGGGACATTGGTGATGACGGAGCGGCCGGGCGCGAGCAGGCAGGCGGCCATGAGCTTGAGGACGCTGTTCTTGGCCCCGCGCACCTCGACCCTGCCGCGCAGGCGGGCCGGGCCCTCCACGGAGAGGATCTCCATCAGGTGAACCGTCCGATCGCAAGGTTGTAGCCGGGTGGGGAGGATTCGAGCCACGAGGACAGCGCGGACACCGCGTCGCGCTCGAGGGCCACGCGCGTCTCCACGGGCCTGCCCGCGTGGTCCCCGCAGCGCAGCACGATGACCTGCGCGTCTGCGAGCACGCTGTGCCGGTCGTCCGGAGCGGGCTCGCTGCGGGAGGCGATGACCATGTCGGCGCGCGGCAGCCGGATCGCCGGGCGGCGGGAGAAGCCGAAGACCGGGTACCAGTTGAACGTCGTGGCGGTGAGGAGGCCCACCCCCAGACGCCAGCGTGGGCGAGGGGTTCCCTCGCCCACGCGGATGGAGCAGTCGAACGAGCCGGCCATCCGGCTCATGGCGCGCCGCCGCGAGGTCAGCGCGTACGCGACGATGAGCCCCAGGCCTGCCGCCGAGAGCAGAATGAGCAGCAGGGCTGAGGGGTTCACGGTCGCCGGCGGAGGCTCAGACGAGCTCGGCCTGATCGGCGACGACCGTCACGCGGTCGTTCTCCACCGAGAGGAAGCCCCCGTCCGCCCGGGCGCGGATGTTCTCGCCGTCGGCGGTGAGGATGCGCACCTCTCCCCCGGCCACGAGCGCCATGACGGGCTCATGGCCGGTGAGGATGCCGATGTCGCCGTCCCAGGTCTTCGCGACCACGCGCGAGGCCTCACCGGACCACACGGCGTGGTCCGCGGCCACCACGGTCACGTTGAGGGCCATGGGTCAGTTCTCCTTCTTGAGCTTCTCGTAGTTGGCGAGCACGTCCTCGATCGGGCCGACGTTGAAGAACGCCTGCTCCGGGATGTGGTCGTACTCGCCGTCGCAGATGCCCTTGAAGCCCGCGATCGTGTCCTTGATCGACACGGTGGAGCCCTCGACGCCCGTGAACTGCAGCGCCGTGTAGGTGTTCTGCGAGAGGAACTGCTCGATGCGGCGCGCGCGGTGCACCGTGAGCTTGTCCTCCTCGGAGAGCTCGTCGACGCCGAGGATCGCGATGATGTCCTGCAGCTCCTTGTTCTTCTGCAGGATCTGCTTGACCCGCACCGCCGTGTCGTAGTGCTCCTGGCCCACGTACAGCGGGTCGAGGATGCGCGACGTGGACGTCAGCGGGTCCACCGCGGGGTAGAGGCCGCGCGAGGCGATGTCGCGGGAGAGCTCGGTCGTCGCGTCGAGGTGCGCGAAAGTCGTCGCCGGCGCCGGGTCCGTGTAGTCATCGGCCGGGACGTAGATCGCCTGCATCGAGGTGATCGAGTGGCCGCGGGTCGAGGTGATGCGCTCCTGGAGCACGCCCATCTCATCGGCCAGCGTGGGCTGGTAGCCCACGGCCGAGGGCATGCGGCCCAGCAGCGTCGAGACCTCGGAGCCCGCCTGCGTGAAGCGGAAGATGTTGTCGATGAACAGCAGCACGTCCTGGTTCTGCACATCGCGGAAGTACTCCGCCATGGTCAGGCCCGTGAGCGCGATGCGCAGGCGGGTGCCCGGCGGCTCGTCCATCTGGCCGAACACGAGCGCGGTCTTGTCGAGCACGCCCGACTCGTCCATCTCGAAGATGAGGTCGTTGCCCTCGCGGGTGCGCTCGCCCACGCCGGCGAACACGGAGACGCCGCCGTGGTCCTGCGCGACGCGGGTGATCATCTCCTGGATGAGGACGGTCTTCCCAACGCCGGCGCCGCCGAACAGGCCGATCTTGCCGCCCAGCACGTACGGGGTGAGCAGGTCGATGACCTTGATGCCCGTCTCGAACATCTGGGTCTTCGACTCGAGCTGGTCGAAGTTCGGCGCCTCGCGGTGGATGGGCCAGCGCTCGGTGATCTCGTAGGGCTCCTCGATCATCGACGTGTTGAGCACATCGCCGGTGACGTTGAAGACCTTGCCCTTCGTGACATCGCCGACCGGCACCATGATGGGCGCGCCGGAGTCGATGACCTCCTGGCCGCGGACCAGGCCGTCAGTGGGCTGCAGCGAGATGGCGCGGACGATGCCGTTGCCCAGCTGCAGCTCGACCTCGAAGGTGACCTTGCGGGTGCCCTCCGAGAGCTGCACCTCGGTGGACAGCGAATTGTAGACGGCGGGCACGGCGTCGAGCGGGAACTCGATGTCGACGACGGGGCCGATCACGCGTGAGATACGGCCGACCGACTTCTGGGTCTGGGTGGTATCCGGAACTGTGGCAGTCATGTTCTCTTTCTTCTCTGCTCTCGTCGCCGCTCAGTCGTCGGCACCGGATGCCGCAAGGGCATCGGCGCCGCCGACGATCTCGGAGATCTCCTGGGTGATTTCGGCCTGGCGGGCCGTATTCGCCATGCGGGTGTAGGTCTTGATGAGGTCGTCGGCGTTCTCGACCGCGGTGTGCATCGCCTGCTGGCGGGCGGCCTGCTCACTGGCCGCCGAGTTCAGCAGCGCGGTGAGGATGCGCGAATCGATGTACTTGGGCAGCAGCGCATCGAGCACCGCCTCCGCGCTCGGCTCGAACTCGTAGAGCGGGAACACCTCGTCGTGCGCCGGGTGGCCAGCGCCGGCGCCGTGGCCGCGGTCGGCGTGCGCCTCATCGGCGTCCACGACGGCGAGCGGCAGGAGCCTCCGGTACTGCGGATCCTGGCTGACGCTCGAGACGAAGCGCGTGTCCACGAGGTAGATCTCGTCGACGCCGCCCTCCTCGTGCGGGCGGTGGAAGTCCGCGAGCAGCGCCTCGCCGATCTCCGCCGCGTGCTCGGCGGTGGGGGACTCGGAGAAGCCGGTCCACGCCTGCCGGATCTCACGATCGCGGAAGGTGTAGTACGTCTCGGCCTTGCCGCCCACGGTGAAGAGCGCGATGTCCTTGCCCTTCTGGCGCAGGAGAGTGATGAGCTCCTCCCCCTTGCGGATGAGGTTCGCCGAGTAGGCGCCCGCGAAGCCGCGGTCCGGCCCGATCACCAGCACGGCCGCGCGCCGGATCTCCTCCGGCTCGACCGTGAGCGTGTGCGCGACGTTCGACTGCGTCGCCACCGCCGCCACCGCCCGGGTGAGGGCGGAGGCGTACGGCGACGCCGCGTGCACGCGGTCGATGGCCTTCTGGATGCGCGAGGCAGCGATGAGCTCCATGGCCTTGAAGATCTTCCTCAAGGACTGGGTCGAGTTGATCTTCGCTTTGAAGACCCGCTGCTGGGCTCCCATCAGCTCTTCCTTTCGTCTGTCGTCATGAAGATGAGGCTCAGCGCTTCTTCTGCATGACGATCTGCTCCTGCTGGACGTCGTCGGCCTGCGCGGCCGCGAACTCCTCCGTGCCGGCGCCGGAGCCCTCCTCGGTGGGCTGGAACTCCTGGGCGAACGCGTCGGTGGCCTTCTTCAGCTCGGCGAGCACGTCGCCGCCCAGCTTGTCCTTGAGCTCGCCGATCGTGGTCAGCAGGTTCGTCTTGCGCTCGAGGTAGTCGTGGTACTCCGCCTCGAAGCGCAGCACGTCGGAGACCGGGATCTCGTCGAGGTAGCCCTCGGAGCCCGCCCAGATCGACACCGTCTGCTTGGCGGCCGACATCGGCTGGAACTGGCCCTGCTTGAGCAGCTCGGTCATGCGCGCGCCGCGGTCGAGCTGGCGACGGGTCACCGGGTCGAGGTCCGAGGCGAACATCGCGAACGCCTCGAGCGAGCGGTACTGCGCGAGCGTGAGCTTGAGCGTGCCGGACACGCCGCGCAGCGGCTTCGTCTGCGCCGAGCCGCCCACGCGCGACACGGACACGCCCACGTCGACCGCGGGGCGCTGGTTCGCGTTGAACAGGTCCGACTGCAGGAAGATCTGGCCGTCGGTGATCGAGATGACGTTCGTCGGGATGAACGCGCCGACGTCGTTGGCCTTCGTCTCGATGATCGGCAGGCCGGTCATCGAGCCGCCGCCCAGGGCGTCGGAGAGCTTCGCGCAGCGTTCGAGGAGGCGCGAGTGCAGGTAGAAGACGTCGCCCGGGTATGCCTCGCGGCCCGGCGGACGGCGCAGCAGGAGGGAGATCGCACGGTAGGCCTCGGCCTGCTTGGACAGGTCGTCGAAGACGATGAGGACGTGCTTGCCCTCGTACATCCAGTGCTGGCCGATCGCGGAGCCCGTGTAGGGGGCGAGGTACTTGAAGCCGGCGGGGTCCGAGGCGGGGGCGGACACGATCGTCGTGTACTCGAGCGCGCCGTTGTCCTCGAGCGCGCGGCGCACCGAGGCGATCGTCGAGCCCTTCTGACCGCAGGCGACGTAGATGCAGCGAACCTGCTTCTTCGGGTCGCCCGACGCCCAGTTCTCGCGCTGGTTGATGATCGTGTCGAGCGCGATCGCCGTCTTGCCGGTCTTGCGGTCGCCGATGATGAGCTGGCGCTGGCCGCGGCCCACGGGGATCATCGCGTCGATGGCCTTGAGGCCGGTCTGCAGCGGCTCCTTGACCTCCTTGCGGTCCATGACGCCGGCGGCCTGGAGCTCGAGCTCGCGGCGGCCCACCGTCTCGATGTCGCCGAGGCCGTCGACGGGGTTGCCGAGCGGGTCCACGACGCGGCCCAGGTAGCCGTCGCCCACGGGCACGGAGAGGACCTCGCCCGTGCGGTAGACGTTCTGCTCCTCGGCGATGCCGGAGAACTCGCCCAGGATGACGACGCCGATCTCGCGCTCGTCGAGGTTCTGGGCGAGGCCCAGGGTGCCGTCTTCAAATCGCAGGATCTCGTTGGCCATGGTGCCGGGCAGGCCGGACACGGACGCGATGCCGTCGCCGGCCGTGACGACCTTGCCGACCTCGGTCTTGTCAGCGGCCTCGGGCTTGTACGACTCGACGAATCGGCCCAGGGCGCCCCGGATCTCCTCCGGGGAGATTGTCAGTTCCGCCATTGCGGTTTCCCTGCTTCCTTCATTCCTCGCAGCGACCCAGCGGACCGCCGCCTGCGTATGTGTGTGTGGGCTCAGCCGACGAGCCGCCGGCGGAGGTCCGCCAGGCGATCCGCGATGGTGGCGTTCATGACCTCGTCGCCGATCTGCACGCGCACGCCCCCGACGACCTCGGGGTCGACGTGGACGTTGAGCACGAGGCGCCGTCCGTAGGAGGCGGACAGCGCGTCGGCCAGCCGCTGCGCCTGGTCGGCGCTGAGCGGACGGGCGACGGTGACGTCTGCCACCGAGCGCTGCTGGCGGAACGCGAGGATCTCGCTGTAGTTCTCCAGCGCCTCGGTGACCCGCTTGGAGCGCGGGTGCAGCGCCGCCTGGGTGGCGAGCTCGATGGTCTGCGCGGCGGCGCGGCCGCCGAGCAGGTTCGCGACGAGCTGGGCCTTCGCCTCGCCCGAGGCGGTGGACTCGAACGCGAGGTCGAGTTCGTGCTCGGAGACGATGAGGCGGGTGAAGCGGAAGAGCTCCTCCTCGACCTCGCCGAGCCGGCCCTCGGCCTGCGCCTGCGCGGCGACCGCGGTCACGCCGGCCGTCTCGAGCGCCGTCACGAGGTCCTGCCCGCGCGCCCAGCGGCGCGCGGCGGCCTTCGCGGCGACCTCGAGGGCGGTGGCGTCGACCTTCCCGCCGAACACGGAGGACAGCAGCCCGCGCTTGGCGTCGGCGGCGAGCGCCGCGTCCGCCAGCGCCCGCCGCAGCGGCGCGCTGTCGGCCAGCACGCCCACCATGGACAGCAGGCCCCCGCCGAGGCCCGCGGCCAGGCCGGCGTCGATGCCCGCGTTCGCGTCCTCGAGCGTGAGGGCGAGCGAGTTCCTGCTCGACTGGAGCATCAGTTCTCCTTGGCGGCCGCGGCCGGGGTCTGCTTCTCCAGATCGGAGATGAAGCGGTCGACGACGTTCGCGGCGCGGGCATCGTCGGTGAGCGTCTCGCCCACGATGCGCCCGGCCAGGTCCGTCGCCAGGCTGCCGACCTCGCCGCGCAGCGAGACCATGGCGGCCTGGCGCTCGGCCTCGATCTGCACCTTCGCCTGCGCGGTGATGCGCTCGGCCTCGTCGGCGGCGCGCTGCTTCATCTCGGCGATGATCTGCGCGCCCTCCTCCTGGGCCTCGGCGCGCATGCGCGCGGCCTCGGCCCGGCCGTCGGCGAGCTGCTTCTGGTACTCCTGAAGCGCGGCATCGGCTTCCGCCTGCACCTTCTCGGCCTTCTCGATGCCGCCCTGGATGCGCTCGGCGCGCTCGTCCAGGGTCTTCTTGAAGGCGGGCAGCACCATCTTCCAGAACACGAGGAAGATGACGATGAAGACGACCGCGCTCCAGAAGATGTCGTAGACCGCGGGGATGAGCGGGTTCGGCGTCTCTTCCGCGGCGATGAGCATGGGAGTCATGGAGGTGGTCACCCTGTTCTTACTTCAGGAAGAACGGCGTCGCGATGCCGATGAGGGCCAGCGCCTCGATGAGGGCGATGCCGATGAACATGAGGCCGCGGAGCTGGTTGGCCATCTCCGGCTGGCGGGCGGTGCCCTCGATGGTCTTGCCGATGACGATGCCGAGGCCGACGCCCGGGCCGATCGCGGCGAGGCCGTAGCCCACGGTGGAGAGCGAGCCGTTCATTTCAGCGAGAATATCCACTTGGGAGTTTTCCTTTCGGTTGCGCCCCGGCCCATGCCGGAGCGTGCAGCGGTGCGTTCAGGGGGTCGGTGCGGGTCAGTGCTCGGCCGAGGCGGCCTGGCGGATGTAGACGGCGGCCAGCAGCGCGAACACGTAGGCCTGTAGCAGGGCGATGAGGATCTCGAGCAGCGTGACGAAGAAGCCGCCGGCGATCGTGATGATCCCGAAGAACTTGAAGCCCAGCGAGGCGTCGAAGAAGAAGAACCAGGTCGCGGAGAAGCACAGCACGAGCAGCAGGTGGCCCACGATCATGTTGCACAGCAGTCGCAGCGTCAGCGTGAAGGGCTGGATGACGAACTTCGTGAGCGCCTCGATGGGGACCATGAGGAACTGCAGCGGCAGCGGCACGCCCGGCAGCACGAGGGCGTTCTTGAGGTAGCCGAAGAGGCCCAGCTCGCGGATGCCCTCGATGTGGTAGCTGAAGTACACGATGAGCGCGAGCAGCAGGGGCACGCCCACGACGGAGGAGCCGGCGATGTTGAGGAACGGGATGATGCCCGTGATGTTGAGGGCCAGGACCATGAAGAAGATCGTCGTGATGAGCGGCAGGAAGCGCTCGGCCATCTTCTTGCCCATCGAGTCCTCGGCGATGCTCACCCGCACGAAGTCGAGGGTCATCTCCATGACCGACTGCCCGCGGCTGGGGACGAGCTTGAGCCGGCGGGCGCCGATGGCGAACACCGCGCACAGCGCCAGGGCGGCGATGACGCGGATGATCATGATGCGGTTCATCTCGAACGGCGTGCCCTCGAAGAGGACCGCGGGCGGGAAGAACTCCATGATGCTCGGGGCGTGGAAGCCGCCTTCGGCCAGAACGGTGGTCGCAATCGCCATGTCTTCGGTATTTCTCCCACATCCGGGCCCGAGGTGATCGGACCGCACCGGTTCGCCGGGCGCCGGGGCGACACCGCCCCAGGGCTCTCACAGAAGCATTCTGTGCGGGGGCTTGGCGCCCATCGCGCACGCGCCCCACTCTACCAATCGGGCCTTGCAGTTCACAAATCCTCGACAGCCGGCCGCGCGCCGCCTGAGTGCGCTCGCCGGCGCTCCCACCGGGGCCGTGGAGGCCGGCGGCCCGCCGCGGACGGGCTCAGCCGGCCTCGGGGTCGACGTAGGGGATCCGGGCGCGCTGGACGGTGAGCACCTCGAGCGCGGAGGTCGCCAGCACCGCGGCGACGATCGTGAAGAACGCCACCGGGCCGCTGAGCCACGGCGCGTCCTTGATGTTCCACACGATGATCATGAAGATGAACGCCTTGAACGCGAACCCGATCCCCAGCATGCCGCCCACGGCGGTCAGGCTCGCATTGCGGCCCACGTACATGACGCCGACGCTCACGAGGACGAAGACGGCGGCGAGCGCGGAGCCCACGCCCGCGCCAGCCAGGCCCCGGGCGCCCGCGAGCAGGCCGCCCACCAGCAGGGAGGCGGCCGCGATCGCCGCGACCACGCACGCCCCGCGCACGAGCAGCCGCAGCCACACGCGCCGCCAGGCGGCCTGAGCGGCGGTCTCGGCCGGCCGGCCGCCGCCCGCCGCGGAATCGGCCGGGCTGTGCTCAGTGCTCATGCGAGGGTCTTCTTTCGGTGCAGGAGGAACGGCGAGAACGTCAGCGCCAGGGTGACGACGACGGCGCCGGCGAGGATCGGGATGACCGCCCCGGCCGGGTAGACGAGGAACGCGACGGAGCCGAACGCGAAGTCGGCCGTCCACAGGTACATGATGAGCACCGCGCGGGCGTGGGAGTGGCCCAGCCTGAGCATGCGGTGGTGGAGGTGCTTGGCGTCCGCGGAGAACGGGGACTTGCCCGCCGCCATCCGCCGGACCACCGCGAGCATGAGGTCGATGAGCGGCAGGGCCATGACGGCGATCGGGAGGATGATCGGCAGGAACGTGGGCAGGGCGCGCTCGTCGCTGAGCACGGCCGGGTCCACCTGGCCGGTCACGCGGATCGTCGAGGCGGCGAGCAGCAGGCCGATGAGCATCGAGCCCGAGTCGCCCATGAAGATCCGCGCGGGGTTGAAGTTGTGCGGCAGGAAGCCCAGGCAGGCGCCGACGAGCAGCGCGATGATGAGGGAGGCGAGGTTGGCGTAGCTGTCCGGGCTCGTGTCCCGGGCGAGCATGTAGGAGTAGGCGAAGAACGCGGCGCCGCCGATCGACACGACGCCGGCGGCGAGCCCGTCGAGGCCGTCGACGAAGTTCACGGCGTTGATGGTCACGAGCACGACGAGGACCGTGATGACGATCGACATGCGCGGCGAGCCGATGATGACGCCGTTGAACGGGATGGAGAGCAGGGAGACGCCGTTGAGGGCCATGAAGCCCGCCGCCATGGTCTGGCCGGCGAGCTTCGTGATCCAGTTGAGGTCCCAGATGTCGTCGATGACGCCCAGCAGGCACAGCATCGCCCCGGCACCGGCCACGCCGACAATGGGCCCGGGGGCGTCGAAGAGCCGTTCGAGGAACGGGGTGCCGGAGGCGAAGGCGAGCCCCGCGAGCAGCCCGGCGAACATCGCCACCCCGCCCATCCGCGGGGTGGGCACGGAGTGCACATCGCGGTCGCGCAGGGGCGAGAAGATGAGCCCGCGCTCGGCGATCCTGCGCACCATCGGGGTGACGAGGTAGCACGTGATCGCGCTGACGAGGACGATGAAGAGGTAGGCGCGCACTCAGCTTCCCGCATCCGGGTCGGGGCACTCGGGGTCTGCGAGGTCCGCGACGATCTCGCGCAGCGCGGCGGCGCCGATCGGGCCCGCGCGGAGGATGCGCGGGGGCTGCGAGGTCATGTCGACGATCGTCGAGGATGCCTGGCCGGGTGCCTCGCCCCCGTCGAGGTAGACGTCCACCGAGTCGCCGAGCATCTCCTGGGCGCCGGCCGCGGTCACCGCGGCGGGAGCTCCCGAGGTGTTGGCGCTGGAGACCGCGAGGGGCCCCGTGCGCGCGAGCAGCTCGAGGGCGAGCGGGTGGTCGGGCATGCGCACCGCGACCGTGCCGTGGGTGTCGCCGAGGTCCCAGTCCAGCGACGGCTGGGCGGGGCACACGATCGTGAGGGGACCCGGCCAGAAGCGCTCGGTGAGCTCCATGATCCGCTGGTCGAGCGCCTCGGCGATGCCGAGGAGCGTGCTGCGCTGGCCGATGAGCACGGGAGGGGGCATGTCGCGCCCGCGCCCCTTGGCGGCGAGCAGCCGGGCCACGCCGGCGGCGGAGAACGCGTCCGCGGCGATGCCGTACACGGTGTCCGTGGGGATGACGAGCAGCCCGTCGTCGGCGACCACCCGGGCACTCTCGTCGAGGATGAGGTCCCTCACCTGCTCGGAGCGCAGGTCGAAGTTCCGCGCCATGTGCTCAGCTCTCCATCCGGTGTGCCGTCGTGTACCGATCCCGGCCAGTGTAGTCCGAGTGCGTGGCCGCTCCCCCAAACCCCAGCGCGTGGGCCGCGTGCCGCAGGGCGGGCCCCTGCGCCTCCGCGTGCTCGAGGACGAGCAGCCCCCCGGGGGCGAGCAGCGCGGCCGCGGTCGCGATGATGCGACGCGGGATCTCGGTGCCGTCGGGACCGCCGCCCCACAGGGCCGCCGCGGGATCGCTCGCGGTGACCTCCGCGCTCGCAGCGCCCGGGGGCACATAGGGCGGGTTCGACACGACGACCTGCGGGCGCTGGCCGAGCTCGCGCTGGACGAGCCCGGCGACCTCCGCGGCCTGCGTCGCATCGCCCTGGGCGAGCAGCAGCCGGGAGCCGGCGGCCGCCAGCTCGTCCGCGTGCTCGGCGCGGGCGCGGCGGGCCCACTCGAGGGCGGCCTCGGATCGCTCGATGCCGAGCACCCGCGCCCCGGGGGCCTCAGTGGCGAGCGCGAGCCCGATCGCACCGCTGCCGGCGCACAGGTCGACGGCCACGGGCGCGGCCGAGGTGCGGGCGAGCACCGCGTCGACGAGCAGCTCGGTCTCGGGGCGGGGCACGAAGACCCCCGGCCCCACGGGCAGCGTGAGGCGGCGGAACGGGGCCCGGCCCGTCAGGTGCTGGACGGGCGCGCCGCCGGCGCGCGCGGTGAGCAGCTCGCGGTAGACCCGCGCTGTGCGGGGGGCGACGGACTCGCCCATGAGGCGGGCGCGGGCCAGCTGGGCCCCCGTGCGGTCCCACGCGTGGGCCAGCAGGAGCGCGGCGTCGGCGGCCGGGGAGGCACTGCCCGCCAGAGCCGCCGCGCCCTCGCGCAGCAGGGCATCGGCGGTGGGGCCGGGGTCCGCGTGAGCGGGGCCCTTGTGCGCAGGGGCCGTGTGCTCGGGGCCCGCGGACTCGGTGCTGCCGGCTGCCATCAGCGGCTCATCCGATCTCCTCGAGGCGCTCGGCGCGCTCGGCGGCGCGTAGGGATTCGACGACCTCGTCGAGCCGGCCGGCGAGCACCTGATCGAGGTTGTAGGCCTTGTAGCCCGTGCGGTGATCGGCGATCCGGTTCTCCGGGAAGTTGTAGGTCCGCACCCGCTCGGAGCGGTCCACGGTGCGCACCTGCGAGCGGCGGCGGTCGTTCTCCTCCGCCGCGGCCTCCTGTGCGCGCACGGCGAGCAGGCGGGCGCGCAGCATGCGCAGCGCCGCCTCCTTGTTCTGCAGCTGGGACTTCTCGTTCTGGCAGCTCGCGACGATGCCGGTGGGCAGGTGGGTGATCCGCACGGCGGAGTCGGTCGTGTTCACCGACTGGCCGCCGGGGCCCGAGGAGCGGAAGACGTCGATGCGCAGGTCGTTCTCGTCGAGCGAGACCTCCTCCGGCTCATCGGCCTCCGGGAAGACGAGCACGCCCGCCGCCGAGGTGTGGATCCGGCCCTGCGACTCCGTCACCGGCACGCGCTGGACCCGGTGGACGCCGCCCTCGAACTTCGTCCAGCCGTAGACTCCCCCGGTCTTGGCCTTGACGGCCAGGGTGATGTCCTTGTACCCGCCGAGCGCGGACTCGGCGGCGTCGAGGATCTCCGTGGACCAGCCGTGGGACTCGGCCCAGCGCTGGTACATGCGGGTGAGGTCGGCCGCGAAGAGCGCGGACTCCTCGCCGCCCTCCCCCGCGCGCACCTCGATGATCGCATCGCGCGCGTCATCCGGGTCGCGCGGCACGAGCAGCTCGCGCAGCTCAGCGCCCAGGACCTCGCGCTCGGCGGCGAGGTCGCGCGCCTCCGCCGCGAACGACTCGTCCTCGGCCGCGAGCTCGCGGGCCGCGCCCAGGTCGCGCTCGACGGCCTCGAGCCTGCGCCACGCGGATGCCACGGCGTCGAGCTCCGCGTAGCGCCGGTTGAGACGGCGCGCGCGCCCCGCGTCGGCGTGCACGGCCGGATCGGCGAGTTCCGCCTCGATCCGGCCGTGCTCGTCGAGCAGGGCGCGCACGCTGCTGACCAGCGACTCGAGGTCGCCGGGGGTGCTCATCAGAGGTCGTCGGCCGCCGACTTCGGCAGCGGAGTCGACTTCTGGACCTGCATGAGGAACTCGGCGTTCGAACCGGTCTCCTTGAGCTTCGTGAGCAGCAGCTCCACGGCCTGCTGCTGTTCGAGGCCGGCGAACAGGCGGCGCAGGCGCCACATGATCTTCATCTCCTCGGCGCTCATGAGGTTCTCCTCGCGGCGCGTGCCGGAGCCGTTGACGTCCACGGCCGGGTAGATGCGCTTGTCCGCGAGGTTGCGCGACAGGCGCAGCTCCATGTTGCCGGTGCCCTTGAACTCCTCGAAGATCACCTCGTCCATCTTCGAGCCGGTCTCGACGAGCGCGGTGGCGAGGATGGTCAGCGAGCCGCCGCCCTCGATGTTGCGCGCCGCGCCGAAGAACTTCTTGGGCGGGTAGAGCGCGTTCGCGTCGACGCCGCCGGAGAGGATCCGGCCGGAGGCGGGCTGCGCCAGGTTGTAGGCGCGGCCCAGGCGGGTGATGTTGTCGAGCAGGACGACGACGTCCTGGCCCATCTCGACGAGGCGCTTGGCGCGCTCGATGGCGAGCTCCGCGATCGTCGTGTGGTCATCGGCCGGGCGGTCGAAGGTCGAGGCGATGACCTCGCCCTTGACCGCGCGCTGCATGTCCGTGACCTCCTCGGGGCGCTCGTCGACGAGGACGACCATGAGGTGGACCTCGGGGTTGTTCGTCGTGATCGCGTTCGCCAGCTGCTGCATGATCGTCGTCTTGCCGGCCTTGGGGGGCGAGACGACGAGGCCGCGCTGGCCCTTGCCGATGGGCGAGACGAGGTCGACGATACGCGTGGCGATGAGCTTCGGATCCGTCTCGAGCCGCAGGCGCTCCTGCGGGTAGAGCGGCGTGAGCTTGGAGAACTCGACGCGGCGCTTGGCCTCGTCGGCGCTCAGGCCGTTGATGCTGTCGAGGCGCACGAGCGCATCGAACTTCTCACGGCGGTTGCTCTTCTCGCCCTCGCGCTGCTGGCGGATGGCGCCCACGACGGCATCGCCCTTGCGCAGGCCGTTGCGCTTGACCATGTTGGCCGAGACGTAGACGTCGTTGGGGCCGGGCAGGTAGCCGGAGGTGCGCAGGAACGCGTAGTTGTCGTGGACGTCGAGGATGCCGCCCACGGGGATGAGGACGTCGTCGGGGCGCAGGTCCTGCTCGTCCTCGCGCCCGTTGCCGCCGCGGCGCTTGCGATCGCGCCGGTTGCGCCCGCGGCGGTCGTCCCCGTCGCGGCCGTCGCCCCGGTTGTTGTTGTCGCGGCCGTTGCCGTCGTTGCGGCCGTTGCCGCCGTCGCCCCGGTTGCTGTCGCGACCGTTCTTGCTGTCACCGCGGTTGTCGTAGCGGCCACCGTTGTCGCGGCCGCCGTTGTTGTCGTTGCGGCCGTTGCTGTCGCCGCGGTCCGCGCGGCTGTCGCGGCCCTCGCGGCTGTCGCGGGCCTCGGAGTCGCCGTCGCGGCTGCCGCGGCGGCTGCGCCCGCGGCGCTCGTCGGACTCGGTGCGCTCGGCGCGATCCTGCTGGCCGCGCTCCTGGCCGTCCTCGGCGTCGCCGCGTCGGCCCTCGCCCCGGCGGCGGCGCTGGCCGCGCTCCGGGCGGTCCTCCTCGCGCTGCTGCTCGGCGGCCGCACCGCGGTGCTCGG